>NZ_CP121664.1:0-300000 GCF_029714285.1 Rhizobium sp. CB3090
ATGAACGCTAATTCGATGGCTTCGCTTAAGATGCCGATGCACTTTGAAGATCAAATCCTTGAACAGGGTGATTTGATTTCGAAAAAGCTGCACCTCCTTAGCGTACAGCGATTCCCGCCGAACGCGAAAAAGACATTGCGAAGCTTCTCGCTGGCAGAGGTCGCAACCTATGTCGGTGTATCGCAGAGCACATTGAAAAAGCTGCATCTGGAGGGAAAGGGCCCCTCCCCTCAAACCTCGTCCTCGGGTCGTCGCTCTTATACCGCCGAACAAATGTTGGAGCTTCGCCAATATCTGGATATGCACGGTCGATCCGACAACCGCATGTATGTTCCCCATCGGCGCGGCGGTGAAAAGCTGCAAGTGCTTGCCGTAGTCAACTTCAAGGGCGGCTCGGGGAAGACCACGACCGCCGCCCATTTGGCGCAGTACCTGGCATTGACGGGGCATCGCGTCCTTGCCGTAGACCTCGACCCTCAAGCATCCCTCTCGTCTCTGCACGGTTTCCAACCGGAGCTCGATCAGATCGCGTCGATCTACGACGCCATCCGCTATGATGGTGCGAGAAAGCCAATCTCGGAAATCATCCAGACCACCAATTTCCCTGGATTGGATATTGTCCCTGCAAACCTGGATTTGCAGGAGTATGAATATGACACGCCGCTCGCGATGTCTGATAAGTCATCCAATGAAGGCAAAACGTTTTTCACCCGTATATCGCGGGCTTTGGCTGAGGTCGACGATCGGTATGATGTCGTCGTCGTCGACTGTCCACCGCAGCTCGGATATTTGACGCTGACCGCACTGACCGCAGCGACAAGTGTTCTGATAACAATCCATCCGCAGATGCTGGACGTGATGTCGATGGGTCAGTTTCTTCTGATGCTTGGTGGAATTCTAAAGCCGATCCGTGCAGCCGGCGCGGAAGTGAACCTCTCCTGGTACAGGTACTTGATTACGCGCTACGAGCCAACCGATGTTCCGCAAGCCCAGATGGTCGGCTTTATGTCCACGATGTTCCACGAGTTCATACTGAAGAACCAGATGGTGAAGTCGACGGCGGTTTCGGATGCCGGGATTACCAAGCAAACTCTGTACGAAGTTGATCGCGCATCCATGAATAGAGGCACGTATGACCGTGCGATGGAATCGTTGGATGCAGTGAACGCTGAAATTGCCGGCCTCGTTCACGAATCGTGGGGGCGCCGATTTGTCGGCTGACAAAAACGGAGGTTTTATGCGGAAAAACAAACGGCTAACGGCTGTTCGGAGCAAATGAGATGGCACGAAAAAATCTGCTCGAGGGACTCGCTGACCTGCATGATGATAGCGGCGCGGCACCCGCATACCCCATGCGGGGCGCAGGAAAATCTCTCGTGCGTTCGCTGGACGAGTTGGCGAAGCAGGCTGATAAATTTCTCGAAGGCGAGGCAATTATCGAACTCGATCCGGCACAAATTGAAGGCTCTTTCGTGAAGGATCGGCTTTCAGACGACGACGGCGAGTATCAAGATCTGCTAGAGGCGATCCGGGTGCGTGGGCAGGATACGCCTATTCTCGTGCGGCCCCATACGAAGGTCGATGGTCTTTATCAGGTCGTGTTCGGCCATAGACGAGTAAGAGTAGCAAGAGACCTCGGCAGAAAAGTTCGGGCTGTTGTCAAGGCAATTGACGACCGTGCCCATGTCATTGCTCAAGGGCAAGAAAATTCCGCGCGTGCAAACCTCTCTTTTATCGAAAGGGCATTATTCGCCAAGCGCCTGGATGATCTTGGTTATGGCCGAGAGGTGATTTCCTTGGCATTGTCGGCGAATGCGGCTTCGATCTCGAAGATGATGACTGTTGCAGAGCGCATCTCGGCTGACGTGATAGAAAAAATCGGACCAGCTCCCGGTGTGGGCCGAGAGCGTTGGGTTGAGCTTTCACTTTTAGTCGGAAAATTCGCCAATGGTGGCAAAGTATCAGAAGTTTTGAGCACAGACGGTTTCGACGCATTGCCGTCTGATGAGCGCTTTTCATCTCTGTACAAGGCGCTCAACACAACAGCGCGGCCTGTGAAGAAGGCGGAGGTTTCGACTCAAAAGGCGAAATGGCAGCCCCGTGACAAGGCGGTGCAGGCTGAAATCAAGAATACGGGCAAAGCTTTCTCGCTCTCGATGAAGGCGAAGAATGCTGGCCGTTTCGGAGAATATCTTTCCCGCAATTTGGATGCGCTCTATGAGCAATTCCTGAAGGAGGGAAGCAAAGGAGACTGAAGCCGCAAAAGAAAAAGGCCCCCAAACGACCAAGTCGTGGAAGCCCTTCTCGTATTCCCTAAGCAAGATCGAGAGTCGCATTTCCACGAATCGCTGTCAAGAGTCGTAACCGTCGATTTGGCGGGCGGATCTCTTTTGCCTCAATGAAGGTGAGAGAAAATGCAGACTGGAAATGTGACGACGCCCTTCGGGCGGCGGTCGATGTCGCTTGCCCAGGTAAAAGGGCAAATGAAGACGGCTGAGATGCGGCCGGGTAAGACGGCCGACAAATGGAAGATTTTTCGCGATGCCTCGGAGGCGAGAACAGTGCTCGGCGTTCAGGACCGCGCCCTTGCCATTCTTGATGCGCTCTTGACCTTCTATCCGGACAACGAGCTTTCGGAAGAGCGCGGCCTGGTGGTGTTCCCGTCAAATCAGCAGCTTTCGGTTCGAGCGCATGGTATTGCTGGCACGACATTGCGCCGGCACCTTGCCGCACTCGTCGATGCTGGACTGATCCAGCGCAAAGACAGTGCTAATGGCAAACGATACGCCCGAAAGGACAATGGCGGCCAGATCGAGGATGCGTTCGGCTTCAGCCTCGCGCCGCTGCTTGCTCGCGCCGAAGAGCTTGCGCAGCTCGCCCAGCAGGTAGCGGCCGAGCGCCGGCACTTCCGTCGCACCAAGGAAGCCCTGACGATCTGCCGGCGAGACGTACGCAAGCTGCTGACGGCTGCGATAGAAGAGGGCGCTTCCGGCGATTGGGAAAAGCTGGAGGGCTACTACGTGCAGCTGCTAGCCCGTGTCCCCCGCTCCCCAACCCTCAAAGATATTGAATCCGTCCTCGACGAAATGCGAATGTTGCGTGAAGAGATCATCAATCACCTGGAATTTCAGAAAGATTCCCAAAAAACAGATAGCAATGATGTCCAAAATGGACGTCACATACAGAATTCAAAATCCGAATCCAGCAATGAACTTGAACCACGCTCTGAAAAAGAGCCGGGGGCGAAATCGAGCCCAGATATCGGGCGGATGCGAGAGCCGATAAAGGCTTTTTCGCTTGGAATGGTGATGCAGGCCTGCCCTGAGATTTCGAACTACGGGCCGGGCGGTGCGATCGGTAGTTGGCGCGATCTGATGTCGGCTGCGGTGGTCGTGCGATCGATGCTGGCCGTCAGTCCAAGTGCCTACCAGAATGCCTGCGAGGCATTGGGCGCCGAAAACGCCGCGGCAGTGATGGCCTGCATCCTCGAAAGGGCGGGGCACATCAACAACGCGGGCGGTTATTTGCGTGACCTCACCCGCAAAGCGGAACGCGGCGAGTTTTCGCTTGGACCGATGTTGATGGCGTTGATGCGAACGAATGGTTCTCCAGGCCGGAGGGCATCGTGATCAACAAAAAGCACATACTCGTCAGACATTACAGCAGGCGAAATGCTCACTTGTGGTCTCCGGAGTTTCGCCGATAAACTGCCAATCTGAGATGGTGTCTCTGAAGAACATGCATATTCGAAGAGCCGTAATCACGGACGCGGAGGAGCTTTGCAGCCTTCTGAACGAAATCATCCGCGCCGGGGGGACAACCGCACTCGAGACACCGCTTTCTGCCACTGAGTTCGCCGAGTGGTTTATCGATGGCGAGTTTGCGCTTGCTTGTCATGTTGCTGAGCACGATCGGTTGCTCGTCGGCTTTCAGTCGTTGAGCCTATACGGCGATTCATCGAAGGGATTTGTCGACATTGCTACATTTGCACGCGCGAACCCAAACATATCCGGCGTCGGCAGCGCCCTATTTCCTGCAACGCGTGCAACAGCCGAAGAACTCGGGTTCGAATTCATCAATGCGACCATCCGTGTCGACAATTTAAGGGGGCTTGCCTATTACACCAAGATGGGTTTTGAGGATTATTGCAGGCTCATAAAGGTTCCGCTCCTGGATGGGAGACCCGTCGACCGGGTCAAGAAGCGCTTCAAGTTGGGGGCTGTGCCACATATGCTGAGGCCCACTTGAACTGATGATTTCAGCAAGTCGCAACTTAAGAGCAGGCGGCCGAAGGCGCGTTTGAGCGCGTTACCGCCGCTCCTGTCCAATGGCGTCAGAGCGGTCTCACGTTTTCCGCCTTTAGCTTGCCGGTCTTTCGATCTTGACCGAGATCGTAGGAAACGGACTGTCCTTCTCTGAGCAAATCGCCATATTGCAGAGCGGTGACATGCACGAAAACGTCGCCTCCTCCGCTTTCCGGCGTGATGAAACCAAAGCCTTTATCGGCGTTGAAGAACTTTACCTTGCCAGTTGGCATAACAATCCTCGTGTCTTCGCAGTTTGGGCGGCGAACCAATGACCAGCCAACGCAAGAATCAAGCCAGTCCGCTTCCGGCGATTGATACCGCACTCTCTTGATAGAGCGGACGAAAAGCCCCGCCGAACCGTTGTAACCGCCCGATTGTGGCCGCCTGTCGGAGATCGGCTTACTTGTTTATGACCCGTCTATAACGACGTCGTTAGCGACGTGCTTTAGGCGAGACCTGCGATGCGCGTGGAAATTCTCGGCGATGAACGTCGCCGACGTTGGAGTGATGAGAGCAAGCTGGAGGTCGTGCTGTCGGTAGGCGTCGACGGCGCGTCGGTGACAGAGGTGGCGCGCCGGTATTCGGTCACGCGGCAGCAGGTTTACACCTGGCGGCGTGAATTGCGGAAGAAGGGCCTGCTGTCGCCGCCGTCGACGACGGTGTTTCTGCCGCTGGACATGCCGCCGGCAGGGGACAGCAAAGAGGCTCGGGCTTTTGATGGCATGCAGGTTTTGCCTGCAATGATGGAATTGCAACTGCGCTGCGGACGAAGCCTTCGCTTCAGTGGCGATGTTGATGTGGTTGCACTGAAGCGCCTGATCCGGGCAATCGAGGCGGCATGATCGGGCCTGGGACAGGTGTTCGGGTTTATATCGCCTGCGGTGTCACGGACATGCGCAAGGGGATAGAGGGGCTGGCTGCTCTTGCCCAGGATGTGCTGCGCCAGAAGCCGACGGGAGGTGCGGTCTTCGCGTTTCGGGGCAAGCGGGGCGACCGTTTGAAGCTATTGTATTTTGACGGCCAGGGGTTCTGCCTTTATTACAAAATCTTGCAGAAAGGGCGGTTTCCATGGCCCTTGGCAGCAGATGGAGCAGCCCGGTTGACGTCTGCTCAACTGGCAATGCTGTGGGAAGGGATTGATTGGCGACGGCCCGACTGGGGCGTTCCTCCGGCCCGTGTCGGTTGACTTTATCTCACTGAATTTGCGTGTTTTTATGGATATTGACCCTGACCTGTGGTAGTCAGGTTCATGTCAAACGCGAGCCAAAATCTTCCCGATGATCCGGCCTTCCTGAAGGCGATGATCGCCTCGCTTGAGGCGAAGAACGCGAAGATGTCTGCGACCTTGCAGGCGCATGATCAGTTGATCCAGTCCCTGCGGCTGCGCATCGCCAGGCTGAAGAAACATGGCTTCGGCAAGTCGTCGGAAAAGATCGAGCGGGAAATCCAGCAGTTGGAACTGGCGCTCGAGGACCTGATGATTGCCGCTTCGGAAGGCAGCAGCGAGCCACTCGCCGAGGACGAAGAAACGGAGCCTGCCGCGCCTGAGGAAAGCATGCCTGAAAAGACCATGCGCCGCCGTCCGCGCGTGTCGGACAAGGCCGCTCGCGAGCGCAGGGAACTTGATCCCGGAACGTGCTGCCCCGCTTGTGGTGGCGAACTGCGGCTTGTCGGCGAAGACGTCAGCAAAATCCTCGACATGATCGCCGCACAGATGAAGGTCATCGAGATCGCCCGGCTGAAGAAGTCCTGCCGCTGCTGCGAGAAGATGGTGCAGTTGCCCGCGCCCAGCCGTCCGATATCGGGCAGCATGGCGGGCGCTGGTCTTCTGGCCTATATCCTGGTCTCGAAGTTCGACGACCACTTGCCGCTCTATCGCCTGAACGAAATCTTCGCCCGCATGGGCGTTGATATCCCCGACAGCACGTTGGTCGATTGGTGTGGCCGCGCCATGCAGGTGCTCCTGCCGCTGATCGAGTTGATCGAAGCCGCGATCATGAGCAGCGACCTTCTCCACGCCGACGACACGCCGATCCGGGTTCTGGATCGTTCTCTACGCGACAAGGGGCTGGGGAAAGGGGTGAAGAAGGGCAGGCTCTGGACCTATGTCCGGGACCAGCGCCCATGGGCGGGCATAGCTCCGCCCGGTGCGGTCTATTATTTTGCTCCCGACTGGAAGGAAGAGCACGTTCACCGTCACCTCAAGGAGGCGAGCGGCATCCTTCAGGCCGATGGCTACAAAGGCTATGCGAAGTTATATGAGGCCGGAACGGACGGGAAACGCCGCTTCCGGGAGGCTTCATGTTGGGCGCATTGGCGGCGCGACTTCCACGATATCTGGACCTCGAACAAATCCGAGATTGCCCGCGAGGCTCTCGACCGTATCGGCGCGCTTTACGACATCGAGCGCGGCATTGCAGGCAAGTCTGCCGATATCCGTCTTGCCGCGCGCCAGAAGCACAGCAAGGCAAAGGTCGAAGCATTCCGCGTCTGGGCCGAAGCGCAACTGACCCGTATCCCCGGCAAGAGCGATCTGGCGGGCGCTTTCCGGTACGGCTTGAGCAGGTGGTCTTCATTCTGCCTGTTCCTGGAAGATGGCCGTGTCGCAATCGATAACAACGCCGCCGAGCGGGCGTTGCGTCCTATCGGCGTTGGAAGACGAAACTGGCTCTTCGCGGGTGCCGACACTGGAGCAGAAACCCTGGCGCGGGCCATGACGATTATCGAAACCGCCAAGATGAATGGCCTTGATCCGCAGGCCTATCTGGCTGATGTGCTCGACCGCATTCAGGATCACAAGATCAATCGCCTCGCGGAGCTGCTTCCATGGAACTGGAAGCCGACAGCGGCAATCATCTGCGCCGAGGCCGCTTGATGGCAACGGTCAGCTTCGTCTTCACCATCGACTATGTCGCCGAAATCCTCGATGAGGACGTCGACCTCCTCAGGGAGATCATCAGCAATGATGACAACCTGACCTATGGGAATATCATCAGCGTCGTGACCGGAGATGACGAGAGCACACCCGCTCTGACAGACGATGGCATCGACGAACTTAGGCAGATGCTGACTGAGGCGCGTCGGTCAGCCGAAAAATGGCAGGAGTTCCTCGGTTGCTTTGTCCTCGACGAAGAGATCGCCGCACGCGTCAAGCCATATTCCCCGCGGTAGCAATCGGGCCGTTACGAACCGTTGCTTCTATCGCTCCTGCACCGGCAGTTCTAAGGTGTACCGCGTATGCCGGCGTTCGCCGGTGCCGTTCATCGCTCCCTTCCCCATCATATCGTGAAGGTCTCGAGTAGCCGCCGCTCGGGACGCCCTTTATGATCGCGATGTAGTTTTCCGCGCTCAGCCGCCTTTGAAGCCCTCAATCCCTTCGCGGAACATGCGGGAGATCACCTTGTCCTGGCGCCTGTTGAACTGGCCGCGGAACTGGTCGTAGAACTTTCCCTTGCGGATATAAAACGCGACGCGAGTGAGAGCGAAATCAGGCTTGGCTGCCCGATGTTATGCGCCAGCGACTTTCCCGCCAATGCACGGCCGATCCTGCCGTTTCCATCTTCGAATGGATGGATGCTTTCGAAGTAAAGGTGACTTATGCCGGCACGCGTCAGAGCGGGGAGGGGACTTTCGCCCTCCATCCGGATCTGTTGAACCAGGAGACATACCCACCCATTTCAAACTGTACCTGCCGGGAAGGCGGCGCCTCGAAGTGAATGGTCGGCTTGTCGAAGCAGCCGGAGACGATTTGCATCGCGTCCTCGTGAGTCCGATAGCCACCGATCGTTGCGAGATGGCTGTTGCCTGCCATCAGTATCGAATGCCAATGAAAGAGGGTTTCGTGGTCGAGCGGTTTGGACCAGGTGTCGAAGAGGTGGATCATCATCTCGGCGATGCCACGTTCCTGAGGCCTGATCGCTCTGTTGTCGGCATCAAGGCCGAAGTCCCGACGCAGCGACGACTGCACGCTCAGCCGATCGAGCATCTCACCCTCGATCTCTGAGGTTTTCACAACCTCATCGCTCAAAAGCTCGATCCGCAGGGACTTGCCATCCTCTTCATTGAAGTGAAGCATGGCCCCGATGACCTCTCCCGAGGACTTGAGAAACTGACGCTCCAGCGGTTCGAGGGGTTCACGATCTTAGCTGAAGTGCTGCCAGCCGGGTTGCGCCCAATCTCAGCGCATGAGTGGTAGCTCATGAGGATCACACAGTGCAGCTTCCAGACGGCCGAGCCTAATGAGCGACTGTAATCGGCCTTCTTCTATGAAGGCGTCTCCAATCACCGCAGGCACCGCCGGTTATAATATTTTTGCAAAGACATTATAACCGGCGGTGTCTGTTGCGGTCGTCAGCTCGAGGAGCAAATCCCCCTTGGCCGGCTTGGCCGAACAGGTCGTGGCAAGCACGGATTGGAAGGAGATCTCCGCCCGGAAAGGAAGCTGGCGGGACAAAAAGCTCGGGCGCTCTCATGAATCAGCTGCTCAAGAACGAACTAAGCCGAAGCGATGTGCCTCATCCAACAGCGCCCTGACGGAAGAGGGCTGCCACTTCCTACTGCCATGCGCCGGTCGTTCCCCCATTTGGTCCAGTTGCGCGGCAATCTCGCGCAGCGACAGACTGGGATCGGCGATGGTGATCGCGGCGACCAACTTCATCAAATGATCTTCGGGAGCGCGGCGCGGTGAGCGGGCCAGCACCTCTGGCTCTGCAAGCTTCTCACGAACCATCCGGTGAACAGCGCGTCGGAGCCGCTCGACGGTCCAGTCGTGGCCGCGGCGGTTAAGGACGCGCACGACATTGTCCCAGCTGTGCTGCGGCCGGAGCTGCCGCACGGTCGGGAGCCACGTCTGTGCCGACGAAATCAGTTCGTCGAGATAAAGTTTCTGGCGTGCTTTCGACACCGCCTTGATCGCCTCCGGTCGGCGCTCGCGCAGACCGGGGTTTCCGGGAACCTTCCCTCTGGCTTTCGCAGCCTTAATGCCAGCTTTGGTTCGTTCGACGATTAGAGAGCGCTCAAGCTGGGCGACGGCCCCGAGCACCTGCAGGGAAAAGATGCCCTGCGGCGTGGACGTGTCGACCGGATCGCGCAACGAGCGGAAATGAACTCCGCGCTTTTCGAGATCTTCGATCACGTGAAGCAGATGATTGACTGATCGTGCCAAGCGATCGAGACGAACGACGACTAGCACGTCGCCAGAAGTGAGATCCTTCAGCAACTTGGTGAGCACCGGACTTGCGCGAGATGAGCCGGATCCGTGCTCCTGATGAATGCGGTCGCAGCCGGCTGCGCGCAACTCATCGACCTGGGCGTCGTTGAGCTGATCGTCCGTTGAAACCCGCGCGTATCCGATCAGCCGTTGCGGCGCGGACGGGGAGCTGACGGTTGCTGTCTGTGGCATTAATTCTCGCCTTGTTTTTGTTTGGCGCTGTACAGATAATGAATGCTTGAGAAAATGTAGGTTTGCAAGCGTGTTTTGAGATGAAAATGGAGGGCTATCCAGCGTGTTTTATGATTTGGGATAGGCGCAGATCCATCGCGACCCCTGAAAGCGCGTCAGCGGGCTTCCATGGCGGAAATCGCGTGAAATAGGTTGTTTTGGAAGGAGTCTGCTCCGGCCTCGGCGTTTTGGCAGGTTCTGACGCAGAGTAACGGTCGGGGAGAGACAGCGGTGCGGCCGATTCGGCGAGCTTCATTCCACTCATCAGACAGATGGGTCCACCGAACCTGGGTGAACACGCCCCTATGTTGCTCGGCGCGAACATCCTCCTGTCCCGAGAGGCGAATGCGTGGGCATGGATTGCTCGCACTGGATGTGCTTAGGTCTCGGTCAACAGCTGACTCCAGGTCGAGATAGATCGATGGACGATGGTCGGCTATCAAGAGTGCCAATGTCGTTTTACCGACCTGACGCGGGCCGATGAGTGCGACAGCCGGGCTGGTGTCTAGCAGTTCGGTCAGTCGGATGATATAACATCGCGCGGCGCGATTAGTGATGTAACGGGGGCATCGAGGTCTTCCCGAGAAGCCACACGGAATTTTCCATTGCATTCACCGCCATCGTCTTGGTCCGACCGAGTTGGATTGCCAGGCAGGGAAGGGCAGGGGAATTCGCATCGGCTGGATTGGTCCCTAACGGTTCCTCCTAGAGGGCGTGGCGAGGCTGTGCTCTTTGGCGACCTCGGTTTTGCGGGACCGCGCTTGAGCCGGCGTGGCGCGGTCCCTATGATTTTCCGGATTAGCAGAACATGAAATCGGACGCGGTCAGACCCAGGCCGGCCAAGTGGAGCAAACTCTGCACGTTAGCCAAATGCGCGAAGTCATCCACCTGATTGTCGGAGGTAACATAACCCAGCTCCGCGGTCATGGTGTTGTAATTAAAATAGGCAACGATATCGCCTGCAGCTTCGCCGGAGATATCCCTGGCTGCGGCTGAACCATCGGCGAAACCGTGATCGGTGATCACGACGACGTGCTCGCCGTGCGCGCCGTTGGCGGGGCCGCTATAGAACGTGTCCACCTGATTGCCGCGCGTCGCATGATTGACGAAATTCGCCGCAAGACCATCGCTGCCAAATTTCACCGCGTCGAAGGTGAAAGTATCTTGCACTGGGTCAAAATCCACAATGCTGGTGTGGTCCGATTTTGGCTCGTAGTTTTGATCGTATCCCGCCATGGGATTGTGGAACTGGAATACAAAGGTGTCGTGGTCGGCACCTCCGGTCAAAGAGTCCCTGCCGTCGCCAGCGAAGAGGGAGTCGTCGCCGGGGCCGCCGTAGAGCTTGTCGTTGTCCTCACCGAGGATGGCCGGTGCGGGGATACGCGGGTTGCCGCGGCCAAGGTCGCCGTAGAGGTAGTCATTGCCCTCGTCGCCAAAGACGTGGTCATTGCCCACACCACCGAAGACTCGGTCATTGCCCTCGCCGGCCGAGATTGAGTCGCTGCCGGGACCACCGTCGATCCAGTCATCTCCCGTGGGATCGACTATTATATCATCACCATTGCTGCCAAAGAGACTGTTGCTACCGGGGCCACCCAGAATTGTTTTTTCCATCGCCAATCCTCCTTGTGAAACAAGCCCCACTAGCCTCATTCATATGCCTTATCGGCCAACTGAGGTAATTGATTGTTTGAATAGAGCACATCGACAAAACGGATGCATACACGTGCGGTGCGCCTCAACTGGATCTGAACTCTGGAGGTAATCATCCAGATCGTGCTGAAGTGTATGACGGCAGGACATTTCATCCGGCTAGCCGGTTCATGTTTGGGCGAGCGTTTGAGTTCGGACTGGAGCGCTGCGTTTGCATTCGTTCTCCGGCGCGGGTCAAGCCGCCAGCCTCTTTATGTCAGAAGCAGCATCACCAGTCTCGTTGGGCCGAACGGAAGCGGTAAAAAGGCGAGCTTTGCGGGCCATCAAACGCCTTGGCTGTGCCTGAGACCGGTGATTAAAATTGCGGCCTGTCAAGACCCGCCAAGACTAGCGTTCAGATGACAAGCCGTGCCGCCCGGCCATTCTTCCGCTCGGCGTTGTTGTAATAGCTCGCTGCCTGCGTTACCGACTTGTGCAGCGATTGCTGCATCGCTTCGGGTAAGGGAATGCCACGGTTGGCGGCCTCGGTCAGATAGCCGGAGCGTAATCCGTGCGCGGAAAACGCCTCCGCATCCAACCCGGCCCTCTTGCAACGGGTCTTGAGGATCAGATTGACCGATTGCGGCGTCAGCGCCCGCCGGTCGATGTTGCCCCATTGGTCGATGCGCCTAAACAGCGGTCCGCTGTCGATCCCGGCTGACGTCAGCCACTGTTTCAGTGCGGTAACCGGCCGACCGATCAGCACGACGTGGGCGTCGTCATCGGCGGTCGTCGTCTTGGTGCGGCCGAGATTGATGGTCAGGCAGGGCAGGAGAGACGAGTCCTTATCGGCCGGGTTCTGGCGCACCGGCTCCTCATCGATGAGATCCTCGATCCGAAGGCTGGCGATTTCGGAGCGCCGGCGGCCGCCGGAGGCGAAGGCGGTCAGCAATAGCGCCCGATCACGGAGATCCACCAGGCGATCGCCGGCACAGGTGGAAAGCAACTTTGCCAGCACGTCGCCGGTGACGGCTTTTTTGCTCTTGCGGCGGCGTTGCCGCGGTGCGGCTCGAACCGCCAGCCTAAGCGCCGTCTTCAGCGAGGGCGCCGAAAATTCTCCGCTCAGCCCGCGCCAGCGCGTCAGGATCGACCAGGAGGTCAGGCGCCGCCGCACCGTATCCGGCGCATGCGGACCGTCGACGCGCAACAGCCCTTGGGCCCGCAACCCCGCCTCGACCTCCACCGGCATGCCGTGGCTCGGATCCGCGGCGCGTTCGACGGGGTCCCACAGATGGTGCGCCACGAATTTCAGCAGCAGTGCTTCCGGCGCCGGCCAGGGCAGGGGGAAACCGGTCGCAAGCTGGCACCAGGCTTCCAGATAGCCGAGGTCGGAGGCGAGCGCCCGCAATGTATTGTCGCCCATGCCCTGCTTGGCTAGATGTTTTAATGTGGCAACGTCTTCGTCTGTGAGCAGTGCTGCCAGTTGGTCGCGCCGATCGAACGGAAGAATAGCATCCAGAGCGTCAAGCGCCTCGGCGCGCGCGACCCGCGCTTCGTCCGAGGACGCCATTGGGGCGGATTTTAGCACACGCATTGTGTTCGCTTTCTTATTGCGGGATTTCCGGGAAATCCGTATATTACGGAAAAAGGAGCAGGCACATGACAGCGACGGTCACCGCCGCGGCGGTTTCGAAAAATTTCGGCGCCTTTCAAGATGCCGCGGTTCGCGAGCCGGTGATCATCACCAAGAACGGCCGGCCCCGTACGGTGCTCATTGCCTATGAGGACTATCTTCGGCTGATGCGGCGAGAGCGTCGCGTCGACCTGACGACGGCGCTTGGCGACGCGGACATCGCTGCGGTCGAAACATCCGAAATGGACCCGGGTCTCGATCGTCTCAATGCCGAACTGCTGACGGACAAGAATGCTGCCGGCTGAACCGAAGGTCGGCTGGGTCTTCCGTTATTCCTATCTCTGGCACCGTCATCACCTCGAGGGACGGGAGGAGGGCGACAAGGATCGGCCGAGCCTGGTGCTGGCGATCGTGGCCGCGCTTGAGGACGAAACGCCGGTCGTGCGCGTCTTGCCGATCACCCATTCGCCGCCAAGCAATCCGGATGATGCCATCGAGATCCCGCCGGCCACCAAGCGCCGCCTTGGCCTCGACGACGAACGCTCGTGGATCGTTTTGACCGAAAGCAACCGCTTTGTCTGGCCGGGCCCCGATATTCGTCCGCTCGACCGCGAAAGCGGCTATTACGGGCCATTGCCGCCGGCGCTGTTTGCTGCGGTCAAGCAGCGGTTTGTGGCACTTGCCCGCGGGCAGGGTCATCGTTCCACGAGCCGCAGCGACTGAGGCCGATATGGCGGCAGCCATCGTCGCGCTGGGCGGTGTTCTACCGTTTTTGGGGCATTGGAACCGCTTTTCCATCGCTTTCAGCTTCGTACGGGCCTGAGAATTGGCACGAGTTTAGGTGATTTGCCCCGACTTTACCGTGTCCGTCTTTTTAAACGAGCGGACCGCATGTCTTTGTCGCGTAACAATAATCGCTCATTCTAATTGAATGAACTTGAGTAGGTTCGGCGGAATTTTAGCCTGATTTGCAGCTCGATGTAAGGTGAGCGCTGATGAGCCGGAAGCCAGACAAGTTGAGCGTCGAGGAGGCAGCCTGGCTGAGGGCTGTGTCGCGCGAGAAGGTTATTCGTCCCTTAGCTCTTTTGCCTCGCCTTTCTGCCGCGCATGTGGGCAGGGCATGCCGAGAGCTGAAGTTGGGGCAAACGCGTTTCTACGAGCTGCTGAACCAGTATCGCGCATCGCCGGTCACGAGCTCGTTGCTGGATGCTATATCGGGACCTTCCAAGGGCAGAACGCTGTTGTCGCCGGACATCGAAGAGATCATTCAGGCGGCAATCCGCGATACCTACCGCAAACGTGAGCGGCCGACGGTTACCGCGCTTCACGATCGCGTGCGGCAAGTTTGCGATGAACGCGGAGTTCGCGCCCCATCGTGGACAGCCGTTCGGGCGCGGGTGGATTGCATCGATCCCGCGATACTTCTGCAGTGGAGGGAAGGCGCGAAGGCGGCCAAGCAAAAGTTCGGCTCGGTCGTGCAAGAATATAACGCCGACTACGCCCTTCAGATCGTTCAGATCGACCACACGCTGGTGGATGTGTTCATCGTAGATGCTGTCAGCCGGAAGCCGCTACAGCGGCCGTGGCTGACGCTGGCGATCGATATTGCCAGCCGAATGGTGGCTGGCTTCTATCTCAGCCTGGAGCGCCCTTCATCGACATCGGTCGCGCTGGCAATCCAGAACGTAGTGATGCCGAAAGCACCTCGGCTGCAGTCGATGGGTGTTGATGTCGTGTGGCCGGTTTTTGGATTGCCCGACGTCATTCATCTCGACAACGGAGCAGAATTCCATGGCAAGGCTCTCGTCAGGGGCGCCGCTGAGCACGGGATCGAGCTCATGTATAGGCCTGTCGCGCGGCCGCATTACGGTGGGCATATCGAACGGCTGATCGGAACCATGATGGGCGCCGTGCACCTGCTTCCGGGATCCACTTCAAGCAACATTGCCAAGCGAGGGTCTTACGATCCACAGAAACACGCCGCAATGACACTAGACGAATTGGAGAGATGGTTGGTCCTCCAGATCGTCGGCCGCTACCATGCCGACGTTCACAGTGTCTTGCTGCTTCCTCCGCGAACAGCCTGGGACGATGCGAAGGCCGCCCGTTCCCAGCCCGTGCGCTTGCCCCATGACCCGGAGCGATTTTTGCTCGATTTTCTGCCCTACAAGGAGCGCTGTATCCGCAGGGATGGCCTGCACCTGTTCGGAATTCGCTATTGGGATGACGTTCTAAGCCCTTTCGCAGGGCGATCATCCCGCCAACTGCGGGTCAAGTATGATCCCCGCGATCTTTCCTGTGTTTACTTGGAACAAGGAGACGGATCGATGTGGCCGGTACGTTTTGCGGCTCTGGACCGGCCGGCGATTACGCTCGGCGAACATCGTCTGGCGCGTGCCACTCTGAGAGCACGGGGAGCCAGCGCTGTCGATGAACAGCTAATTTTCCAAACTATCGCAGAGCAGAGAAGGCTTATGGAGAGCGCTGTGCAGCAGACCAGAGCCATGCGCCGCCATACCGAACGGACTGAGCGCGGGTTGGCAGCTTTTGATCGAACGACCGATTTGCCGGAATCGAATGACGAAGACGATGTCTGCATCGACATATCGCCATTGTCGGTGGAGGAATGGTCTTGAGCGACTATGCCCACCTTCTGCCGGCTTACCGAAGCCATGCCGAATTGAGCGATAATGAGCGCATTGCCTGGATCCGGGCGGATCGCTGGCTCGAAACGGCTCAGGCAAATTCGGCATTGATACGGCTCGAGGATCTGCTTTCCTATCCTCCACGTGATCGTATGCCCTGCCTCCTCCTGTATGGGGACACTGGTATGGGAAAAACAAAAATCATCCGCAAATTTCTTCGCAATCATCCCGCAATTTTCGACAGGGGAACCGGCGAAACCGTCATGCCGGTCGTGGCGATGCAGATGCCCGCGGAGCCGTTGGAGCGGGATGTGTACGGCGAGCTCTTAAATGCGCTCGGCGCACCTGGGCCAAGCAGTGACGCAGCATTCCGCCTCAAGTCGGTCTGTCGTAGCCTGATGCGCAGGATGGGCGTGCGAATGCTTGTGATCGACGAGATCCACGCAATGCTGACTGGCACGTTTCGCCAGCAGCGGATTTTTCTCAACGTAATCCGCTTTCTCGCCAATGATCTCAAGGTTCCGTTGATCTGCGCGGGCACGGATCTTGCCCAGCAGGCTCTTCTGACGGACCCACAGCTTGCCGAGCGGTTTGAAGCATTTCATCTTGAGCGTTGGTCTAACAATCAGCGCCTGACGCAGCTTCTTTCAAGCCTGGTATCCATTTTTCCGCTACGCCAGCCATCGGCCGTGACATCTCCGGCAGTTCGCCGGCGAGTCCTGGAGCTCACGGATGGCGTGACGGTGCGCATATTCAGGCTGATGGAGACCGTCGCTACTGACGCCATCCACAATGGCAGTGAATGTATCACCGCAGACAGCTTCAGCCGTGAGGATCTTGTGTTGCCGCTCGTCTCCATGGCGCGGCATTCGGAACGTTCGCTTCATCGGCGATCGGCGCGGTGAGGTCGATCCCACTCCTGCCGATCGCGCCGCGGCCTTATCCGGATGAGCTGATCTCGTCCTGGCAGGCCAGAGTGGCTTGTCGCTATGGATGCACGCCGGCCGAAATCGAGCTCTGGCTGGGGCATGGGGATCGGCCGTCGATGTTCGCCAGTTTCGAATTGTGCGATTTTCGTCCGGATCCGCTGGTCATCAGATTGTGGGCGCGGACCGCCAGATTAAAGATCGCCGATGTCGAAGCAATGATGCTGAGCCGACAGGTAAGGTCGATCGACTGGTATGTTTCCGATCACAGCCAGCGGGGCATTTGCTCCGACTGCCTTGATGAGGATGTGTCGGCCGGCCGGGATCACTATCTTCGTCGCGAATGGGCTCATGTTGAGGCTGCGGCTTGCGGCAAGCATCGCCGACTGCTGCAAGATTTCTGCGATCGCTGTTTCGCGCGGGGCCGATTCCGTTTCGAATGTAGCGAGGAAGGGGCGAGGCTCGTCTGCGGAGATTGCTCGACCGTGGTATCGGGCGGGCAAAATAAGATCGAGGGTGGGGCCGATCTGGATTTCCTCCTCATGCTGACGGCAGCTGTGGACGCCGCTATCGAAGGGAGGAAGGGTAGCGTCGCATTGAACGAGATAACAGCCGTGATCGAAACCTTGTGGTCGCGATCACAGGCGAATGGAAAGCCGTTCATCGCGTGGCTTGACCTGAAGCTGCCGTTTGGGCGTCTTCCCGTTTTCACCGCCCGTGGCAACCCGGTCGCCGGCCTGTCACTACCGTGGCGCGCCGCCACATTCGTGGCCGCAGCGCAGTTGCTTGATCTGGCGCAGGCAAGACGATGGTTGGGACCGCCACCCCCTTTCCTCAGGCAAGCATTTGCTGACCGAAAGCGCAATCCACTGCCGCAAGCCATCGAAACGCTTGATGCCGATAAGATTCTGGAAACTGCCCCGAAGCTCAAGCTTCGATCGGACGTGGAGTATCAACGTTTGGCCGAACAGATCTTGGCCAGCCACGATTGGAAGGCGATTTCCGAGACGAGGGGGCGCTTGCGTGATAGAAAGCTCGGCCGTCTCATGAACCAGGCCCTCAACAGCGAGGCAGGCAAAAGCGAAGCGCTTCGTCCTGCAGCGCCCTGACCGATGGCGGATGCCATTTCCGGCTACCACCTGCCGGGCTCTCTGCTTTGATCCACCTGGCGACAGCACGTAGCGACGGATTGGATCGGCAACCATGATCATCCAGTGGCCGGCCGGAATACGAAAGGAGTAAGTGTTTGAAAACAGAGCCTAACCTACAGCCGATCATTGAGACGACAACGGAAATCTGACAATCTGCGCTTCATGAAGCCAAAGAAGGAAAGCCGTAAGCCCGTAAAGCCTCCGTCAAAGCATTTGCTGCAACAGCTTGCGCAGACACCTGAGACGCTGTTTGCAAACGCGTTCCGCAACCAGTACGGCGCCATTTGCTTTCGCCGCAAGAATGGCGACCGCGAAGTCGAAATTCTGGTGATCACGTCCCGCGACACCGGGCGATGGATCGTCCCGAAAGGATGGCCGATAAAAGGCAAGGAGCCTCATGAAGCAGCCGCTACGGAAGCATGGGAGGAGGCCGGGGTTCGAGGCAAGGTGAGAAAGACACCAATCGGGCGCTACACCTATCTGAAAGAGCTCGAGGGCGGCAAAGTTGTCCCCTGCGTGGTAGAGATGTTTCAGGTGGAGGTCAAAGAGGTCGGGAGCCAGTTCAAAGAGCGGGGACAGCGTGTGGTCGATTGGGTTAGCCCTGACGAGGCGGCCCGGAGGGTGCGCGAGGTCGAGCTCAAATCGCTGCTCGTCAATTTCAAACCTCAAGACTAGACGCTTCTTGGCCTTGTGGTGCGTCGGCCGTTTCGGCGATGAACTTCAGGCCATTCCCATTCGATCTGATTGGATAGAAAAAAGGTGATGTATTGAGATCAGTGCTTTTTGATGTCGATGGCGTCCTTGTCCATGGCTATACAGGGCAGTTGCAGCGCCGCAGGCGCTGGGACGAACATTTGCTGGCCGACCTCGGGATTGATTCCTCCGCGTTCACCGAGTTCTTCATCAAGCAGGTATTTGAAAAAGAAGTTCTGACGGGTCGGAAGGCGCTGATTTCCGCTCTCGAAGAGACCCTTCCGAAATTGGGCTTCCATGGCTCGCCCTTTGTCGTTGCCAGTTATTGGCTTAATCGGGACAGCCACATCAACATGCAATTGTTGGAGCTTGTCCGCCAAATTCGGCGAACAGGGCAGGTTCGGCTATATGTCGCCACCAATCAGGAGCACATGCGTGCCTTCCATCTTTGGAATCGCCACGGCTTTGAAAACCTATTCGATGATATGTTTCATGCTGCAAGGTTTGGCGAGCTAAAGCCGGGTCGCGGATTTTTTGAACGCGCCTCGGACATTCTTGGCGCCCAATCTGAGCCGCCACTTTTCTTCGATGACTCTGAGGCAGTCGTAGAAGCTGTCAATGCGTTCGGCTGGGAAGGGGTCCTGTATCAAGATGTTTCCGATTGCGCCGAGCACCCTTGGATTGCTCAGCTGTTGTCGCAGCACGCCTGAATTTGCAAGTAAAATGCCTATAGGAGACTAACTGTGAGAGGAAAACGGTGGGACCAATATGGCCTGATGGAAGCGCGATTGTCGGCGACGATGTCGAAAGATCCAGCGCGCAAGGTGGGGGCTTGCATATTAAGATCCGATGGGACGGTCGCCTCAAAGGGCTGGAATGGTTTCCCTCGCGGGTGCAATGACGATCCAAGGTTATACGAAGATCGGCGCCGGAAACTTCTCCGAGTTGTGCATGCAGAGGCTAATGCAATCGTTTCCGCGGGACAGTCGTTGAAAGATTGCACGCTGTATGTAAGTCCACTCCACCCGTGCGCCACCTGTGCCAGCCTAATTATCCAGAGTGGCATCGTTCGAGTGGTAACCGATCACCTGTCTGACCCCCAGGTGGAAAGAAGCATTCGACGAAGCGCGAGAAATGTTTGGGGAGGCCGGCGTCATAGTGGACGTCGTGGATCCAGACATATTGGATTGAGCACTACTTGCCGTGCTGCATCGCTCCCTGACCGATCGGATTCCCGTCTCCGATTTGATTTGGGATGACGTGCCAACAGCATCGTGTTTGCAAATTTGCTACGGTTACCCCGAAACACGACCGAAGCCCTTAATTGCGGACGAGCCCGAAGCGGTAAGCTTCGTCTAGCAGAGCTTTCACGGAAGACGGTTGCCATTTCCGGCCGCCACGTACGGGTCGTTCCCCCATTTGATCCAGTTGCGTGGCAATGTCGCGTAGCGACAGATTGGGATCGGCGATGGTGATCGCGGCGACCAGTTTCATCAGATGGTCTTCGGGTGCGCGACGTGGCGAGCGGGCCAACAACTCTGGTTCCGCCAGCTTCTCACGAACCATCCGGTGAACAGCGCGGCGGAGCCGCTCGACCGTCCAGTCATGGCCACGGCGGTTAAGGACACGGACGACATTGTCCCAACTATGCTGGGGCCGGAGCTGCCGCACGGTCGGGATCCACGTCTGCGCCGATGAGATCAGTTCGTCGAGATAAAGTTTCTCACGCGCTTGCGACACCGCCTTGATCGCTTCCGGTCGGCGCTCGCGCAGACCGGGATTGCCGGGAAGCTTGCCTCTGGCTTTCGCAGCCTTGATGCCAGCTTTGGTTCGTTCTGCGATCAGGGCGCGCTCGAGCTGTGCGACGGCCCCAAGCACCTGCAGCGAGAACATGCCCTGCGGTGTGGATGTGTCGATCGGATCGCGCAGCGAGCGGAAATGCACGCCGCGCCCTTCGAGGTCTTCGATCACCTGCAGCAGATGGCTGACCGATCGGGCCAGACGGTCGAGACGAACGACCACCAGTACGTCGCCGGCGGCGAGATCCTTCAGCAGCTTTATGAGCACCGGTCTCGCCCGGGATAAGCCGGATCCATGCTCCTGGTGAATGCGGTGGCAGCCGGCGGCGCGCAGCTCGTCGATCTGGGCGTCGTTGAGCTGATCGTCGGTCGAAACCCGCGCGTAGCCGATCAATCGCTGCGGCGGGGAAGGGGAACTGACGGTTGCAACCTGAGGCATCAGTTTTGGCTCATTTTTGAGGGCGTTTGTACAGATAATGAATGCGTGAGAAAATGAAGGTTTGCAAGCGTGTTTTATGGCTCAAATGGAGCGGCATTCAGCGCGTTTTCTCGCTTGAGCCCGGCGACCGCTCATCGCGACCCCTGAAGGCGCACCAGCGGGCATCCATGGCGGAAATGCCGTAAATCGGCGGTTTCTGAGGGGAGCGAAGCGGAACCGGTTATGTTGGACAGCCTTCGCTACCAAGGGGCGGTCGGGGAGGGGAGGAGCTCGACCCGTCCGGCGCGTCACTTCCGCTCGATCAGGCAGAATTTTCCACCGATCCTAAATGAAAAAGCTGCAAAAAGCCCGGATTTGCAGGCTTTCCGCCGATCCTCAAGGACTGACATTGGCTCATTTCTCTATAATGACAAAAACGTCCGATAAGGCAAGGTTATCGGACGTATTTGTTTAACGACAAGCTGTGCGGTTATAGCCGAAAATACTGGCATAAACTGCACGCATGCTATAAGCTCCCGGCATGGATTCGTTCGCCCTCGCAGCTGCTTGGATCGCTGTAGCGCCGGCGCCATTGCCGGCGTGGACGGTTCCGCGTGGGCGCGAGCCGACGGAGGCGGATGCCGCCGTCGCCGCCGGCATCGCGCTGAAATCACTCGATGATTTTGTTCGATCGCGGCGCGTCTACGCCGGTTGCTGGCGCGCGCGGCAGGCCCTGAAATGTGCCGCGACGGCGGTGCGGTGGTCGGGTCGAAACGAGGACGAAAAAGCGCTGCGTGATGCCGTTTTGCTGGCGCGTCCAGGCGACGATCCCGGACCCGCCGGCAAGGTGTTTTTGGCCTTCAAATGGTTGGCCAGCCGGAAACCGAGTTTTTCATCGAAAGCCATCGCCGAGCTAGCCGATCTGCTCGGTCTGGCCTGGGACGACCGGCTGGCGGCTGCTGTCGATTTTGCTGACGCATCGCTGCAGTCCGGCCGATCGCCACCGTTCACTGCGGCCGATCTGGTGGCGGCGATTGTGGCCAAACGGCCGGATGCCGAGGTGCTGGCCTTCGCGCTGGCCGATAGTCTGATCGCCGCGCTGCTGGCATGGGACCGGCCCGTGCCGCTGCTGATGGCCGAACGGTATGGGGCAGCCTTCAAGACGCTCGGCGGCAGGGGACGCGTGCGGCCCGGCGATCCAGGCTTCGCGCGGGCCGTCAGCCTGGCGCTGTTCACCGCGGTTGATGCCGCGCTGCGCTCAGCCGCCGAGATCGATCGCCGCGCTGCGCGGCTGGTGGACGTGGCGGCGAAACTACGCACCAAGGGCGCCGGCGCCGTCATCCGCAAGTTGCTCGACGAGGATGCCATGCCGGCTTCCGCACCGGGCACGGGTCTCTCCCGGTGGGCGAGCACGCGGCTGTTCGAGCGGCTGACAAGTTTTGAGGCGGTGCGCGAGCTGTCCGGCCGGTCGTCCTTCCGGATTTATGGGTTGTGAGGCGGCCGGTATGAGCGCGACGCCGCAGCCACGCCGCAACGCCAAAAGAAATCCCCAGGACGATGTCCTGTACGATCGGGAGCTGGAGGATCTGCCGCCGGACCTGCGCTGGCGCGAATGGATGCTCAGGGTCGAGGCGGTGATCTTCGCCTCGGCCGAGCCGGTCAGCCGCGAGACGCTGGCGCGGGTCGTCGGAAAAGACTGCAGCGTCGACCTCTTGATCGACGATTTGCGGGAAGAGTTGCGCGATCGGCCTTATGAACTAGTGTCAGTCGGCGGTGGCTGGCAGCACCGTACCCGGACGCGCTTCGCCGAGACGATCCACGCCTCGTCGGCGCCGACGCGCGGCGGGGCGGCGGTGCTGTCGGAGTTCGAGGCGATGGTTCTGATGGCGGTGGGCTATTTCCAGCCGGTCACCCGAGCCGAGCTCAGCAAAATCTTCGGCAAGGAAGTCAGCCGCGACACGATCGCCAACCTGAGGGCTGCCGCATTCCTTGACCCAGGCCCGCGCAGTCCGACGCCCGGCGCACCCTATACCTATGTGACGACGAAGCAGTTCCTGTCGATCTTCGGTCTCGGGACGCTGCGTGATCTGCCAGATATCGAGCGGCTGGAGGACGCGGGGCTGCTGAGCCGGCAAGCGCCGATGGCGGATGCGTTCGTCGGGCAAGAGGCTGACATCGACGAGGCAGAGGATGACTGAAGCCGTCGCGAAGCGAACGTGATCGAAACCGTTCACTGCAAGTCGGTGTCTGGAACCGAGGTTGCGTCGACAGCTTTGCGGCAATCTGCCGAAAATGTGAACGCGGCCGCCTTTTCCTGCAGCTCAGCAGGCGGTTGTTAAAAGCTGCCTCGGCCCTCTGGAGATATTCGAACTGCCCGCTCCGGGCGACGGAATAGCGGGACCGCACCGTGCTGGCTGATGTGATGAATGGGCTTCAATGCCTCGATGGCGGTCACCCTCGGCTTCATCGCGTTTGGTAACCGGCGCAGTTTCACAGTCGGGCTGCTTCTACAAGACCACGAAATACAGCGTTACCGGGATGGACCGTGTCGGCAAATAGCTCTTGATGCCATTGAAGACCGATCGCAAAGGCGCTGGAAGCAACTTCGATAGCCTCTACGATCCCATCGTCAGCTCGAGCGCTTACCACGACGGCTGGTGACAGTTGTGCGATCGCTTCACGATGGAATGTGTTCACCCTGATGCGATGCTTTCCGATTATCCGTGCCAGCCGTGATTCAGGAACAATCTCGACCGCGTGAAGATGGTCCCGCTTGTCGTGCTCATCGGCGGCTGGAAACGACAAGCGCAGATCGCAAGAAAGACGGCAACCGTTCAAACATGCGAGCATCTGCATCCCGGCGCAAATGCCGAGGACGGGCTTATCCCGCTCGAGATAGCCCTCCACGATTGCCCTTTCGACGTCGAAACGTTCTGATGGCGGGGCTTTGGAGACTTCACCAGCGATGTACCAGTCGTCGGGATAGGCAAATCGGCCGCCCACGGAGACCAGCCCATCGAACTCGTTCAAAACGGAGTTCACGACTTCAGGCAGATATGGGATGCCAAAAGGAAGTCCTCCGGCGTCTCTCACCCCCCGGAAATATCCTTTGGCCGCCTCATAGCGCGTCCCACCGGTGCTGGTGTTCTCGTCAAGAATTACGGCGATGCGAGGTTGCCGCATAAGATCTGGCTTTCCGCCTTAGGCGTTTTCAAACGATTTTTGAGCATGTTTCGGATCATGAAACCATAAGCGGCGGTTCATGGCGAGTTTGACGAGTGATACCAGCATGGAAATTGATATTCAGCCGGTGAATCTTCAGACGCGGACGCACTTCTCAGACATTTTGGAGAAGGCCAGTGCGTGGCAAAAGAAGCACGGGTCCGAAGGTTGGAACTATCCGTTCGACGACGAATGGATGCTGCCGCGGATTGAGCGCGGCGAGTTGTTTCTTGCATATTTGGAGGAGCTACCGGTCGCGGCATTCCGGATACTTTGGGAGGACCGCCCATATTGGGGGGCGAAGGAGACCGGCGACAGCATCTACTTGCATACATTTGCAGTGCGCCGCGATAAGGCCGGCCACGGAATTGGCGAGACTGTGATCGACAAAATCGTGGAAATGGGAAGAAAACGAAACTTGGTGAATATCAGGCTTGATTGCTCCCTCTCCAGCTCGAGACTGATTGCCTATTATGAGCGAAACGGCTTCGCTTCCGTGGGAACGACGCTCATGAACGGCAAAATGATGAACCTGATGGAGCGTCCTTTATAGACCCCTCGGAGCGTTTCGTAGCCCGCGATATTTTAGGGCGAGGGTTTTCCAATTCAACTGTACGCAATCCGCTTAAGGCAGATGCTAGCGAGCCATTGTCACGACTGGTTCGGTCTTAGCCTGTCTGGGGGCAACAGTTCTTGTTCGGTCCCTCTAGCTGCCGGCGCGGCCGAGCGCATGATGCGGGCGGCGAGCCAGATTCAGCCGGGCGATGGCGATAAAGGCCAGTACTGCGATATTACCGACGGCGGCCGCGATCGCGAGCGACCATGAGACGCCAATATTCTCCATCAGGAAGGCAAGCACGAAGGGTGCTGTTGATGAGACCACCAGACGGATGGCCAGCACCTGTCCCTGTCGCCGTCCGTAACCCTCACTGCCGAACAGCGCCAGCGGCAAGGTTCCCTGGACGATGCTGCTCAACCCCGAGCCAAGGCCGAAGACCACCGCGAACAGCAGCGCGCCTGGTACGGACGGGGCGGTGACGATCAGGATGACCAGCGCCGCCGGCAACAGGACGGCGGAGATCAGCGCCAGCACCAACTGCGACAGTCCGCCTCCGAAGATCATGTTGATGAACCGGCTTAGCACCTGCGACGGACCAAACAGCGTCCCGACCATGACTGCCATCGCTCCTAGCCCCAATCCCGACAGCACCGGAACCATGTGAACGAGGAGCGTAGCATTGACGAAGCTTTCCAGGGCAAAACCTGTCACCATCAGCATGAACGCCGGCGCGCGGATCGACGGCGCAAGACTTGGCGCCACATGCTTTGCAGGTTCGCCCGATGAGTCCTTGCGGCTCCTACTGACGCTGGACGACAGCCACGCATGGATCGGCAGGCAGACGGCGACATTGAGTACGGCAAAGACCAGATAGACATTCTGCCAGGCCATGTGTGCGTTGAGCGCCGTGGTGATCGGCCAGAAGATCGTCGAGGCGAAGCCGGCGATCAGCGTCAGGTAAGTGATACTGCGTTGCGCGACCTTGGGGTTGATCTGCACGAGCAGTGCGAAGGCGGCGCCATACTGCACCAGATTGGAGGCCGTCTCGATGGCGATCAGCGCCGCAACGAAGGCAATCTTTCCGGGCGCAAAAGCGCAGGCGACAAGGGCCGCGGCGGCAATTGCCGATCCACCGGTCATGACGCGACCGGCGCCAAAGCGATCGATCCATTTTCCCATCGTCGGTGCAGCGAGACCACCAATCAGCAGAGCGGCGGACAGCGACCCAAAAATCCATTCCGACGACCAGTTCAGATCCCGCGCCATGCCAGGCGCGAGGATGCTGAAGCTGTAATAGAGCGTTCCGTAGCCGATGATCTGCGTGAGACCGAGGGCGAGGATCGCTGCGACAGGCGGCCGGTCGGTGCGGATCGTCGTCATATGGATTTGAGGCTCACGCGCTGTTCGAGTTTTTCGGCCTCTTCCTTGCGCTCGCTGTAGCGGTCGGTGAGGTAAGCGGAGGCGTCTCGCGTCAGCCAGGTAAATTTCACCAGCTCCTCGCAGACATCAACGACACGGTCGTAATAGGAGGACGGCTTCATCCGGCCGTCGGTGTCGAACTCCAAGAACGCCTTTGCCACCGACGACTGGTTGGGGATGGTGATCATCCGCATCCAACGGCCGAGGATGCGCATCTGGCCCAGCGCATTGAAGGACTGCGAGCCGCCGGAAACCTGCATGACGGCGAGCGTCTTGCCCTGCGTCGGCCGCACCGATCCGACCGACAGCGGGATCCAGTCGATCTGCGCCTTCATGATGCCGGTCATGGCGCCGTGACGCTCCGGGCTCACCCAGACCTGGCCTTCCGACCATGCCGACAGGTCGCGCAGTTCCTGCACCTTCTGATGCGTGACCGGGGCGGCATCCGGGAGCGGCAGGCCTTCCGGATTGAAGATCTTCACCTCGCAGCCGAAGTGTTCGAGGAGCCGTGCCGCTTCGTGCGCCAGGAAGCGACTATACGATACCGTGCGCAGCGACCCGTAAAGGATGAGGATCCGGGGCTTGTGCGTCGAAAAAGTCGGGCGAAGCGCCGCCAGATCCACCTGCCGCAGATACGCCGGCGACGATGCGGGCAGGTCAGACAATGCGCTTGCCCTCGGCGTCAAGCACCTGTTCGCCGTCTTCCTTGGTGAAGGCGCCCTTTTGGGTGTCAGGCAGAATGTCGAGAACCGCTTCCGATGGCCGCGCCAGCCGCGTGCCGAGTGGCGTCATGACGAACGGACGGTTGATCAGGATCGGGTCCTTTAGCATGGCATCGAGCAACTGATCGTCCGTCAGCGCCGGATTGTCGAGTCCGAGTTCGGTATAGGGCGTGCCCTTCTCGCGGATCGCTTCCCGGACGGTCAGGCCGGCCTCAGTAATCATTGTCACCAGTTGTTCGCGGCTCGGCGGGTTCTTCAGATATTCGATAACGGTCGGCTCGATCCCGGCGTTGCGGATCATTGCCAAGGTGTTGCGCGAGGTGCCGCAGTCGGGGTTGTGATAGATCGTGGCATTCATAGTTTAGCCTCTGACGATAGGGTTGACGAAGCATTTGGCTGCAGGAGCCAGGTAAACAGCAGAAGGGCTGCAACGGCGCCGGCGACCTCGGCGATCCAGAAGCCCGGAAGATCGACCGGGCGAATGCCGGAGAAGCTATTGGTCAGCGACCGAGCCAAGGCAACAGCGGGATTGGCAAACGAGGTCGAGGCGGTGAACCAGTAAGCGGCCGTGATATAGAGCCCGACCAGCCACGGCACGGCTTTCTGCTCGAACTTGATGCCAGCGAGGATCACCGCCACCAGGCCGAAGGTCGCCACACCTTCCGAGAACCACTGCGCCCCGCCGGTACGAACCTTGCTCGACAGGTCGATGAGCGGCAGCGCGAACATCAGATGGGCGGCGATCGTACCGAGCACGCCGCCAATGATCTGCGCGAGTACATAACCGGTGAGCTCGCGCCTTGGCAAATCGCGCGAGATTGCGAAGATCAGCGAGACCGCAGGGTTGAAGTGGGCGCCCGAGATTGGCCCGAGCACGGTGATCAGCACCACCAGGATCGCGCCGGTTGCCAGCGTATTGCCAAGCAGTGCCAGACCAACGTCCTGCGTCAACGAGGTCGCCATGATGCCCGATCCCACCACCGTCGCGACCAGCATGGCGGTGCCAAGACCCTCGGCGACAAGCCGGCGCGGCAGATCGAACCCGCTCATCAGCTTGCCTTCGACGGTTTTACGGTTGCGCCTTCCATGGCGCCGATCTGGCGCAGGTGCGTTTCCAGCGCAAGCCTGTCGATCGAGGCGAGCGGCAGGCTGACAAAGGCCGTGATCCGATTTTTCAGGTAGCGGGCGGCCTGGGCAAAGGCGCGGGTCTTCTCGATGTCGCTGCCTTCGACGGCGGCCGGATCTTCGACACCCCAATGGGCGCTCATCGGATGGCCGATCCACACCGGGCAAGCTTCACCGGCGGCGCTATCGCAGACCGTGAAGATGAAGTCCATTTCCGGTGCGCCAGGCTCGGCGAACTCATCCCAGCTCTTCGAGCGGAAACCGCTCGACGGATATCCGAGCGCCTCAAGCTCCTTCAGGGCATGCGGATTGACCTCGCCCTTTGGCTGGCTGCCGGCCGAGAACGCCTTGAAGCGGCCTTTCCCCTCGGCATTGAGGATCGATTCTGCCAGGATCGAGCGGGCGGAGTTGCCCGTGCAGAGAAAGAGTACGTTGTAGATGCGGTCCGTGGTCATTGCAGTTTCTCCTCCATTTTAGGGGTACAGCAGGCCGCGACTTCCGCAGCCGGTGCGCAGATTTCCGGGCGGCCGGCACAGCAGTCTTCCATCAGGAAGCGGACCAGGCCGCCGAGCGCTTCGTAATTCGCGGTGTAGATGATCGAGCGGGATTCACGCTTCTGGTCGATCAGCCCCGAACGCTCCAACTCCTTCAGATGGAAGGAGACGTTCGACGGCGAGACCTCGGCCTTTTCGGCGATCGCGCCTGCTGCCAACCCGTCGGGGCCGGCAACCACCAGCATGCGGACGATCTGAAGACGGGTCTCCTGCGACAAGGCGCCGAATGAGATGAGGGCTTGACGTCGATCCATATTTCAACAATCCTTGAATCATTGAAACGAGGATTAGCGTAAATGAACGCCATCGACAACAGCAAAATGCAGAGGGACGACATCAGCCTCGGCGACCTCATGGGCGTGCTTGCGGGCGCCAAGGATTCGCCGCTGGTTTTTTATTTCAATGGTCAGCCAGTGAAGCCCGGCTATCACGTCACCGAGGTCAAGGCCGGCCAGTTCTCCGCCCTCGACTGCGGCGCCAATCCGGAAGCCTGGTCCGAGATCTTTATTCAGCTCTGGGATATCGAGGAGGGGGATCGCACACACATGCAGGCCGGCAAATTCTACGCGATCATCCGCAAGGTCACCGAGCACGTGAAGCTCGATGATACTGCCAAACTGACCTTTGAAGTCAGCGACGGTGTTCAGCCCATGCAGCTCTACTGCGCTGCCATGCCAACGCTGCGCGCCGGCGCCGTCCACGTTGAACTGTCGCCGAGGCCGGCAAGCTGCAAGCCGCGTGATCGCTGGCTGGCCGAGCAGCAGGCCCAATCACAATCATGCTGTGGTCCGTCGGCCGGAAAGACTGCCTGCTGCCCATAGACTCACGGATCGCCCGGCGGCAGGCCGGTTGTACCGTCGTTTCGACCGGGCGCCCGGGATGGCTCTTGCATGATCCGCACATAGGCGGCCAGCAACGCGGAAAGCGTAGCGACCCGCGGCTGGACTCTCGTAGGGCAGCGCACGGTGGCGCGATGCCTGTGCCGTCGGCGTTCGAGAGCATGGGCGAGCAGCCCGATCAAACGGCCGTGACCACCTACCAGCAGGATAGAGCGTCGCCAATGTGCGGTCGCAGCGTCGTCGACAGCAGGCAGCCAATCATTCGGTCGCAGGGTAAGCCGCTCGAAACATCGGATGCGCGCTGATGTCGACAGGCGGTTAAGGGGCGCCATTGAATAGAGCCCGACGATGCTGGGCATGCTCAGCAGACGCCGAACGAGAATATTACTGCCGGCGGATCCGGCTATCACTTCCAGCTTGCAGATGTCGTTGAGGCAACGGTTGAGCCGTCGTGCCGCCGGGCTGACAATGGTTGTCGACGCCCGACGCAGATCGTAGCCGCAACGGGCACAGCGATGTTGCGGGACGAGTTCAACCTGGCTGAAAGCCGCAATCCGGCTGCGGCAGGATGGACATCGGTCGCGTAACCCGCATTTATGTTTTGCACATGCAATTCGGGTTGCCAGCCGCCACTCCCGCCGAAAATATGGTTCTGTGTCGCCGGCAAGGCAGCGTGGGCAAAACTGCAGCCAAGTTGAACCGTCGCGACGTCCTTGGCTGCCAAGCGGCAGCAGGAGCGCTCGCAACGGAGACGACGTCCATGACATCGCCGTGAGCTGGCGTTGCGTAACACCGGTGCGCGCGCATAGCAGGTTCGCCACATCGGTCGGGAGCTTCAGGTCGAGCGACGCCGACCACATCCCCGAACGGAGGCCTAGCACGCGAGCGAAGGTTCTGGGCGCGATGCCATTTGCGAATGCGAGCCGATGCAACCAGCTCGACAGCAATTCGTCAGGCTGCCATGTGGGAATGATCGGCCACCGGTCCGAGACGACGTCACGGTATCGCTCCTGGATGCGTACGATCAAGCCAGGTGCCTTGGCCTCCGTCATAGAAGCCTCTCGCGCAAGATTGAAGTGCGCCGCTGCGAAAGCGGGACGTGGCGGAGTTCGTCGATTCCGGCCTTAGTGATGCGCTCGGTCCCCGATCTTATCGCGTGGATCGCCACCTTGGTGACGATGGTGACGATCTCGCCGATCAGTCCCTCCGACAGGGCGAATATGCGACGGGCCAATCGTTCATCCGATAAATCCGAGCTTCGCGTTAGGGGAAGCGCTGCTTCCAGGCTGTCGAGGAGCATGAAATAGTCCTCGTCATATTGCCAGCGCGGAACCGCGACGAGGTCGAAGCGGCTCGCCATTTCACTGGTGGCGTTGACGAGGTCATAGACGGCCACTTCGCCGATCAGCACCGGAGAGACATCATATTGGCGGCCGATGCGGCGCAGGAAAGCGAAGACCGCCTCTATGTCGCGATCACGTCCTCGCAATGCATTGTGAAACTCGTCGAAAATCAGCACCCTCGGCTTGAGGCTTGCCAGCAAGTGATCGAGTTGTTCGGCCTTGCGGCCGATATCCCGCATCTCGGCGCCCGGCGCCCGCAGCCCCTGCAGAATACTCGCGTAGAAGTGGCCAAGCCCGGCACCCTCGCGCGTTTGAACGATCCACACTCTTTGCTTAGGCGCGGTTCTTAAGTGTTCGACCGCAAAGCGCTCCGCAATCATCGTCTTGCCGTTGGCGTATGGGCCGAGCAGCATCAGGCCCTGCGTCCGCAACGACTGAGGCCGTGATAGCAATTCCGTTAGCCGTCGATGGGCGTCCTTGGCGACGTGATGCCCGATCCATCGCGGGGCGCGGATATAGGCGATCCGGTCCTCTGGATCGCGATCCAGATAGGGCCGGACATGGTCCAGCAGATGATCCGACATACTGGCTACCAATCTTCGACTGGCAGCCTGCGCTTTTGGCGCTTGGGATGTTCGCTAGGAACAGACGCTTGCGACCGCACGGCCGCATACGGCTTTGCCGCCGCGGCGGCGTGCGCGCTACGCGTCGCATCCCGCAACTGGCTTTTGGAGGGTTTTGCTGCTTCGACAATGGTTGCGATCTCGCGACGAAACGCGACCTTTTCGACATTGGAGCGATGGTTTGCCACGCGTCGGTTCGCGCGCTCGATCTCATGCTCCCAAAGCGTCACAGGCGCGAGATAACCGTCGCGCCGTTCGACCGGCCGAAATTCTGCGGTCTCCGGATCCCGGATATAAACATGGCTGATGTCCCGCGGGTCGTATCGCACGTCCAGCTTTGCGAGCCGGTCGCGCCGTGGAACCAGGACGCCCAGCCATGGCGAATAATAATGAAGGGCGAATAGACTGATTCCTTGCGGCGACAGTCGCCTTTCCGCCCCAGGCAGGAACGACAGCAATACCCGTTGTGGATCGTCGTCGGAATGAGGCAGGTTCGCGCTGCTCCGCTGCCATACCGTGATCGGCACCTTCAACGTTTTCGAATTTTGCTGAAGATTGTGATCGATCACCGCCAGCGCGACGCAACGCTCCAGATCCGCAAAGCTTAGGCGTGCACGGCGCTCGGCCGGATATTCGTCACGGTCGACCACCGAGCGGCCCGACGAACCTGGATAAGCGGCGAGAATCCCGTTGAGCTTACCCAGCAATCGCTCGACCACGCCGCCCTGATGAACGCGGCCGCGATCGCGATAGCGGATCCGGATGCCATAGTCATCGCAGCCTCGTTGGAACGCATGTCCCTTGAATTCTTTCGCAGAATCCGTGACGAGCAGCCGCGGCCGGCCGCACATCGGCCAGACGTGATCGAGATTTCGCAAGGCAAGCCATGGGCCTTTGGGGCAGATCGCCTGCGCCAGGCACAGCGCGACGGACAGGACGGAAGGCTTTTCCAGCGTCAAGCAGAATCCGACAATGGCGCGTGTCGCAACATCGGTAACAATCGTGAGGTAGGCACGGCCCACGAAGACCCCGCCTCCGTCGATCACCTCCACGAAATTGATATCGGTTGGGGTATGGTCGATTTGACAGACGTCGAGCGGATGCTCGGCGTGGATATAGCCCGGCCGCGGCTTTAACCGCAGCAGGTGCTTTGGATTGGCCGACCGGTTCCTGGCAATCTCTTCCGGCGTAAACAACACCGGAATGCGTCTTGCGATGGCGACCTGGGAAGGCGGGGCAAGGCCAGCCTCCTCGCAGCGGGCGCGGATCTCGGCGACGACTGGGGCAAGCGGCGGCGCCTCTAGTGTCAACCATTGCTCGCGCAGCGTTTCGTTGATGATGTCCTCGATCTCAAGTGAAAGCCGCTTGCGCCGGGTTGCGGCAACGCGGGGGAGCAAGGCGGTCACCGTCCGGTCGGCGCGATAGCGTGTAAGCAAGTTGTATACCTGCCGGGAGGATAGGCACAGTTCCGCCGCCGCGCGCGCGATAGCAGGTTGCCTCGGACCGACCTCATCGAGAATCTTGTCCAGCTCACGGGCTGTACGGCGCGCCGTCGTCCATTGCTCGCCCGAAATCGCGCGAGCCCCAGCTGACGTTCGATCGTGCAATCGCTTTGGCAAAGGTGGACTTCATTGAAATCGTTAGCGGAAAATCGTTCCCTTTTTATCGGCTAAACCTAACTGCCGTATGACATTTTCCAGATTGAAATCGTAAAGTAAAAGCCACAGGCGCGGCTCGACGAGCGCATCGCCCGTTCCTCGGTTGGAGAGGGCTGGATCGCGCGCACCCATTTCGCCGACGCCTGCGCCTCGCTGTGGATCGATGGCGAACTTGTCCATCTCGAAGACCTCGTCCTCCATGACGGGCTGCGGGATGTCCGCACGCCGAGCCATGAACTGACGATCGCTCGCGACGTGTTGAGGACCCGCCGGCGCATCGCCGCGCAGCCACCTGGTTGGGCACTGTCCGCAGAAGGCATCCGAACTTTGCGACAGACATCGGACATCAATCCGGCCGACCCAGATGCAGTGGAGCCGGCCGTCGTCGTTCGGCCCGCGGTCAGGGATGATCCAGAAGGAGAGGGGAAAGACATCAATGAAGCCGAAAGGCTTCCCGGCGTCGACTATGCCGCCATTGATGCGCTGCTCGCCCGTTCGGAGGCGGCCATCGAGCAAGCAAAAAAGCCCGGCTGGGCTCCGGCCGATCCGCTGGTCTATGATCTCGACTGGGACGAGGATGCCCGGCTCGACGAATGGCGCGGGGTGCTGAGGCAGGCGCAAGACCTACCGGCGGTGATGCAGGCGATTATCGCCCTCGATGCCTGGAACGAATTGTCCGTGCTGCAACATGCGCCGTGGCTCGGCCGGTTGCTGGCCGCGTCTATCCTTCGTCAGGCCGGCATCACGTCAGGCGCGCATTTGGCCGCCATCAACCTCGGCCTCAAAACCATTCCTGTCGATCGGCGCCGGCATCGCGATCACGAAACTCGGCTGCTCGCCATCGCCCACGGATTTTTGGCGGCCGCCGAGATTGGCCTGAAGGAGCATGACCGGCTGGTTTTGGCGCGGACCTTGTTCGAGCGGAAGTTGGAAGGACGGCGGACCTCTTCAAAATTGCCGGACCTCGTCGAGCTCGTCATGGCAAAGCCATTGGTGTCGGCGGGGATGGTGGCCATGACACTGGACGTGACGCCGCAGGCGGCGCGGCGGATCGTTTTGGAACTCGGCTTGAGAGAGATCACGGGGAGGGGGAGGTTCCGGGCATGGGGCATCATCTAGCGCAACGCGAAGGAGTGAAGCCGACGGCACCGTTGGATATCTTTGCTGCGATAATAATGTCTTTGCGCCTTGGACCGGTTGCCACATAGCGCCATGGGACACCAGCGGCGCCTTTTGGTTTTGGACGTATCGATAAACAGCCAGCTGCACGTTTCACATTGCCACACCGTCCAGACATGGGCGGGACTGATCGAGCCCAATGCAGACTGGACGAGCAATGGCAGGTAGGTTGCGGTGATAATGTAGCCGAAGCCGCTGAGGCTGTAGGTGACGATCAGGCGCCCCGCCGTCATCGGCGCTGCATCAAAATGGAACGTAGATATTGTTGGTTCTTCTCCAGAACCCGATGCACTAGCTTTCGTGCGCTACATGGCACACCGAAGTGCGGCGATTTTGCGCCCGTCAATGGGTCGGAGCAGATGTTTGACCAATCTTTGGTCTCTCTGACGGCGGAATACACCAACTCTCTGAAACTGAAGATGCGCTGGCAAAGCTGCGCAAAGGACAAATGACGAATCGTCGCTCAGCCGCATTGACGAGAAGGCAATGGTCGGCATGTCCAATGGCTCCTTGTGCCGCGAGGTCGGTCCGATCTGGGCTTGAAGGAGAATGAGCTCAAAGGCATGATCTCGCCGTGGCGGCATCCGCAATCTAGAAGGAGGGCGCGTTGGAAGAGGGTAGCGCATAGACAAGGCTTGACCCGCCGGCTGGCCGGCGAGCCGTCGCGACGTTCGGAGCCCTGTCCATCCTCTGCGCCCTCAGTGCAAGTCCTCCCAGGCACTGGAAGCCGTGGAAGATATTCTGACGAAAGCGAGAGACTTTGGTTATAAATGTTATGAATATGACCTGATCATGCTGAAGGCGGAAATGATTTGGCAGAGCGGTCAACCTGACGACGCCGAGCAGCTGTTCGACAGACTTTCCGAACTCGAACGTGAGACAGGATATAAGGCGCTCCACCTCCAACGTATGCTTATTCAGATGAACCAGTCACCGCTGGAAGCCTATCCTGGGTAGGCAGCCGGCGCCGAAGCGCGCCGGGCTTCGGCTTGGTGATGCTTAAGATCGTTCAAAACGTTGCGAACAGTTGAGAGATCTCCAGCGACAGTCGACGCGCTCGATGAAAGTTAGGGGTCGCGGAATGCTGATCTGGAGAAATGTCCAGACCAGCCTGCTGCCAAGCGGTCACGGCGTGAAAACAGGTAGTTTTGCAAGCGTGGGCGCTGCGGATCTGGCTAGTCCGTCCAGCCTGGCGGCTTCCACCGCCCCCAAAGCTTCGAGCGTCCAGCAGAGCGACGACCGATGGGCCTCGACAGCTTTGCGCGAGGATTTCATGTCAAACGTCGACGATGCGATAAACTTTGCGGTCTTTCGGTTCTCTGTGGGCTCGCTGTACATCCCCAAGCCATGGCAAAAGAGGTATTTGTCGATGATCCGGTAGCCCAGCAACGGGTTGAGGCCCGCGTCACCGGCCTTCCGACAAATGTCCGTCGAGACGGCGCTCCAGCTCGGCGCGAGACATGCATAAAAGTCCGACATTTGCTGGAGCCCCGGTCGGTCAGACCCTGTGACCGCGGCACCGACATATTTGTCAAAAAGCGTCCACCCCTGCGGCTGAATGAACCAGGAAAGCTTTGAAAAGGCAGAGGCCAACTCGCGCTGGCTTGTTCGGCCGTCCTCGTAGGTAATGGTGACCGGCGTGCTCTCCGCCAGAATCTTCAGCGCTGTTGCGCGCGCAAGGACGTCTATAGAGAAGATGTCATGGGACGGCTTTTGTGCGAACGCTTCCACGATCTTTTGAGCTTGGCTTTCCTGTTTGTCGGACGGAATATTGCGGGAGACCGAATACGCCCGAGCGATCGTTCTTAGGCGAGCAATGTCGATGCTGGCAGTTGCAGGGGCTGTTGGCCGCCCGTCGCCGTCAATTGCCCCGGTCAGCTTCAGAAATCCAAAATCCGACGTGATCCACCACTTGTAGGCATCGATCACCGCCAAAAGCGCAAAATCATCCTTCGTCATCAAAACGATCTTTCCACATAAGTCCGCCTACGGCCTCCAAGGTCGCCAGCTCTGCCCATCAATTCTGCCGGATCCTGCGGCGGGTTTGCGGCGCGACACGGCCCGTCGAAATGCGACTTACCTAAAATCCGATCCGAAAAGTAAGATCTTGCTTTTGATCTGACATGCAAAGCTGAACGCCGCGTTACGAAGTTCCAAAGCGGACGATGGGAAGCCTGAGGCAGTTCAAACAATGAAGCTCTTTCAAAAAAAACCGGCGGCGCTGACATGTGAAGACGTGCTGGACGCATTTCGGGAAGATCCCGTTCGATGGTTCAGGTCCGGGAATGACGAAACCTTTCGTCGTGTGGATGACTGGGGCTTCGGACATACCGAACAACATCGCATCGTTTATTTCCCTCCCGTGTATGCCAAGCCGTATGGCTTCCAAATTGGCACGATCAGAGATGTCGAAATCAAGATCTGGATGGCAACGGCGTATTTCACCCACTTCGCGGTCGAGAAGTCGGCCATTATCGCGGGAACCGAAATCGATGTCAGGGGAAAGGGGATCGCATCCAGTATGATGCGGGCCTATTTGCGCAAGCTGCAAGACTTCTACCGGGTCAGATATGCCGTATTCGACACGACGAAAACACTAGGCGAGGGCGACTACGAGACATTTCTGACAGATCGTCTCGGCGCTCTTCCATACGAGGGTCCGACCTCGTTTCGATTGGATCTCGAAAGACCATTGCCGTGAAATCTTGGGAAGCCGCGTAGCGTCGTGTTTGCTATCCTCGTGCCTCTAAGAAGGCCGTGGCACGATGCCAGCGGACACCCTGTTCAGACAGCGACAGGACGCAGGTTGTAACCATGATGAGCGTATTGCTATTACGGAAAGCCAACATTGTGATTGGAGATCGAAACGGTCACCGCGGCTATTGCTAACTTTAATCCGCCTCGTCGGTCGGGCTTCGACCTTGCGGCTTCCGTTTGCCGAGTTCCTCGAATATCGCGTTGAAGTTCAAGCCAAACCCGGCAAGGTTCGGTTGGATCATGACGAATTTCGACAAGAGCGACAGGAAGCCCCCTTTCGGCGCGCTTTCCTGCTTCTGTTTTTCGGAGATCCTGCGCTTGCTGATGCCTTCGCTGACATTAAGTAAAAGCGTCAGGCGCCTTTCGCGAAAATAAGGCTCAGCCGGTTCATAGGCTTCGAGAAGGCTTTTTGCGGCTTCCAGGCGCGCCTGATCTTCGCTCCAGATTGCAATGGCTGCAAAGGCGAGCGCGTAATCGTCGCGTGCCGGAGTTTTCAGATCCACTGAACGCAGCTGGTCGATTTCCGCGCATGCATCATCGACCTTTTTTTGATAGAGTAGGGCTTCGGCGAGGTGAATTCTGTCGATCGGATCGTCATGGAGCCCGAGCGCGATGCGGGTCGTGGCTTCAGCATCCTTCCACTGCTCCAGGAACTTGTAGGATTCGGCAATCTCCCGGTAGATCGAAGTCTGGCCGATCCTGGTCCAGATGTCCTCCTGGACAAGCTCGTGGAACAGGCCGATCGCTTCGTCCAGCATCGCCCGATCGTGACGCAACATCCCCACATGTTGAAGCGCCCGGATATACATGTGCCTTTGATACCGGGTCAGAGGGGCGTTGTTCGGATCGCGGGCTAACGCGACAACCTCAGAGAACAGATCTTCGGCGGCCTTGGCATCGCCGATCAGGAAAAACTGTACGGCTTTGGACGACCGGTATTGGAGCTGGTCGCCCAAGTCCTTGCTGACAACGAGAATGCGATCGAGATATCGTAGGCGATCGGCGAAGGGCATACGATCAAATTCGAGATCGATGAAGATCTGCAAGAGCTGGATGTCGGTCTCGTCTAGTGTGATCGGTCCAGCTTTCTTGAGCTCCCGGCGTGCATTGGATCGATCGTCGCCAAGCGTCAGCGCAAACAGCGCCCGGAAATAGACGATCTTCCTATGCCATTTGTGATGCTGAATGTTACCGCGCAGGCGCTCCAGGGTCTCAAGCCAGTCGGCGGAGCGTCCCGTCGTGACGTAAAGCCACTGCAGCTCCTCGACATAGGATGCGAGCGCGTTGACATCGACGCGAAGAATGTAGGCAACGGTGCTCGGCTTATCGATGACCGGTGCCGTATGCGACTTATGCCATATCGTATATTGGCTGATATCTGCCCGGGCTGCGAGGAGCGCGATCTCCCAACTCCGGTCGCGGCACGCCTCATTGTACTTCTTGCCGATGTCGAAGCCCGCAAGCCGACCTTTGCAACAGATACCGAATTTCTTGTTTGATCCACAAAGACAGGGTTGCGACCACCCATGCCGATAAGGGCGCCATTGTTTTGTCATTGGTCAGAACTCGATCGTTCAAGATGAATTCGGGCACACTCCTCGGATGAGCATTGGGGAGATGTAATAATTGACTTTCTGCAACGTGTGCAAGCCAGCAGCTTGATCAACGCACCGCCGATAAGGCTAGAGAGCCGTGTGAATTGTGAGGATTAAGCAAAGCCGAAGATGTGCTTTTCTCTTCTCGTGGGATAATGGCGCGAATCAGAGCAGAGCCATGACCAAACAACATCAAAGGCGCCCCAAAGCGGAGCAATCTCCCCGGCGCTACGACACTCCTCCGGCTGAAACGATCACGCCACCTTCGGTTCATCGCCACCCGGTCCTTCCCCTCGTCGACATCGGCAGCCGGAAGTTCGAAGAACTGTGCCGAGACATCATGCGGCAGGTCTATCCAGACTACCGCATCGCTTTGAAACGACGGACGGGCCAGGAACAGTTCGGCGTCGACGTCGAGGGATTCGACGATCTCCAGAATCCGGTGACCGTCGTTTCGGCCAAGTGCTACAAGCACATTCCCGCATGGGAATTCCGCGCCTGGATCGAAGATTTCACCAAACATCTCGAGGGCCACTGGAAAGGCAAGGGCGTCAAGGAATTCATCATCGCTGTCAGTGTTGAGGCCAATGATGACGATATGAACGACGCCGCCCGCGAATTGGCAGCTCAGCTGCGCGCGCAAGGCATTCGTTTCCGCCTGTGGGACTCGGTCGAGATTTCAGAGCTTTTGAGGAAAGATCCGCGGCTCATCGACCGATATTTCAACGAGGCGTGGGTCAAGGCATTGTCCGCCGATCGTGACCCAACGACGCCGGTAGCGGCGGTACCTTTTAGCGTGAGTGGTCCCACGAACTCTCAGATGGCCGTTTTTGCGCAGATCGAAGCCACATACCAGGGGCCTCTCAATGACGCATTGTCTCGCAACCTCGAAGAGGCAATTGCCAAGCTGCGCCGTGGGAAGCGATCGGCCGTCAAAGACTGGTTGGCTGACGCGCAATCGGACATGGTCAAATGGAATGGCGCCAGTCCCGAAACGCGAGCTAAGGGGCTGCGTGCCGTTGCGATGGTTGTTCTTGGTGAAGGCGACATCGAGACCGCAGAACGCCTCCTCGATGAGGCTGACGCGTATGCCTTTCCGCCCGATCGGGTGGCGCGGGCATTCCTCATTCGGTCTCGTGACGATGGGCGCAAGGCACTTTCCTATTTGACGTCACCGGAAAACAGGCGTGAGCGGGAATTGGCCGGCGCGCTGCTGATCGAAGAGGGGCAGGCGCAAGAAGCGCTTGATATGCTCGCGCCGCTGACAGGCGACGATGCCAGCTCCGAGGTGCTTCGGCTGCGGGCCCTGGCAACCCTGTTAAGCGGTGGAAAACGTGCCGAGGCGCTTAATCTTGTCGGCTCGGCCACCGCCAAGGAACCTGATTCCGCCATGGCCTTGTTTGCCCGCGGGGTGGTGCGCATGGCCTGCGCTCTTGTCGATGGCGCATCGCCTCAGTTCGGCAGTGTCCCTAACCCGATCGGCCGCTCGCTCGTTCTGTCGACGCCAGACGCTCGAAACCTGCTTCTCCAGGCGGCGGATGATTTTGCCCGTCTGCACGAGACCGTCGAGGGGGACTTCAAGCGAGACATCGAGGTCTGGCGTCTTGCCGTACTCCTCCTCAACGAGGACACCCGAGATCGCGGCCGACAATATGCGCGTTCCCTGCTTGCCAAGGCCGATATCGACCCTTCGGTCATTGCCTGGAGCCTTCTGCACGGTTTGCCTCTGAAGCACGGCAGGATCAGAAAGACCTTCGCCGATGCCATACGCACCGGCAAGGCCACGCCGAGCCATGTTGTGGTTCTCGCCATGATGGCGGCAGGACGGACAAGCCCGGACAAGGGTGTTGAACAGATCGACAAGTTTGCTGCGATTTTTCCTGAAGCAAGTGCCTTCTTCGACGCCTGGCGCCAACAGTTCGGAGCAAACGACGGTGGCGGCGAGGGCACGACCTTTGCTCAAAGCCTCCGTGACAGCCTTGCCACGAACAATGTCGCATCGGTCTATAGCTACATCTCGAAACACCCGTCCGAAGTCGAAAACCTCCTCGCAGGTGCCGATTTCCTTGCGTCCCGCGGTGCTTTCGATCTTGTCGATCAGCTTCGACCAGCGCTTTCCAAGCTATTGACCGCACGTGCGATCGAGCTAGCGTCCGTGGCAGCGCTCAACAACAACGATGCGCGCGCGTCCATCGATATCCTCAATCGGGCCCTCGCACAGGGGATGGATAATACGCGCCGGCTTTCCTACGTCCGCATCCGTGCCTGGAAGGCACTTGGTAATCACCATGCGCTGATAGACGATATTCAAGAACAGCTTCGAGATCGGGAAGACCCGGAATTGCGTGAGGAGCTTCTGGAAGCCTATCTGCGGATCGGCGCGCTCGATCGGGTCAAGGAGCAGGCCGAACTTGCCCTCGACAGCGGCATCATAGACAAACGCAAAGCAGTTCAGCTCGCGATTGCCCTGCAAAGCCATGCGCCCGATGTCGCGCGTCGCGCGCTGGAGGGTCTTGGCAGCTACGATGTGCCAACCGATCTCGAAAATGTGGTGCTTGAGCTTTCGAGCAACCTTGGTATCGCATCGCTGCAACAGGAGATGATCCGCAAGCTCGTCAGCGATCCCGAAAAGAAGGCCAGTTTCAGAAGCTTTGATACTGTTGAGGAGCTGCTGGCGATGCTCGAGGAACAGGCAAACGGATATCGCGCGCTGCTTGATCAATGGCTACACGGCACGATCCCTGCAGCCGCTGCCATGCGAAACGACGGCAAGGATTTTGTATCGCTTTTCCTGGCCAGCAAAACGGCACGCCGTCACCGCGCCGGAGATCCGATCCCGATGATGTTGCGGTCCGGCACCGAACGGCCCGACCTGCGCATCCCGCCCGGCGAGCACCCCATCTTGCGTCTCGACCTTAGTGGACTGCTGATGGCCGAGAGGGTGGGCATCATTGACGAGCTCGACGACGTATTCTCGATCCAGGTTCCCGTGTCTCTTCCAGAAGCCCTTGTTCTGCTAGAGACACAATTTCACGATGTATCAAAGGTCATCGCCGATGGCGTAAGAGCCGTTGCTCGCGGCGACAGCTCCGTCGTTGTAGTCAAGACGATACCCTCCGGCGTTCCCGAATTGTCGGTCGTCAGGGGCGGGATCGAGGGCGACGACTTGCACCGCGTCGCGTTTATTCTCGATCGCGCGTTTCAAACCGGCCATATCGACCGATCTCAGCTCGAAAGCATCTCCGCTCAGCTTGAAATCTCCGCCGAGACACCCCGCCAGCCGATCGCAGAACTTGCGCTTGGTCAGGACGCCATCATCGCCTTCGCTCAGGTAGGCGTCCTCGAACCGCTTGCCAGGTCTATCTCCTTGATGGCCGAACAAAAAACGGTCGATCATATGTTGCGTCAGCTGGATTTTGCTGAGGACGAAGCGGAGATCAAGTTGAAGCTGCGTGGACTGACCCAGGTCGTCGCGACAAGGCTTGCCACGTCAAGATGGACGACGATTACCCCAGACAGGACGGTTCGAGAGAACGAGCGATCGGCTATGCTTCCCTCGCATGCGCGCTGCCTGGTCGAAGCCTTGCCGAAAGACCATGCCACCTTTGATCACTTTCTGTGGATCGAAGACCGAACCATCTCGCGCCAGCCTATCAAACGCCTTTTGACGCTGCCCGAAATTCTTTCGGTCCTGCGGGACCGGGGCCTCATCGACAAGCCACGCTACGCCAGTATCTGGACATCCCTTCGTCAATGGGGCTACCTTTGCCTTCCGATCGATCACGACGAAATCGCGGCCATCATCGAAGCGGCGCCGGTCGTTGACGGCGCAATCGTGGAAAATGGACCGCTTGGCGATCTGCGGCGTTGGTTCGCCAACGAGTTGCAGCACCTTCGTTATGTCGATCAGAGCCATCAGGCCGATAACCAGGGTCGGATTGTCGGAGAAGTGCGCCGAACGATCGATCTGTCTTCGCTCTCCAGCAAGCTTATCAAGCGGTTGTGGTTGGACGGCAAAGGTTCCGACGCTGAACTCACTGCGCGCTCAACCTGGGTCTGGTCAAACCTGCGCCTGACGCATCTGCCGGCGCCGGTTGGAGCTCCCGATCCCGAGGGACGACGGTCGGTGTCGGCCTTGAACGCAGCACAGATGCTGATGGTGCCGATCCATACCGATCTCGATCGCAGAAAACTTAGAAAGGAGCGTTACGCAGGGCTGCTCAACTGGACCATTAATTCGGTTATCGGCCCGCTTGCAAAAGCCGATCCCGAAACGGCTGACCTGACAGCCGACACCGTCGCCTCGATGCTATCGCGCTTGGTCGAGATCCCCGAAGGACTGGAAATCGACGTCGCCCAGGCACTCAAGATGCAGTTGACGCGGTCGGCCCGCCATTTTCTGGATTTGTTGCCGGACGACTGGGAAGAACGGATCACCAGTCGCGGCAATTTGAAAGAGCAACTGTCGATCGTCATGGTGATGTTGCTGACGGTAGAGGGCAATCTTCAGCTCAGTGTCAAGGTTCTGGAGGAAACACTACGGCGTTGTATTACCGAAGGGCTCACGCGCTGTGAGCTCGCCCTGCATAATTCGCGGAAGAAGGCGAAGCTTGAGCTGGACACAAATGCTGATGGCCTGCCAGTTGGTACGCTGGTGATCGGAAAGCGCCGGGTCCCGATTCATGCGAGTACAATGGGGCTGGTTCATCCCGACACGGCCATTCGCGCAAAATTGTTGCAGACGATCGGGGAAGAGGGGCCGGTCGGACGGCCGATCACGCCGGCCTATCTGGCCGATCTCGCAGGCAACGAGAATGTCGAGCTGCGCGTCGACGATTTTCATGAGCGGCTGCGCTCTGACTTTCGACGCGCAAAGCAGTTGTTGTGGGAACGGCTGTCAAAGACCGGTTCGGTCGACCTGGCTGACTTCGATCTTCCGTCGCCTGACCATCTTTTCGATTATCTTGGCGTTTCAAGGGAATTCCGGGGCTCGGCCACCGAGCTTGTCGCTGCGGCCATCAAGGCGCTTTGCCCGGCCGTTGGCATCGAGCAGGCGATCTACCGTGTGTCAGCTATCCCCTACACGTTTGACCGCGACCTTCTTCTCGAATTCGAGGCTGAGGTCTCGCATGCCGGGCAAGAACCGTGGGCGCCACGGTGGGAATCGATCAATACGTCGCTCGTTTGGCTACTTGCCACGGCATCAGCCGGCAAGCCGGTCGGCACCGACGAACCCGGTCTTGACTGGGGTCTTTCGCTGACCCACGCCAAGCTCGTCGTACGTTTGCTGCGACATGGCGCGCGGCAAGCGGTCAAAGATCCTGCATGGCGGGCCCTCCCGCCGCAACTCGCGTTCTGCCTCGTCTGGCTGCATGTCGATCAGCTGGCGCGTGTTGTGGCGGGATCGGGGATCGATCCTCATGAATTTGGACGATGGCTGTCGGCGCGCACACGGCCGATGATTTTCGACTTCAAGTACGAGGAGGTCTGGGACGACTGGTTGCGCCAAAGCTCCATTCACCTGACAGGTCATCTACTCCTGGCAAAGGCCGTATCCACGCTTCTTTCTACAGGGCTTCAGGTTCCTGAATGGTTGAAGGCGACAATTGGACAAACCGGAGATCATCATTGGACGCCAGTACCCGATGTGATGGTCGCGACGCCTGAAGCCCATGACGCCCCATTTTGGATTTCGGTCGATCCGATCCCTGCCATGATGACTGCCGATTGGATGGGGCCGGATCACCCGTTGCGGCATCGGGACCAGAATGCGCTGATGACCAGCATCCTTGAGGAGAGCAGGGAGGCAGAGGTGGGTTTTATTGCTTCCCTCGTCTTGGTTATCGTCGACCTTGATCGCGTCAATGACGATCTGATGACTTCGTTGCGCGAGCGTCTCATGGCAACGCTGGCACAATCACCAGTCCTGGATGATCATGTCTTCCTTGCTGTCACGGACGCACTCGCCCGGGTCTTCGCACGACTGCGAGATCTCGCCGGATTCGAGATCTGGCTTGCAGGCCTTGCCGAGGACTGTGCGCGGAAATGGGCTCGCGCCCGCGTGGGCTTGACCGAAGATAACGAGGCGAGCAAGGCCGCTGTCGCGTTGTTCAACGCAGTTTACGTGTATTCAGCTGTCAACAAACGTCCGCACACGGAAATCTGCGGTTTGCTCGCCAAAAATATCGTCGCCATTGCCGACGCCTGGCCGGCGGCGTTGAGAGCCGCGATCAATTGCCTGGACGGCATCTCGCAGCACGTCGACGTCGCAACAGCCGCCGAGGCGATCTTTCCGTAACCGCCCGATTGTGGCCGCCTGTCGGAGATCGGCTTACTTGTTTATGACCCGTCTATAACGACGTCGTTAGCGACGTGCTTTAGGCGAGACCTGCGATGCGCGTGGAAATTCTCGGCGATGAACGTCGCCGACGTTGGAGTGATGAGAGCAAGCTGGAGGTCGTGCTGTCGGTAGGCGTCGACGGCGCGTCGGTGACAGAGGTGGCGCGCCGGTATTCGGTCACGCGGCAGCAGGTTTACACCTGGCGGCGTGAATTGCGGAAGAAGGGCCTGCTGTCGCCGCCGTCGACGACGGTGTTTCTGCCGCTGGACATGCCGCCGGCAGGGGACAGCAAAGAGGCTCGGGCTTTTGATGGCATGCAGGTTTTGCCTGCAATGATGGAATTGCAACTGCGCTGCGGACGAAGCCTTCGCTTCAGTGGCGATGTTGATGTGGTTGCACTGAAGCGCCTGATCCGGGCAATCGAGGCGGCATGATCGGGCCTGGGACAGGTGTTCGGGTTTATATCGCCTGCGGTGTCACGGACATGCGCAAGGGGATAGAGGGGCTGGCTGCTCTTGCCCAGGATGTGCTGCGCCAGAAGCCGACGGGAGGTGCGGTCTTCGCGTTTCGGGGCAAGCGGGGCGACCGTTTGAAGCTATTGTATTTTGACGGCCAGGGGTTCTGCCTTTATTACAAAATCTTGCAGAAAGGGCGGTTTCCATGGCCCTTGGCAGCAGATGGAGCAGCCCGGTTGACGTCTGCTCAACTGGCAATGCTGTGGGAAGGGATTGATTGGCGACGGCCCGACTGGGGCGTTCCTCCGGCCCGTGTCGGTTGACTTTATCTCACTGAATTTGCGTGTTTTTATGGATATTGACCCTGACCTGTGGTAGTCAGGTTCATGTCAAACGCGAGCCAAAATCTTCCCGATGATCCGGCCTTCCTGAAGGCGATGATCGCCTCGCTTGAGGCGAAGAACGCGAAGATGTCTGCGACCTTGCAGGCGCATGATCAGTTGATCCAGTCCCTGCGGCTGCGCATCGCCAGGCTGAAGAAACATGGCTTCGGCAAGTCGTCGGAAAAGATCGAGCGGGAAATCCAGCAGTTGGAACTGGCGCTCGAGGACCTGATGATTGCCGCTTCGGAAGGCAGCAGCGAGCCACTCGCCGAGGACGAAGAAACGGAGCCTGCCGCGCCTGAGGAAAGCATGCCTGAAAAGACCATGCGCCGCCGTCCGCGCGTGTCGGACAAGGCCGCTCGCGAGCGCAGGGAACTTGATCCCGGAACGTGCTGCCCCGCTTGTGGTGGCGAACTGCGGCTTGTCGGCGAAGACGTCAGCAAAATCCTCGACATGATCGCCGCACAGATGAAGGTCATCGAGATCGCCCGGCTGAAGAAGTCCTGCCGCTGCTGCGAGAAGATGGTGCAGTTGCCCGCGCCCAGCCGTCCGATATCGGGCAGCATGGCGGGCGCTGGTCTTCTGGCCTATATCCTGGTCTCGAAGTTCGACGACCACTTGCCGCTCTATCGCCTGAACGAAATCTTCGCCCGCATGGGCGTTGATATCCCCGACAGCACGTTGGTCGATTGGTGTGGCCGCGCCATGCAGGTGCTCCTGCCGCTGATCGAGTTGATCGAAGCCGCGATCATGAGCAGCGACCTTCTCCACGCCGACGACACGCCGATCCGGGTTCTGGATCGTTCTCTACGCGACAAGGGGCTGGGGAAAGGGGTGAAGAAGGGCAGGCTCTGGACCTATGTCCGGGACCAGCGCCCATGGGCGGGCATAGCTCCGCCCGGTGCGGTCTATTATTTTGCTCCCGACTGGAAGGAAGAGCACGTTCACCGTCACCTCAAGGAGGCGAGCGGCATCCTTCAGGCCGATGGCTACAAAGGCTATGCGAAGTTATATGAGGCCGGAACGGACGGGAAACGCCGCTTCCGGGAGGCTTCATGTTGGGCGCATTGGCGGCGCGACTTCCACGATATCTGGACCTCGAACAAATCCGAGATTGCCCGCGAGGCTCTCGACCGTATCGGCGCGCTTTACGACATCGAGCGCGGCATTGCAGGCAAGTCTGCCGATATCCGTCTTGCCGCGCGCCAGAAGCACAGCAAGGCAAAGGTCGAAGCATTCCGCGTCTGGGCCGAAGCGCAACTGACCCGTATCCCCGGCAAGAGCGATCTGGCGGGCGCTTTCCGGTACGGCTTGAGCAGGTGGTCTTCATTCTGCCTGTTCCTGGAAGATGGCCGTGTCGCAATCGATAACAACGCCGCCGAGCGGGCGTTGCGTCCTATCGGCGTTGGAAGACGAAACTGGCTCTTCGCGGGTGCCGACACTGGAGCAGAAACCCTGGCGCGGGCCATGACGATTATCGAAACCGCCAAGATGAATGGCCTTGATCCGCAGGCCTATCTGGCTGATGTGCTCGACCGCATTCAGGATCACAAGATCAATCGCCTCGCGGAGCTGCTTCCATGGAACTGGAAGCCGACAGCGGCAATCATCTGCGCCGAGGCCGCTTGATGGCAACGGTCAGCTTCGTCTTCACCATCGACTATGTCGCCGAAATCCTCGATGAGGACGTCGACCTCCTCAGGGAGATCATCAGCAATGATGACAACCTGACCTATGGGAATATCATCAGCGTCGTGACCGGAGATGACGAGAGCACACCCGCTCTGACAGACGATGGCATCGACGAACTTAGGCAGATGCTGACTGAGGCGCGTCGGTCAGCCGAAAAATGGCAGGAGTTCCTCGGTTGCTTTGTCCTCGACGAAGAGATCGCCGCACGCGTCAAGCCATATTCCCCGCGGTAGCAATCGGGCCGTTACATCTTTCCCGCTCTTCTCGAATTGAGAACGCGCTAGACAAACCAACTGGCTACCCGCGTGTTCGGGTGTGATTGGCGGCGTGCGCGAGCTTTTGCCGGTGCGGCAGCAGACACCAGAGAACTATTCGGCTACGCTAAGCAAGTTTGGCATTCTCTAGTGTCCGAATGAAATTTTCAGCTATACGGTTGCTCTCAATCTGCACGCCGAGCTCCCGCATGGGCTTTTGCTCATTTGGATCCACGGACAGCCAGTTGAAGCTGGAAATGGTCAAGTGGTCGTTATCCCAACCAAGGACTTTGGCGTGGATCCTCGGCTTACTAATTGGGGTAACGTTGAAACCCTGCTGTGCGTACTCGCGTGTGATTGCTGCCGCGTCGAGCCCGCTCAATTTCCCTGCAGTCTTGCTGTAATAGGTAACCACGCTCAATTTTTTCTCAGTGAGCGCTGACAACAAGGGAAAGATTGTCACGGCTTTTCCCGCAATACCAAGTTGGTGGCTCGTCACAAAAATTCGCTCCCGAGCTTCCCTGCTAGCGATCATCGGGATCTCGCTGTGGTCGCCCGTATAAAGCAATTGCATCCGAGCTTTACGCCCACCTCTTTCCGGCAAGGCGGCAATTCTTCTACTCAATGTCGCCAAGTCTTGAGAGGTGTCGGTCCAGATACCGAGCCGCGAATGGGACATAATCGACAACGCGTTGGTAAGTTCCGCCAACAGACCATAGTCGCGCAGACGAACAGAGGCGTCAAAACTCTCAAATGAGGATGCCATCCAATTGCACGACCCCAACAAACCGACCCAACCATTGGTCCGATCGTCGGCGATCAGGAATTTTGCATGCGACGATGTTGTGAATGGATGGATACGGACCAGATCACGCTTGCCGGTCCCAGCCAATTCCTTCTTTAAATATTCAATTGCGTTTTGACTGGAGTTTTTGCCGCCCTCTTGCTCGTCTTGGCCCCAGAATATGTCGACTCGCACGCCACGGCCCGCTGCGGCCAGAATGAGTTTCAAACGATCGCCTGCGTTTTCTGTTATGAATGTAGAGTGGACGATCACCCTTTCTCTTGCACCCTTGAACGTAGCCTCAAGCATTTCAAGATGACGTTTTCCGTCATAAATTAGGTCACTCTGATCGAAGCTTGCCGTTTTCGGCGCGGTCTTGATCGGCTCGGCTATCACGGGTGCTGCAGGTAGTGCGGCTCGATTTCCCACTTTCTGCTCGACTTCTTTGCGAGCTTCGGTAAATGCGGAGTTCACCAGCTTGATGAAGGCGGGAGATGCTTTGCGAGGCATTCCCTCGATGCTGTCGTTACGAATCGTTATCAGGCCGAAGCTCTGCACCAACCGAGACGAATTCGGGTATACGCCCACAATGAATTCATCTTGTCCCTGTATTGCATTGAAAATCTCGTTTAGATCTTCGACGTCGATGCCTTTCCTGGGGATCTCGTATACATACTGTTCGTCTGTCGTCTGAGGCAAATCCTGCCTACGACGTGTGGTAATATCCCGGACGCGGAAAACGCTTCCGCTATTGTCGTCGATGAAAAAGCTGCGCCACTTTGCCTCGAGAGCAGTGGCCGACGGCAAGTCTTCCTTCCACGCGGAAACAAGGCCGTTGGCGGTTGCGTGGAAAGTAACACCTGTCCCGTCCGTGCGGATTTCTACCCAACCGGCTCTCATCAATCGCGTAAGAGCTTCAACGACCACTCGCCTTGGAAGCAGCGATTCCTTGGCTAGCTCGGCAGCCGATCTGGATGTGCGGCACACCGCCTGAAGCAAGAGATGCTCGATTACGCTCCAACGCCGTCCTCGCTCTATTTTGAAACGGCGCTTTCCTCGCAATACTGGAAAGACTATGTGGATCGTAACCGACGTGGTGTCTTCAGACTTTTGCGACATCAATCACCTCAACCTCGTCGCGAGCCGATCCACTCAAGAGAGCATCATAAAATTTCCTGAAAAACTTCATTTCGTCCATGTCGACAGGAGAGTTTTCGATTACATGCTTGTAAAACTCTAAGCTTCCAACGATCACGAGCTTCCAGCGCGCGCGGCTAAGAAGCACGTTCATTCGTTCGCTTTTTGTAAGAAAGCCAAGTGCCTTTTGCGGATTTGTATGCATGTTGTTGCGGACCAGCGATATCACAACGCAATCCGCTTCTCCGCCCTGGAACGAGTCGACGGTGCCACAATATTCATCTTCGGTGACCGCGGGTTTGAACGTCTTTATGTTACTGAGACGCTCGCCCAAGCGATCGCTCAAGGTCTTTTTCAATAGCTTCACCTGGGCGCGGTATGGCGACAGGACCGCGAGCGAAGGTTGTTTTTCGGTACCGGGACGAAGCAGGCGCAAAACCCGAGCAACGGCTTCAATTTCCTCATGGTTTGACCAAATCGGACGACTTTCGCTGTAATCTGTGCCCAAGGGTGCCTTGCGCGAATAGGGCATGTTGATGAACGTGATCGGCTTGCCCTGCAGGATGTCACCATCGAAACGAACCACGGGTGTACCTGCAAATTTCGCTTCAGTAGCGGGGAACGTGGTTAGTTCGTCATCGTAGAAGCATTTTGAAACGATGCGGGCAATGGCAGGATGCATGCGGTGCTGCTCGTTCAGGCGTCTCGCGATAGGTCGGAGCGATGGCCGCTCTGCCGTCCGTTTGAAATCACGTTCAACGAACGTGCCGAAGAGCTTGAGATATTCCAATGCATCGGCACACGCTCGCCCAAGGCTATCCACGCCGCTTTCTATTTCTTCAATGGCATCGTCTAAGAGAGCGTCGCGCATATAGCGGGAAATGAGGACGCTGGAGGCTGCGACTGCTTTCTGGACATCGGACGGAACCCGCAGCAACTTTGTGATTCGATCCGTATCGAAGGGCGGCAACTGCTTATGGTCTCCAATCATAAGCCTACGATACGAAAGCAGTAGGGGAGAAATCAGCTCGGTGCCTGTCGCCTTGCCCGCTTCCTCGATGATCGTCCAGTCAAAGTAACCGCGTTCTTCAATCAATGTTTCGATGGCTGCGGAATTCGTCGTGGCAAAGACAAGGTTTGCGGATCTCAGTATCATGCTTTCCAAAGCGCGCCTGTCAGCCGAAGTTTTTGTACGGCGTGCTGGACGAGAGCGTAGGTTCGACGTATCGTGATTGACGTCCCCTACGAGCGATCTTACTCGCTCCTGAACCGAGGCGGAACCTTCTGTGAGCAACGGACTATCTGCCAAATCGGATATCCGTCTGTCGGCTTGCACATCTACTTCCACATCCCCGTCGGACCGGACGCCATCTGAAGATCTGGCTCTGACAATCAATGGACCGTCATCGATGCCGGCGAATAGCCCATGGATTTCACCTAGTAGATGGTCCAACGCAGAGTTGCTCTGTGCCGAGAGTAGTAGGCGACTTGTTGGGTCATCCGCGAAGCGTCGGCGGACAATATCCGCAGTGAGATAGGTCTTACCAACACCCGGCGGCCCCTGTAACAAGAACATCGGTATCGTCGCCAATATCTCGATAAGTGCCTTTTGTTTCGAACTGTCCAGCTCCTTGAACTCGGGGCTACTGGTATCGAGAGGGTCTTGACTGTTTTCAATCCGGCCGCGCGGATCCGCAAGCATTTCGAGGAGCTCCTTGTGGCGGAATAGCGCTGACAAGGCCTTCAATCGACGTTTTAGCTGGACAATCGTGCCCGCAGTATCTGAGGGTGTGAGATAAGCGCGGCCGGTGACCTGAGGTGCCTGGAATCCTTCCAGACTAAACCATCCACCGGTCGATTGCGAGGGAAGCTCAGCGATCCGCCAGTTCGTCGAGCCCGTTCGGTCACCAAGTTCCCCGGCCTCAAGTAGCGCCCATGCACCTTCTTCCTTGAATTCGTCTGCTTCAAAGAGCTTTTTCAAGCGAACTGCCGGAGGGTCGAGCTTCAGTGCCTCAGAAAGTTCAAGTCTTTCGGAGTCCATTAGGTCCGAGGCTGAGATCCTATATACGTCGCCAGTGCTTTGTCCGGTCTTTGCCGGCATGACCATAACAGGGAAAATGTCTGCGGCGGCATATGCGAGTTCAAGCAAGAGCAACAAACACATCGCCTGATGAACTTGCTCAACCGGCGACTTAGACGTCGCCGTTTGTTGACCCTGCCGGATCAGAGTCTGCCATGACGCGATTTTTCCGCGCATAGTGGGGAAGAGTTTGGCGGCTTCGCGCCATTCCCAAAGGTCGACTTGGGTTTGTGCAATGTCGATAGAACTCTCCAGCAACCAAGAGAGCGGGGGTTCGGCGTCGGCATCATCGCAGGTGGCGAAATCCCAAGTTTCATCGTCGGAGCCAGGGGTTCGATAAGGCTTCAGGCGGTAGTTAAGGTGCTCGCCGCACAGATAGTACGTTAGGTTGTCTCCGACTTCGCTTTTGCAGGCAATGAAACTCGCGTTCTGGGATATGTCGTTGAAAAAGAATTCAATCTGTTCTGCCAGCTCTGCGTTTTCGATGGTATAGTTGCTCGCGGCGCGGATCTTCCTCGTTAACTTTGAATTTTCGCCAAGGCGCAACGCAATATGGAATTTCGCGTCCTTTCCGGCGGCCTCAGATCCGTAGAAATTTATTATTTCCTCCACACGTCCCAGCAGTTGCTCGCCATCTAGGCGATCGATGTGGAGAAGCCCCAACATCGTACGGAGTAAGCGAACCTCTAGAGTGGAGGCGTGATCCGCCACGGAGGACGGAACAAGGTTCATGTCCGCCAACCGCTCTGCAGGAATGTCGAGGGTCTGGGCTATGACTAGCGCAAGGTCATACCAGTCGCCGGCGAAAGAAGCAGCTGGCCGCCTACGTGGAGCCTCCCGCACCCCTTTCTTATCAGTAGTAGTCTCGGCTATCCGCATAGACCACTCAAAGCCGGTCAATCGAAAATCCGGTTCCGCCGAGAAATTTGAGATGACTGACCAAGGATCAATGTTTCTGTGAATAGCTCCCTGCGAGTGAAGTAAATCCAGGCCTCTGATGACACGGCGGAAATTTTGCCACAGCACCGCGCGGGTTTGCGGTGTCCTGTTTGTAGCTAGCAGCTTCGGCAAAGTCTTACGCCGGTATGCGACTGCTAGCGGTACGCCTTCTCCAGCATCAAGGACTAGATAAAAGCCGGAGTTATCGCGCCCATTTGCCACCATGCGCACAATTAGATCGTTTGCCTCAGGTAACGCGCCGAGCGTATGGAGTTGTCGGATTTCACTCCTCCATATCTCCTCAAGATCACGGTCGATACGGGCCGATTGAGCGGGCCAAAACTTAATCAGGATATTGCGACCGTCTTCATCCACACCCGGCCAAATGCCTGGCCGACCAGTCGATCTATCTGGCTCAAGCAGGGTATCCTCTGCCATTTGATAGCCGCTGAGAAAATTCGGTTTTTTGCTACGTTTGGTGTTCATCAGAGCTTATTCTTTTTGGTAATGGTCGAAGACTGCCACAGAAGCGCTTATAGTAAATCCTCTGCATCGAAATTTCCCCAAGAAGTTGCGGCAGAGCTATGTTGGAACATCGCCGAGTGCGGTCACGGTGACGAGCATTCTGCAAATGCTACCCGAGGCACAATCCTATTGCTGTCCGTGCTTACGAGACGAATCCTTGCGATACCTGGCCAAAATAAATAGGGCAGGCTGTGCCGTTCAAACCAAACAAACGACCGAGCAAAAGAAGCCTGCGAGGAACGCTACCTCATAGGTCCGCGATACCGGAGCACCTTCGTCAACGCGAACAATCTCCCGAGCATGATCTCCCGATCGAAACCGCAGGCTACGAGCAATGTTCGCGAGCCCGACAAATAGAGGGCGGAACCCGAAGCCGTGTCCGTCTTCTGTATAATAGCGTGAGACGCCTTCCGAGAGGACCAGTTCGATCGCGCGTCCGTGATCGGTCAAGTCAGCGTATGCCGGGTTTGACTTCAAACTCGCAAGGACGCCAACACCGTGGTCGGCGACGATAAATTCAAACCTTTTTGGCTCGAGACTGAAGGCGATATAGCCAGTGTCGCTCTTTTGGCTGTGGTCAACGACATTGCTCCAAAGTTCATCAATAGCTGCAAGAAACTTGCCGCTGTGGTCGTTTGAAAATCCAGCATTGATGCTCAGGCGCTTTAGCCGGTTGATCATGTCCGTCCAAACGAGTGGGTTGGAGATCATCGTCGAAACGGGCACTAGCCCGAAGGGGTGCGGGTCTTCGACAAGCCACGGCATCTCTCCGTGTGTGATGAAGCGCCGGAAGTGCCGCGGATCCAGCCATTCCGACTCTGACTGTTCCAGCAGAAGCTTCGGGAAGATATGGACGAGCTCAAGAAAGGCCCCTACAGACTGAGCAGTGCAGGGGGGAATATCCGCGTTGTCGATGGCGCCGCTCTGCAACGCCAGAGAAATATCCTCGACGAGATCAAGTGTGAGCGTTTCGATGAATCACCTTTAGACTGACGCCATATCATGGTCATAAAAGCGCCCGCGAAGAAAGAGGTTCTGTTCGCTTAGGTTGTGTCGCAGCATATCGTCGACTTCGGAGGGGATCTTTGTCTGAGTCGCAACCCACTCAAGCTTTGTATTACCGGAACGCTTTGCACGCTGGCGCTTTATCGTCTTCATATAAGCCATCGTATCAATGTAGATCACCTTCCGGAAATCCGGCTGAAGGTGGGCTATGACGTCTGGGTCTCCGCGGACAATGATATCGAGCGGCCGGTCAGCGGTCTGAGCGATCTTACGCAAGCCGTCGATATGAAACTTACGGCGCGCCTTCTTACCTGCGCCTGTGATGAATTCGTAGGCGATGATACCGACCTCGCTCCGCGAGCGCACGAAATCCGCCCAACGCTCGAAGTCTTTCAATGTCCTCGAGTTAACGTGGAGAGCGCAGGCGATGCCATGCTTCTCAAATTCACTCCAGACTATCGCAATGCGTTTCATCGCGTGCAAGTCATCTGTCCGCGGCTTGTCAAGCACAAGACTGAAGTTTGGAGCGGTGACAAGCTGAATGTCCAAATCACGAAGTTGCCGAAGGACGTTGGAGCGGCGATCTTGCAAAGTCCACCAAGGCTCGATCCTTTCGTCATGATCGACGCCGCTGAGGATGAGGTCAGCCGACGGATCGATCTTGAACGCTTGGCAAAGATGATCGCGTGTGCGAAAACGAACCTCGCCACGGGCAAAATCAACCACATCGTGAAACCTCAGAGCAAAGGCTGATCCGGATACGGGGCGATCCCGACCGGTCCGATGGTAGATCAATTGCACGACGTCGTGCTCGATTGTCCGATAACTTCCGGTCACGCGCGGAATATTTGCGAGATCGAATCCAAGGATTTCACGCAGCTGATCGACGTACTGGACCGGATTTTTCACGCAAACATTAGCGCACTCGTTTGGCTTCCCACAACAAAAGTCCAGACAATCCAAGATCGAATCCCGCACCGATAGTCCCCCGCACCACTCAAATTTCGTGCAGTTTCCGCATCCGAGGGCGAGCGAATGCGCAAACGGATCATCCGTGAGCGCGCGCACAAGTACTTCATTGCTACGTGGATCTAGCAAAGCGACACCTCCGCTTTGCCCGAGAGTTTCATGACGCGTCGAACAACTCCGCCGGCCGTACCGCCGCTGTTTGAAAGATTGGTCAGGACCTCAGGGCTGGGCTTTTCGTAGACGCCAACGACGTTGTTGTCGCTGCTTACGGTGATCGAGGCTTTGCTTAACTCAATAATCAGCCTGTCACCTTCTTTTACGACCGCGCCCTTCTTAAGCGAGATCATGGCGCAGCGGGGCTGATCGGTGGGCTGCTGCGTAAACAGGTCGGGCGTCGCGAGTTCGACGCGCTTTCGGTCTATATGCTTTCGTATCGTCGTTCGAGTTCGCGTCAGAAACTCAATTCCCATTAGCGCGCTCCGTTAACAATGGACGGTAGTATTTCGATCTACCCTTGGTGTATTCCCGAATGATTCCGCGTGATGCTAAGCCAGTCAAACGGTTATTCCATGCCGTCGTACTTTTAGTTTTTTCGACCTCGCCGAACTGTTCCATCAAAGAGTTGGCATCGACTTCATCGAACTTTAAGACAAGTTCGAAGGTCATCTGTTGCTTTGGATCGAGGCTGCCAACCAGCTCGACGTTCGACGTGACACCGTCATCCGTAAGCTCACAGGCTACGATGGCGTCGTTCTTGGCATGAGCTATTACCGACAGTTCATCCCAGACATCGGAATTCGCGTTGGCAACGACCGGGTAATAGGACGAGCTCTTCGTTCGCAGATAAGCCTTAAGGGCAAAGACAGACTCGCGAAGATAACTCGCGGTGGCCACCGCTACACCACCGAAGTCCAGGAAGAGCGGTTGCGGAATGACGATTTCGTCCGGGATACTTTTGATCATCTCGGCGAAAGCGATCTTCCCATTAACGGCTCCCGCAAGGACGGGATTATCGGATACTTGTATCAACGAGATTCTCACAATGCTCACCTTTCTCACGTGATATAGGTGAGATATAGGGATTACAGGTCAACTCGTCAAGAGTAGCCCGGCCGAGGGGCATTCCGGTCAATTTGCACTAGCGCGATCGAAGGAAATACGCCTACGGACCAAACTAGGCGAAAAGCTCGATTATTTGAATTTTTCCCCGACGTGACCGATGCCGTTCCGCGTAAGCCATTGAAAACGATGTTGATTTCACAAGTTCTATTTTAAAAAATTAATTCGGCAAAAAATGTTGACATCTTGGACGCCTCGATGTTATAAGAACAATGGGTCTATCTAACCTCATGGTGGTTGACTAGCGTATGTGCATGGACTATTCTAGTCCTGGTCGCGTTTTTCTCAGAAAAATTCGATTCTTTGCCACCTTGCTTCGGCAGGGCGCATCGACGCGTGTTCAACTAACGATGAGGTTCAATGAAAGAGATAGAGTTTATCGGGCGGGCAGAAAAAGAGTTCCGCAAACTGCCCCGAAAGATACAGGAACGGTTCGCTCTCGACGTGGATGCTCTGAAAAACGGAAAGAAGCCGTTCTCAGAGACAACCAACATCAAGGAGAGCGTAGGACCAGGTGCGATCGAACTGAAGCGAAACGGTCGCCCGGCACACAGACTGGTCTACGTTGAGGATGAAGACACGATCTACATCCTCCACGCGTTCGAAAAGACAACCAACGATGTGGATAAGCCGGCGATGAAAACGGCAAAAATCCGCTACAAAGAGATGGTCAAGCTGATCGAAAAGCGCAAAAGAGACCGCAGGGACTAGGCTGCGACTTGGACTTCGCAGGTCACTTTGTGATCTGCGAAGGACGGCTTTAGGCGAACATCCAGCTTGGCGAGGAAGCCAATCAGTTTGTCAGCCGAAAAACGGTCGATCTTTCCACGCATCAGATCGCTGACACGCGGTTGTGGGAGTTCGAGAGCTTTCGCAATGTCCGCCTGCTTCCAGCCGCGATCTTCGAACAGGTCGCGCAGGGTAATCATGAGGTCGGCGCGGAACTTCATGTCGGCAGCTTCCGAAGCGTTGTCCGATATGACATCGAACAGGCTTGTGACGCGCTTTATCATTGAATTTCCTTGAGTGAATATATAAGATTTGGCATATTTATGCGACGTCGCCCGAAATGTCAACAATTTAGATAATCAATTTTAGCCGCCAGCTGACGGCACAATGGAGACGTCGACGAAGTTGAGAACGGCCGCCGGTTGATGATGAGCCTCTGCCCGGGCACGTAGGCGTTGTCGCCGCTGCGGGAAACATAGTCGGCGTCAGCGTTCGGAAATTTATCCGAAATCGATATGGTAATTGAAGTCAGGCGCCAGTTAAGCTCGGAGCGTCCAATTTGCGTGCAGAGCGGGTAATTTCCTCTAGGTGGTGTGAGACAGTGGCAGTGTCGGGAGGTTTGAAAGAAAATACAAATAGATAGCTTTTACTTTTGGCGGGTCGATGGTTCGATTCCGCTCAAGGCGATCATTTGCCCTAAGCAATAGGAAGATCGCAGCGGACGCTGACAAGGACCATAGATCATTCACTTAACCGGCCCGTCGAGCAGATCCCAGGGATACCTGCGGGTACCATTTAACCTATTTCGCCTTGCTTGTGGCTATTCAATCTCAAGCGTATGCCCTCCCTTGGCAAACTCCGCCTTTATATCATCTAATATCGCTTGCTTTTCTGCAGCCGAAATCGGCAAGGCTTGGTCAGGTGGATCCCAGAAATCGATGGTGTCTGAAAAGACCGCAAAGCCAAGCTTGTCGTTTCCTGGAAAGAACATCTCCCCCTGCACCGTTGCAATGCGGTCCAAAATCTTCACCTTGATATGGCCTCGTGATACATCAAGGATCATGGCTTACCTCGCGTAAAGATGACCTTACTAGCGCCCGTCGCAGGGTCAATAGTAATGATTTGCGTAACTTTAGGATTGTTCATCAAGGCGGGGAGCTCGGCGGTTTCCCAGACGTTGCCCGGCCGAAGGCTTGAGCCAATGACCGCGCGAACTGTTCCCGAGGCACCGGCAGCATATAGCGCGGAAATATTCTGCCACGCTTGGACAACCGCAGGATTTGAGGCGTCCCATGCTGGCATCTGGACGCCATTTTGCCCAATTAACGTCTCAAGTGTCGTACCGCCGTTCTCCAGGGCAATTTGGGCGGCGACGTCTTGACCGCCAACACTGCCAGTTCGACCTGACCAGAAGAACGCAGTATTCGGTTGCGTCGCAACCGGATTGTTCGTGGCCGTAGAACCCAAACCACTCGACTGCTGGAAGTATGTGACACCGCTATTGCCACCCACGGCTATGGCATTGCCGCCACTATCGAGCGTGACGTATTTCCCGGTCGTTTCACCACTCGGACCGAGTTCCTCATAGACCGGCTCACTGCCGTTGTATGTGGTACCGACGCTGCGGAACAGACCGCCTGAGCCATTTATAGCGATGCCGTCGCTCTGGTTGAGCCAGTTGAGGCTCTCCGGCAATCTCACCTGACTTGGGGATGTAATCGATGGAGGCAGCCTCGGACCATTTAAGGCTTCAAATTCGTCCAGTAGATCATCCCACGTTCTAAATTCGTCTTCAGTTTCGGGGTCGACCTCCTGCCCAGTCTCACTGACGACGGTTTTGTCCTCGGAGCTGAGGACGGTGATCTTGGGGCCGATCTCAACAATCCCTATGATCGCGCGCGCCAGATCGGACGAAATTGTGCCGTATGAAGGGTCGACGCCAGAGCATATGCTGCCGTTACTCTGCTTCGCGCAGCTGATAAGCGCTGTCTGAAGCTTCGGGTCCTTCAGGCTCAACAGAATGTTGCGCGCCGTCTGACCATCACTGGACGATATCTTCCGATCGGCGACCATCTTATCGAGCGCATTGCCGATTGCCTGCATCAGCGTCTGGCCGGCATCCACGGCCGCCTGCAGGCTCTGAACCGAGATATACGGCTCCAGATCGATATGCTTGTCCTTGGTGACGACGTTCTGCTGGGTGGGATTGGTGTTGATCTGGTCGACCGCTCCCGTCTGCCCACTCTGTTCAAGGGCGGCCTGCCGATCCGGATTACGGATGGTGATGTTGCCAGCCCCGCCGCTGCCACTGATCGTCGCCTTGACAGACTGCTCGACATCATCGAGCTGGTACTTGCCCTCAGCACTGCTGTTGTTCTGCGTCTTGCCGTTTGCATCGGCGCCGCCATAGAGATCGATATTGGCGTCGACCTGATAACCCTGGTATTTTTGCGAACCGACGAAGTCGGACCAAGTCAAGGTGCCGGTGTCGAGGTTCACCTGGCCATTGGTGGAGATCAGGCCTGCCGCCGTCAGGTTGGTGTTCTCGCCGACGGTGATGTTCTGATCGCCGGTGGAATAAAGGCCGGCCGGCGTGTCGATCCAGTTGGTGGAGCCCTTGCCGGAGCCGAAGCCCGGCTGCACGCCGCCAAGGGTGAGTCCGCCAAGCGCCGTGCCGACATTGCTTGCCGTCAGCAGGTCCTGACCTTCCGTCTTGCCGATCGTGCCTCCGGTAAAGGAGAAACCGAGCGAGGAAGAACTATTCGACTGGGCGCCGGTATTCGGCGTCGAGATGATGGAAAGATTGCCACCGACATCACCGTCGATCGTATCGGCGGAGAAGACGGTGTTGTTGAGCGTCGTGTCGCCCTTCGAGACGAATTTGATGTTGTTCGAGGCGCTGACGGACGAGATGACCTGCGTCGTCGAGGAGCTGGACGATTTCGATTGGCCGGCCGACACACTGGCTGTCGGCGTGATGCCGGTCGCGCCACCTATGCCGACGCCGACGGAAACGCCGATGCTGGCGCCAGCGGACTCGCTGCGTGAGGAGGCATCGCTTGTCGCTTGCGCACCGGCCATGTCGATATTGTTGGCCGAGATCAACACGCTGCCGTTCATCGGGTCGGCGGCGTGATCCGGGCTTGCTTGCGCCGAGATCTGCAGGCCGCGGCTCACAAAATCGCCGTTGGTGGAGATGTCGACGGAGCTGCCCGAGATCGTCGGCAGCACCGGCGTCGAACTCGAAACCGAGGTCTCGGTCTTCGAATAGGTAAAGCCGGCCGTCAGTGAGACGGAGGCGAGATTGCCGGCCGCGACGCTGTCCTTGAGATTGGAGAGCGCCTCATAGGCCTTCATGCCGGCAAAGGCGACGTTGGCGGCCGAATAACCATCTGTGACATTGCCGAGTTTGGACGCGAGGTTCTCGATGCTTTGCCCGGCGCTAACGAAGCTCGAGGAGACACCGACGCTGACGCCGGCAAAGAAGCTGGTGGCCACTTCGTCGAAATTGGTGACGTCGTTGCCGGAGAGGATATTGACGCCATTCGCGCCGCTGATGGTCACACCGCCGCCTGCGGCGATCTGACCGGCTTGGTCGTTAAAAGTATCGCCCGCCTTAAGTGTGATGTCGCCGCCAGCGTTGATCGTCGAGACCGCATTGGTATCGGCGCTTTGATTGACTTGGTCGGTGAAGCGGCCAACGCCGATGCCGATCGACGCGCCGCCACCGCTGGTCGAGACCTGGATGCCGAAGCCGGAGCGCTTGTCGCTCTTCGAGGTATCATCGCTTTCATGCCCCGGCAGGATGTTGATATCGCCGGTGGCCTTACCCGTGACATCGCCGTTGGTCGCCGCGATCGAGGATCCGATGATGTTGAGATCGCCCTTGGTGGCGTTGAGCATGATGTTGCCATTGGCGGCAGTGAGTTTCGACCCGACGTTATCCGTTGAGCTTTCGCTGATCGTCTTATCGTGGCTGCCGTAAATCGAGATAAACCCGCCGCCCGAACCGACGCCGATGCCTGACTTCTTCGTCTGCTTGTCGCTCTCGTGCTCTTCCTCTGCCGCCATGACGGTGACGGTCGAGCCGGAGAGGCTGAGATCATTGCCGGCGGTGACGCGCGATCCGGAGATGACGGTCTCACCGCCAGCGGCGACGTTGACGTTGCCGGATGCCGTAATGGAGGAGCCGACGGCATCCTCGTCGTAGGTGTGCGTATGGGTCTTCTTCGACGACAGGAAACCGCTCGACTTACTGTCGGAGGTCGTTTCCTCCGTATCCTTGCCGGAGGCGACGACGATGTTGCCGGCAGCACTGACCTTGGCATCGGCGGTGTGGTTTGCGTCGCCAGCGGTGACATCGGAAGCCGAGATCGTGACGTTGCCGCCGGTGGAGGCGATGCTGACGCCGGTCTGGCCGGAGATCGTCGATCCCTCAGCCGTGGTCGTCGTCTCGCTGCTCTTGGTATTTCCGGACTTGCTGGTGGAAGAAGCACTATCGGTTGCTTCACCAATGGTGATGTCACCCTTGGCGACCAGGGTGGCGGTGCCTCCCTTGGCGACGATATCGGACCCGATGACGCTGAGATTGCCGGCATCAGCCTCGACGGTCACTTTGCCATTCTCGGAGGTGATCGACGAGCCGTTGCTGCTGACCGAGGTTGAGGACGAGCTGCCGCCCTTGTAGCCGGTGGCCAGGCCGGCGATCGTCTTCGACTGGCTGGTGGTCTGATCTTCAGTCGCCGTGATCGCAATGTTGCCGCTCGCCGAGACGATGCCGAGATTGCCCTTGGCATCGAGCGTCGAGCCGGCGATCAAGACGCCCTGATTGCCGGAGACCAGCATGGCGCCGCCGGCGATCAGCGACGAGCCCTGCTGGATCTGGCTGGTGGTCGTGGTGATGGTGCCGCCTTGGGCAAGGCTCAGCCGGTCCTTGGTGAGGACGGTGTTCTCAACGCCGGCGGAGATGATGTTGACCGAACCGTTCGAGGAGAGGACGGAGAGATCGCCGCCGACTTTGGCGGAACTTGCGATAATGTTGACGCCATTCGTGCCGGCGATGGAAAGGTTGCCGCCGGTCGTCACCGTGGTACCGATGAGAGCCTGCGTGCCACCATTGTCCTGCTTGACGGCACCAAGCGTCACGGTCTTGCCGGAAAGCTCGGCCGAGCCGCCGGCCGCCACCTTGGTGCCGGTGAGCGTCAGGCTGCCGGCGCCGGCATCCATCTTCAGATTGCCACCGGCGGTGACCCCGCCATTGGCGGCAACGACGGTCTGGCCGCCGATGTTCATCGTCTGGGCGGCCAGCGTGATGCCGTTGGTGGCATTGAGGTTCATGTTGCCGCCGGCGAGGAAGACGCCGCCATTGGCCTTGATGTCGGTGGCATTGATGGTCATGCCGTCGGCGGCAGCGATCGCGCCGGAATTGTCGACGGAGCCGGCATCGATGCTGACCGTGTTGCCGGCAATGACGGCGCCGCCGCTATTCACCTTGGCGCGGTCGGCGGCCGAGAGATAGACGACCGGCACCAGCACCTGCGCCCCGTCGACGATCTCGGTCTGGTAGATGACGATCGACTGGGTGAGCGACGCCGCCTGCTCGGGCGTCAGCCCCTGGCCGAGGGCAAGGCCGTTGGCCTCGGCATAGGCGACACCATTGTCGAGAAGCGTCTTCATCTGATCGGTGGCATTGTTGCCGGGGATGAAGGAGCCGGCGCCGAGGCCATCGCCGACCAGTTGCCGCAACTGCTCGTCAATGAGCTGGTTGTCGAAATAGGCGTCGCCGAGGAAGGGAACCTGCGTCTCCGGCGTATAGCCGATCCGGTCGATAAAATAGGCCGAGCCGTAGAACTTCGATACGTCGAGGAAGGCTGCCCGCGTTTCGAACAGGAAGACCTGGCCCGGCACCGTGCCGCCGACGCCGCCGGACTGCGGCTTGGCAAGTGCGGCGAGCTGAGCGCCGTTTACCTGCAGCATCTGGGCAAGATTGCCGCTGTTGCCGATGGCGGCGGTGAGCTTGCCCATCAGGCTATTGGGATTGACCGAGGCGCCACCGGTGGTCAAGGCAGTCGAATTGATCGAAGGTCCGCCGGCGGCGGTCACGCCGTTGCCGCTCAGCGAGGCGCTACCATTCGCCGTCAGGCTGCCGCCGCTAATCGAAACGCCGTTAGCGACAGCCACGCTGTTCCCGTCCACTGAGGCGCTGCCATTCGCCGTCAGGCTACCGCTACTGATCGAGGTGCTGCCTGCAGTCAGGCTGCTGCCATTGACCGTCGGACCGCTGGCAATCGTTGTGCTGGTGCTTGCAAGCGACGGGCCGCTACTGAGGCTGGCACCCCCATTGGCGGCGACGCTGGCGAGTGCAGCATTGACGTTGAACAGGGCGCCGCCGGCCGTCATGCTATTCAAGGCGCCGAGCGGATTGCTCGCGGTTGCCGGCGCATCGATGGCAACCCCGCCGTTGATCGAGCCATTGGCGGCGACGTTGTTGACCGTGCCGCCGCCATTGATGACGAGCGCGCCCCGCGCCTCGATGACGCCCGAGATCGCGCCGATCGCCTGTAGGCTCACCGTGGAGCCGGCGGCAAGGTCCTTGGAAGCGTCACGATTGCCGTTGGGATTGTCGGAATAGGTGAGCGACGGATCGTTGCCGCCGATGCAGGGATTGTTGGGGCCGCTGCAATCCGGACCGCCTTGCGTCGTATCGGATTTGATGACGTCAGGATAATATTGGCAGGGCGTAGAGCTGTCGCAGGTGGTCGTAGTGGTGCGGTTCAGCGTCGTGCCGTCATTGGTCAGCGTGCCGGCGACGGTCAGCAGCATGTTGCTGTCGGACTCGATCGAGCTATAGGCGTTGGTCAGATTGATCGCATTGATGGTCAGGGGACCACCGGCACGGATCTTGGCCGAAGCGCCGGCGCCCGAGATCAGTTGATCCTGCGAGACGATCTGGCTCACCAGATGGTCGACGGTCTCCGTCCAGGCATAGGTCGGCTCATGTTGTCCCGAGCCGGTGCCGCACCGCGTCTCGCACTTGTAGGTCTCGGTGATCAGATCATAAGCGCTGAGGATGGTGTTGGAGATCTGCACATTGCGCTGGATCACCGGTCCGGAGGTCGTGGTGTTGGTCAGACCGTTGGTCAGGATCGACATGCTGCCGCCGGACTGAATGAGGCCGGCGTAGTTGACGACGGCGCCATTGCGACCGCCGCCTGGCCCTGCAATGGCAAGACCATTACCGGACAGCAGAGCTCCCTGGTCATTCGTGAGCACGCCGCCGACAAAGAAGTTGGCGTTGTTGCCGGCAAAGACGAGGCCGGAGGGGCTGTTGTAGAAATCCCCTGATACGTTGAAGGTGAGATCGTTGCCGGCGGCGAGCTGACCGGCATTACCGAGCGACGGCAGATTAAGCGTCAGGTCGTGCGCGGCAAGCAGCGAGGTGCCGGCCGTCGTGGTAAGGCCTGCGGCGGAAACGGTGATGTCGCCTGAGCCGCCACCGTTGGTGACGGCGCTGACGTCAGCATTGGAGAGGTCGGCGTTGCCGGAAAGATTGAGTGTCAGGCCGCCGAAGACGAGATTGCTGCCGGAGAGGTTGGCGGAGGATGCGTTGACGATCAGCGTGCCGGCGCCGGCAATCGCGCTGCCCCGGCTGCCGGAAAGATCGAGGGCGCCGGTGTTGAGGGTGAGATTGCCGCCGACACGGGTGGTGCTGGTATAGCTGATGGAACCGGGTGCGGTGAGCGTGGCATTGCCGAGGCTCTGCAGGCTGGCATAGCCGATGTTCTGCGTTGCCGTGGCGGCAACACTGCCGCCGGAGAGCAGCACGTTGGCGTTGATGCTGCCGCTGGAGGCGGCAAGTGTCATCGCGCCGGTGTGCTGCAGCATCAGGCTGCCGCCTGAGGCCGCACTGGTGGCGGCAAAGTCGACGCCGGACACCAGGCTGTTGATTGTCATCGACCGGGCAGCAAGATTGGCGTTGCGCGCGGCCAGCGACTGGCCGCTAAGCGTGATCGCATTGCCGGCATTTACCGTCAGGTCGCCATGGGCAACGGCATTGGTGCTGACATTGCCCGCCGCATTGGCGGTGATGCTGCCGGCGGCCATCAGGCTGCTGACAGAGATGTCGCCGGACGTCGCCTGCAGCGTCAGATCACCCGCATTGCCGAGAACGATATTGCCGCTTGCCGATTGGCTGGTGGCGGTAAAATCGACGCCGGCGACGATGACGTTGCCGCTGATGCTGGATCCGGTGATCGAGACGTCGCTGGCGCCAAGAAGCTGGCCGTTGATCGCAATCGCGCCGGGGCTGGTGGACGAGCCGATCGCCACCGTGCCGTGGCTGGTGATATCGCCGCCGGTAAGGGCGCTGGCCGCCACATCGAGACTGCCGGCGACGATCAACGTGCCGGCCGTGACGCTTGTCGCAACGATGTCGAGATCGCCACTAGATCCGAGAGCGATGGCGCCGTTGGACGATTGCGCGGTAGAGGCAAAATCGACGCCGGTGACGGCCTGACCGACCTGGACGGCCTGGCCGGAGAGCGAGACATCATCGGCGCTCAGAAGCTGGCCGGTGACAATGACACTGCTGCTGCCGGCAAGGGTGACATCGCCATGGGCGGTGACGGCGCCGGCTGTAATGGTGGCAGCGCTGGCGTCGATATCGCCGGCCGACAGCATGGTCGACGTTGCAAGACCGGCGGAGGCGTAAAGATCCATGGCGCCGGACGATGCCAGCACGATACTTCCGCCGGCGGCATTGGTCGCGGCAAAATCGATGCCGGAGATCAGGGTGGGGGCGCTGATGCTGCCGCCATTGATGGTGAGGTTGCCGGCGGCAAGCACCTGGTTGCTGACATCGACATTGCCGAGAATACCGACCTTACCGTGGCTGGTGATGCTGTCGGCCTGAAGATTGGCCGCCTGTGCGGTAAAGTCGCCGGCCGACAACATGGTTTGCGAGACGATATCGCCTGTCGCGGTGAGGTTCATGGCACCCGATGATCCGAGCACGATATTCCCGCCGGCCGCGGTGGTGGCGGCAAAGTCGATGCCGGAGATCAGCACCGGCGCGCTGATGCTGCCGCCGTTGATGGTGAGATCACCGGCGGCGAGGATCTGGCTGGTGACATCGACGTTGCCGTTGATCCCGACCTTACCGTGGCTGGTGATGCTGCCGGCCTGAAGATCGGCAGCCGTCGCCGCAAAGTCGCCAGCAGACAGGATGGTGCCGGCTGTGGCATTGCCGGAGACGGTGAGGTTCATGGCGCCCGATGATCCGAGCACGATATTGCCATTGGCAGCGGCCGTGCTTGCGAAATCGACACCGGAGACGATGGCGCCGGCGGTGATGCTGGAACCGGAGATGGTGATATCGCCGCCGCCAAGAACCTGGCCATTCACTGTGGTCGCGCCAGCAAGCGTGATGTCCTGGTGCCCGGTGATCGCGTCGGCAGTGACAGTGGCCGCGCTGACATCGATGGCGCCGGCAGCCTGCATGGTCGATGCCGCGGCGTTGCCGCTGACCGCAACCGTCAGATCGCCTGCCTGGCCAAGCACGATATCACCGCCGGCAGCATTGGTGGCGTCAAAGTCGATGCCGGCGACAAGGGTTTGGGCACTTAAGCTCTGGCCGGTGATCAGCACATTGCCGGAGCCGAGCACCTGACCATTGACGACGATGGCGCCGCCGAGCGTCACATCGCCATGCGCCGTCATGGCATCGGCAGTGACGGTCGAACCGGCAGCGCTGAGATCGCCCGCCGACAGCAAGGTGCCCGTATTGATGTCGCCGGCCGAGGTCAGCGTCAGATCGCCACTGCTGGCAAGGACGATGTTGCCACCGGCGGCCACCGTTGCGTCGAAGTCGACGCCGGAAACGAGCGCACCGGCCTTGATGCTGGAACCGGAGATGTCGATGGCGCCGCCACCGAGGACCTGGCCGCTGACGGCAGTGGCGCCGGAAAGGGTGATGTCCTTGTGGCCGGTGATCGCGTCAGAGGTAACGGAAGCTGCACTGATGTCGATTGCGCCGGCGGCCTGTGTGGTCGACGCCGCGGCGGCGCCGCTGACCGAAATGGTCAGGTCGCCGGTTTGGCCAAGGACGACATTGCCACTAGCGGCATTGGTAGCGTCGAAATCGATACCAGCGATGAGGGTCTGGGCCGACAGGCTCTGGCCGGTGATCGACACGTTGCCGGCACCAAGAATCTGGCCGCTAACGCTGATCGCGCCCCCGAGTATCACATCACCATGCGAGGTTACCGCATCGGCGGTGACGATAGTGCCGCTGGCATTGAGATCGCCGGCCGACAGCAGCGTGCCGGCGTCGACATTACCGGTCGAGGTAAGCGTCAGATCGCCACTGCCGGCAAGGACGATATTGCCGCCGCCGGCGGATGTGGCAGCGAAGTCGACGCCGGAAACCACGGTGCCGGCCTGGATGCTGGAGCCGGAGATACTGACATCTCCGCCACCCAGGACTTGACCGTTAATCCTGGTCGCACCGGAAAGGCTGATGTCCTGATGACCAGTGATCGTGTCGGCGGTGACGGTGGCGCCGCTAACATCGATGACGCCGGCGGCCTGGATCGTCGACGCCACAGCCGCGCCGCTAGCGGAGACCGTTAGGTCGCCGGTCTGGCCAAGGACGATATTGCCGCTAGCGGCCTTGGTGGCGTCGAAGTCGATGCCGGCGACAAGGGTCTGTGCTGACAGGCTTTGGCCGGTGATCGAGACGTTGCCGGAGCTCAGAACCTGGCCGCTGACGTCGATCGCGCCGCCGAGCATGATATCGCCATGGGCTGTGACGGAATCCGCGCTGACACTGGTGCCCGTCACGTTGAGATCGCCGGCCGACAGCAGCGTGCCGGCATCAACGATCCCCGTCGAAGCAAGGGTCAGATCGCCGCCGTTGGCAAGGACGATATTGCCGCCGCCAGCAGACGTGGCGGCGAAGTCAACGCCGGAAACGACGGCGCCGGCCTTGATGCTGGAGCCGGAGATGTCAATGTTGCCGCCGCCGAGGACTTGGCCGCTAATGTCTACGCGACCGCTTGCGGTCGTCGTGCTGGTCGCGCCGGCAAGGGTGATATCCTTGTGACCGGTGATCGCGTCAGAGGTAACGGACGCTGCAGTGACGTCGATCGCACCGGCCGCCTCAATGGTCGAAGCCGCGGCAGTGCCGCTGACCGAAATGGTCAGGTCGCCGGTTTGGCCGAGGACGATATTACCGCCAGCCTCATCGGTCGCGTCGAAGTCAATGCCAGCAATCAGGGTCTGCGCTGAGAGACTCGGGCCAGTGATCGATACGTTTCCGGAACCGAGGATTTGGTCGGTAACACTGATGGCGCCGCCGAGCGTCACGTCGCCATGGGCGGTAATGCCGTCCGCCGTGATCGTCGAACCGGTGGCACCGAGATCACCGGCGGAGAGCAGCGTGCTGGTATTGATCATCCCGGTCGCGGTGAGGCTCAGATCGCCGCTGCTGCCGAGCACGATGCCGCCGCCAGACGCAGCCGTCGCGGCGAAGTCGACACCGGAGACGATGGTGCTGGCGATGATGCTGGAGCCGGAGACGGTGATGTCCCCGCCACCGAGGACCTGGCCATTGACAGTCGTTGCGCCGGCAAGCGTGATGTCTTTGTGACCGGTAATCGTGTTAGCGGTGACGGTGGCTGCACTGACGTCGATAGCACCCGCAGCCTGGATCGTCGACGCTGCCGCGGCGCCGCTGACCGCCACCGTCAGATCGCCGGTTTGGCCAAGGACGATAGTGCCGCTAGCGGCATTGGTGGCGTCGAAGTCGATACCGGCGACCAGGGTCTGCGCTGACAGGCTCTGGCCGGAGATCGATACATTGCCGGAGCCCAAGATCTGGCCGCTGACGTCGATCGCACCGCCGAGCATCATGTCGCCATGGGCCGTGACGGCATCCGCGGCGACGGTGGTGCCCGTCGCATTGAGATCGCCGGCCGACAGCAGCGTTCCAACGTCGATATTGCCGGTCGAGGCCAGCGTCAGATCACCGCTTGTCGTTTGGACGATGGCGCCGTTGGCGGCAGCCGTTGCGGCAAAATCAACGCCGGAAACGATGGCGCCAGCCTTGATGCTGGAACCGGAGATATCGATGTTGCTGCCGCCAAGGACTTGGCCGCTTACGTTAGTCGCACCGGCAAGGGTAATGTCGTTGTGGGCGGTGATCGCATCCGCAGTGATGGTCGCGCCGCTGGCATTGAGATTGCCGGCCGCCTGTATGGTCGGCGCCGTGATGGCGCCGCTGACCGCAACCGTCAGATCGCCGCTGGATGTGAGCACGATCGTGCCGCCGGCGGCATTGGTGGCGTCGAAGTCGATGCCGGCGACGAGGGTCTGGGCCGACAGGCTTTGGCCGGTGATCAGCACGTTGCCGGCACCGAGAAGCTGATCGCTCACGCTGATGGCGCCGCCAAGCGTCATGTCGCCATGCGCCGAAACATTGTCGGCGGTGATGGTCGCGCCGTTGGCTGCGAGATCGCCTGAAGACAGCAGCGTTCCGGCAGTGAGCGCGCCTGAGGCTGCAAGCGTCAAATTGCCGGTTCCGGCGGCCGTTGTGCCAAGGACAATCGTGCCGCCGGCCGCGTTGGTGGCGGCGATATCGACGCCGGAGACAATGGCGTCGGCCGCAATGCTGGACCCGGAGACGCTAACATTGCCGCCACCAAGGACCTGGCCGCTGACATCGACGCGACCGCTGCCCGTCGCCGTGCCGCTGGCGCCGGCAAGCGTGATGTCCTTGTGGCCGGTGATGGTGTCGGCGGTGATCGTCTGGCCGACTGCATCGATCGCGCCTGCGGCAAGGATCGTCCCGATCTGGACGGCGCCGGCGCTATCGTCGATCGTCAAATCGCCGCTACTCGCCAGCACGATATTGCCGCCGGCCACCTTGGTCGCGGCAAAGTCGACACCGGAGGCTAGAAGATCGGCGCTGACGCCATTGGTATTGCCGTTGATGGTGATGGCGCCGGAACCGAGCAACTGGCTGGCGACATCGACGCCGCCATCGATGTCGACATTGCCGTGGCTGGTGAGATTCTCGGTCTTCAGCAGGTTGGCTTGAGCGGTGAGATCGCCGGCCGACAGCAGCGTGTCGACATCGATCATGCCGGCGGCGGTTAGATCGAGCGTGCCGACGCTCCCGAGAGTGATATTGCCGCCCGCCGCATCGGTGGCGGTAAAATCGACGCCGGAGGCGATCGTCGTTGCCTGAATGCCGGCCCCGGAGATAGTGATGTCACTGCCGCCAAGGATCTGGCCGCTGACATCCACGAGACCGTTTGCGGCCGTCGCGCCGGTGGCGTTGATTGTGATGGTGCCGTGGCCCGTGATGGTCTGGGCCGTCAGCGATGTCGCATCGACCGTGACGTTGCCGGAGGACAGCAGGCTTGCGGCATTGACCGCACCACCCGTCGCCGTCAGTTGCAGGTCGGCGGCACTTGCCAGCACGGTTTTGCCGGCCGCATCCGCCTGCGTTGCGGCGATGTCGAGGCCGGAGACGGTGGCGCCGCTCGAGATCGAGCGGCCGGTGGCGGCAATCTTGCCCTGGGCGAACACCGTGCCGGCAACGGAAATGTCGAGACCGGCGGTAAGGCCGATATTGTTGTAGCTCAACAGCGATGCGGCCGCGATCGCGCCGGAGGTCGCCGTGACCGACAATGCGCCCTTGCTGCTGACGGCCCCCGTGAGGCTGATATTGCCGGCCGACGCCGACAGTGACGCTATTCCACCGGCCGTGACATTCGCACCAGAGATGCCGCCCGCGGACGTCATCACGAGATTGGCGGCGCTATTGACGTCACCCGTCACGCTCAATAGGCCGGCGCCGCTCGACAAGGCGATATCGTCGTCGGCAGCAACCGATTGCAGCGTGATGCCGGAATCGGCCTGAATGGCGAGCTTTGCCTTCGAGGTCACCTTGGCCGCCGTCACCTTGGACTTCGAGGTGATGGAGACGCCCTGGCTGCCCGACACATTGCCGATCGAGATCTTGCCGTCCGCCGACAGCGTCAGATCCCCGGCATTGGCGGCCATGTCGCCGCTCATGTTGACGCCGGCGCCCTTCTCTGTGACGACGATCTTGATGCGGTCGGCCTGCATGGCGCCGAGCGCCGTGCCGTCGATAGCGTATTCCGGCGTGCCGGAGACGGAAGTTAGCGCCGTCGCCTCACCCGTCGCATAGTCGTATTTGTTCGCGCCGGCCGTCAGCCGCAGCGTCTTGCCATAAACCGGGCCGTTGACGTGAATGCTGCGGGAGACGACATCGAAGAGATCGACTGCACCGGGGCTGGCCGCAAAGTTGCCGCCGGCTCCCTCGAAGGTGACGTCGCCGCCATTGACGGTGAACCCCGTCAGGCTGCCATCGGCGCCGATGGTGGGTACACCGGTGGTCAGGGTGGCATGCGGCGTGTTGATGAAGCCGCAGCCATTGCAGGTAATTCCGTTAGGATTCGCTACTATGACGTCCGCTTTGGTCCCGAACACTTCCGTCGGGCCATTGAGCGCCGAGCGGTTGCCGCTGGTGACTTCGTTGAGGATCACCGAGGCCGGGTTCGAGGCATTGAGGTTCGGATTGCCCGGCGTGACACCGCCAAGGTTCGAGGTGCCTTGCTCGCCCTTGAAATTGTTAAGGATGGCGCCCTGGGTTCCGACGTTGAAATTGTCGTATTTGTTGTGCGACAATCCAGCCGCGTTTGGGGTGACGATGTCGACCAGCGGCACGCCGTTGGGAGCCGCTCCGACACTCGGCTGGTTGGCAACAGGTGCCGTCGTGCTTGCCGAGATCGATTGGGCGTTGGCGATCATCGGCTGCAAGAACAGAAGCGCGCTGAGGGTGACGGCAAGCGTTTGATGTCCAAGGCGCGCGAGCCGGTGAATGGCCTTACGTGCCCTCGACCGCAAGACGGTCCGCTCGTTGAACGATTTGCTGGAATCCCACCCGGAATGCTTGCCCACGATACGCTCTCGCCCTTTAGAGGCTGAGGCCACGTCTGCGGATCTCGCAGGAAAATGTAGCCTACATCTTGCCTCGCCCGGACCGCGTCATGCGGCACCATATTGATGGTTTTTCTTGATTGACTTGGAGGCGGACGTCAATTCACTACACGGATATGGAGAGCAAACTTCAGGGAATTCGCGTGAATTTGGTAAAGCCTGTGTGAATTTTACACCAACCACTATAGTGACACGACGGAGAACACGCGTCGCGGCTGATTCAGGTGCTTCAGGTCGAGTGGCGCGGCGACGGCGACGTACGTCAATACGGCACCTTGGTTTGAAGCATTTGTTTTAGTCAGCTGTGTGGATCCGACCATCCTCTCTTCATTTGAGGCAGTCTCGGCTCAGTTTTGAGACCGGAATGACAGATCAAACGATCACTGGCAGGCAACTGTGTACCCCGCACCCTCGTCAAGGAGCTTGGTCAAATTGATCCAAGCGGGAAGTCTTGCGGCAATTGTTGCACTGGAATTGCCGTACCAGCTTTTTGCCGTTGTCGCGCGGCGCATAACCGGCAAAGTCAAGTTGGCCGAAGACGCCACAATGCGGACAAGCAAGATGCGCGACCGAGGGCTTAATACCCAACTTGATCTTGGCATGCAGCCGACCGGAGGGATCAAGGTCAAGCAGCCAGGCGCGGAAGACGCGTACCCAACGCGCCACCATGTCCTGCATAACGTCAAGCCGATCGGCGGCTTCCGCCATAGTCATCTGCTGCGAAAGCATCGGCACGAAGGCGGTCAGGCTTTCGCGTTTGCGGAAGCCGACAAGCGCCGTGCCGGTTCGCCGCGAAAAACCCTGACCGCAGCTCTTGCAGGAAAAATAGGGCGTTCCGGTCGGTGAAATGCCTTTGTAACGCAGAACAGTATTGCTGCTCTGGCAATAAAAGCAGGCCGGCGGATCGAGGCTCAGTGAATAGGCCTCTTCGATCTCTGCCATGAGGAAGGCGGTCAGCTCGGGATCTTCGGTCGGGGTGAGTTCGACGGGATGGCGACGGTTCTTGTGCCTCGTGCGTGGCAGCATCAGGTCGAATTCGGGTTCGGGAACCTTTTTGCGGGGCATTGGCTATCGTTTCTCCCTACGAAGGGTCCGAATTCTTAAGGCGGTCAAGCTGACATATCGGGAAAGCTCAAGTTTTTTGCGGATCCACCTTTAATTTCAAGGCGTCATCTGGCGTTTTCCAATGGATTTACTCGAAATCTTTGATGAGCCATCCATAGAGAAAGCGTCGTCCCTGTGTCCCAAACTTTCTTCTCGATCTCGATGGGACGTTGGTCGATTCCCAACCGGGCATCCTCTCGAGCTGCCGGGCAGCCCTGCGAGCCCTCGGCCACGAAATGGATCCGGAGATGGATATTCGCTCGATTATTGAGATGATGCAGCTGCCTTATCCAGGCATGCGCGGCCCGGGCTACAGCCATGGCAGCATGTCGATCGAGGCGGCCGTCCGCGGTGCAGGCGTCGCGCTCGGGCGGAGCGTGCTGGTCGCCGAAGACCTCGCGGCAGGCCGTCTCGTCTCGCTTTTCCCGCAAGCGAAGCTTGAGGTCGAATGGGGCTACGACCTGGTCTACCGCGTCGGGAGCCAAGATCATCCGAAGGTGAGGACTTTTCGGACGTGGGTCGCCGGCGAGGTTCGTCAGTTTACGTCGGCCGTTCCGTAATTCGTGTCCTCTGCTAACGGGATCGCCGCCATGATGCAGCGAGGAAATAGCGAGGGCGCGGGTTCTGCTACCGTCACGGCGAAGGAAAATCGCCTCAATGGCGGCTGCGAGCGGTGCCATTTCAAAATCGTGTCGCTTGGCAGTTAATCGTGAGAATGCGGCTGTTCCGGCGATGTTTGGCATTTAAATGTGAGAATCGTGGATGCGGATCCTATTCCTTGATGCCGATCAAAGTAGCCACAACCCTCTGTATCGTTTCGAATTTGCGGAAAGGATTCCGAGACAATTGGCCGCCATCATTTCGGGAAGAATTCTCGATTGAAGAAGGCCTGATCGATATTCTCGATTTAATTGCCAATTCTCAAATTATCTGCAACGCTAACCGTTTGAAATTATTGAACGAGGTTCTTTAAAATTAACTGCCAAGCGACACGTATCGAACCCACAATTTTTGGCTGTATTGCAGAGAATCGCTCGAGATGCTGTAGATGCGGGCAAGATTTTCTCCCGTCTCCTGTCTGAATCTGTTTTCCCCGGCGGCGACTTTGATCGTTGCGTCGGTGCCCGGATTGCGCGCTTCACGCTCCTGGCGAGTAACGATGATGGCGGCGAGACGACACAAGGTTCTTTCTGAACTGACCAGCCCATCTGCGGTTTGAGATTGCCAGAAACGGAGAAATAAAAGACGGGGTACGAAAGCGCGGAATCGGGTTGCAGGCTTCGGCAGGTCAATAAACATTTTTCGAGCATATTCTATGGAACAACAGCAGGCCGAAAATGTTGAATTCCTCAGGGAAACAACGCTCCCGCTTCCCGCAATGTCGACGCCAACTGGCTTTGACAGCAACTGCCGCCAGTAGTAACTCAAGTGTCCCGTAAAGGGCTGGCGGCGGTGCATCCACACGTCTGGAAAATTGCCAAAGAGTTCTTTCATTTTCTCGGGCATCGCTTCACCCACGCGCCCCCCACTCACTTTGCGGACAATCAGCAAGCAAGAGGCTCTGCCGCCCAGGCATGCTCCATGGCAGCGATTTCGCGAATTCAAATGAGTGGATTTCTGTACTGCTCGATGTGCATTTGGATCGTAATCGCCTCGTAAAGCGCCTCAGGCGTTTTCTCACCGGCGATTACGCAGTTGACTGCAGCGGCCATTGCAGACTTCCCACGTCGCTGTCGAGGTCGATGTGGTTCTTTTCGCACCAGAGTTTGACGATGGTCGTAACGATCGCGATTTCATTGTCTTCGAGGATGAGCAAGTTGGAGTGCAACATCAATGTGCGTTCCATAGGCAAACGGATTGGATATCCCAGTCGCCGCGCCAATCGTCACGTGAGGCCGTTTTGATCCCTCTGACAAATCAACCGAGGGCGGTTCCGGTAGGGGGCGAAATGACATTGCAACAATCTTAGATGACCGCGTCAGCTTCCCGTTGGACGTTGTGAAAAATGATAGGGCAGTGGGTGTTGGTGATCTGCCTTGTCGATCTCGTAAGGTGATGGCGGAGAACCCCGTGGGAGATGAAGCGTGCTGTCAACAAAACCGGCGAACCGCCTCATTATCCCACCGAGCAGATCGACCCCCGCAAAACCCCAAAGCAGCCACGACCCGAGACATCTCGGGTCTGGCTTCGTCTGCCGTGCTCAAAGCGGTCTGACGTTTTCCGCCTTTGACTTGCCGGTCTTCCGATCCTGACCGAGATCGTAGGATACGGATTGGCCCTCTCTGAGCACATCGCCATATTGCAGGGCGGAGACATGCACGAAAACGTCCGTTCCTCCGGATTCCGGCGTAATGAAACCAAAGCCTTTGTCGGCGTTGAAAAACTTAACCTTGCCACTCGGCATGAAAATCCCCGTGCCGTTAAAATTTGTTCGCGGCGGCAACCTAGCGGTCAGCCGTCGCCAGATCAAGCTGCTCCAGCGCAGGGCGCTCTTTCGCGTCTCGTCGGATCTGGTGGATGTAAATCCTGCCCTGCAAAAGAGATTCTAGTCCGTTCAAGACCGCCGCAAGGCCCATTACACAAGGGAGCTTAGCGTGAAGGCAGAGGCAGCGCCGTATAGACGATTTTCCCATGCACAGTCCGAACGAAGCCTTCGGGATAAAAGCGCCAGCCGATGTGAGGTGCGTTACCTCAGTCGGATGTTCTCGATTCCACTGCGGAGATCCAGCGTCTTGGATCCTTATCATTCGGTAGTGATCTCACCTGCAGTAGTTGCTGAAGGTCCTCGATACCCTGTAGGCGCCCGATGATCATCACGCTCTAACGCCAAACCTTCACGGCGCAGAAAGAGCCCGCCGACGGGCTCTTTCATTTTCATTGCTCACTTGGAGTTCTTGTGGCTCTGTTCGCCAGCTTTGACATGCTGCTCGTGTGAACCACCCTGCTTGCCGATCGAGCTCGAGCTTTCCTTGCCCGAAGCGCCTTTGCGTCCTTCAGACTTGGAGCCGCTTTTGCTGCCATGCGTTCCACTGGTAGATGGCATGTTAAAACTCCTTCGTTGGTCGAGATCATGATCGATCCCTATCGACGCGAACCGCGATCGCGAGCAAGTGTTCCGACGATTGCACCAAAAATTCTGAAACGGAACGAGCAGCGGCAGCGCAGTCCTATAGCCACCGGCGGCCGATCACGGATCTGAAGCGCCTCTCAGCCAACCGTGTCTACCGGCAGGATGACCGTGTCACAGGTTCATAAATTAGCACGAGCCAGCATTTGCAGTCGCTGCTTTTAGACACTATGGGCTCGGCATGAGGAAACGGTCACGGTTGTATCAGGGCCGGGATTCGCGGAGGAGCGCATTTAGCATAAAGCTGGCAACATCCCGATCCAGCCCTTCGAGGATGATCCCACGGAACTCCGCGGGCCGGCTGGTGGCCGTGTCAAAAACGGTCCACGCGTTCCCTCGCTCGGGCCTCAGGATGTAGTGAGCGGCAATTGGAAAGCTCATCTTCGTCTCCTTCAGGGTTCGTGTTGACGATCTCAGTTCCTTTTGACTGCAGGCATTTGCAGACGGGAAAGCTCAATCTTCCAATTCCGGTTTGTTCTTGCTCTCCTCTAAATTCAGCAGATCGGCCGTATCTTGGGCCAACTCTTTGCCAACACCGATGAGCGGCCAGCCAAGTATCTCAGCCACGTCCTGAGTGAGAGCATCGACCACCGACCAACCGCCGTTAACGTCCGCCTTCGCCGAATATTTCATGTGGCCATCATCGCTCATCTCATCAGAGGCTTGAAAAGCTTAACGTTCCAACCTTCAAATTGTTTTGGTAGAAGTCCATGCGCGGGATCAGACGGAAAGCACGCAGTGATCTGTCCGGCTGTTTATGGCAGACCAAGTTCTCCAGATGCAGCAGGCCCAGACAGATCGCGATTCATTCTGAAAACCTAGAGATCACGCACCACTCTAGCCTTGCTGGCCAGCGGCGACACCACCGTGAAGCAACGACTGCGTCTTGAAGGGCTGAGATCAAAAGAGGAAGCATCCGAGCCACGGGAACAAAAGGACGGGCTTGAATATTTGGATACCGAGACGGTTTCCGAACTCAAGAGGCTGTCGGAACTCCGAAGCGAACTCGTCAGGATCAAGACCGATGCCGGTATCTTACGCCCGGTGGTTTCGATGCCGGCGTAGTTCATTTCTGTTCCCGTGAGGGCTGAAGGAACCATCAGTCGCGATTGCGAAAATGCTGCCATGCAGTGGCTTGTGAGCTGGCATGAGATCTCGCCAGACGGTGGGAACGTCCTGCAAAGACGTGGAGGCTTCCGACTTGGATCGACCGAACGACTGAAGCGCTAAAGAACGACTGCAGGCCCATTGCCGACTATGGCTTGATCGGCAACATGATCTCGGCTGCGCTCGTCGGTCGCGATGGCTCCATCGACTGGCTTTGCCTGCCTCGTTTCGATTCACCGGCATGTTTTGCTTCGCTTCTGGGTACGCCGGAGAACGGCCGCTGGCGCATCGCGCCCGCCTTGACGCCAATGCGCAGCAGCCGGCGATATCTCCCCGGAACGGCGGTCATCGAAACCACGTTTGAGACCGAAGACGGTGTGTTTGAGCTTATCGACTTTATGCCTCTCGCCGAGGATGAGGAGAGAAGCGATATAGTGCGCATCGTGCGCGGCAAGCGCGGACGCGTCGGCGTCGAGATGGAACTCGTCTTTCGCTTCAATTATGGGCTCGTGGTGCCTTGGGTGCGCCGGCGCGACTATGGCCTGAGTGCCGTGGCTGGTCCCGACGCGGTCGAGCTTCACACCCAGGCACCGCTGGAAGGGCAGAACATGAAGACCCTCTCCCGCTTTGAGGTCACCGAGGGTCAGAGCGTTCCATTCACCTTATCCTATCATCGGTCGCACCGGCGGCCGCACTTCGTGCCGGACCGCGAGGAGGCACTGAAACACACGATAAGCTGGTGGCAGGAATGGTCGAAACGCTGTTCGTTCGACCCATCGCGAGAGGACTGGCGGGAAGCGGTTGTGCGATCGCTCATCACACTCAAGCTGCTCACTTTCCGCCCCACCGGCGGGATCATCGCCGCCCCAACCACGTCCCTTCCGGAAACGCCCGGCGGCGAGCGAAACTGGGATTATCGCTACTGCTGGCTCCGCGATTCGGCGCTGACCCTTTACGCCCTTCTTAACGCCGGGTATCGAGAGGATGCGGAGGAATGGCGGCGCTGGCTTCTGCGCGCCATTGCCGGGCGACCAGACCAGCTTCGGATCATGTACGGTCTCGCCGGCGAGCGCTGGCTGCCGGAGCATGAAATTCCGTGGCTGGCTGGATATAGGGACAGTCGGCCAGTCCGGATTGGCAACGGCGCCGCCCGGCAGTTGCAGCTAGATGTCTTCGGCGAAGTGCTCGACACGCTTCACACCGCGCGGGAGGCAGATCTCGCCTCGGCTCCGGACGCCTGGCAACTGCAAAAGGTTTTGCTCGAGCATCTTGCCCAGATCTGGCGCGAGCCGGACCAAGGCATCTGGGAAATGCGGGGACCGGCGCGACACTTCACGCATTCGTAACTCATGTGCTGGGTGTCCTTCGATCGCGCTATCAAGGCAGTCGAGCGGTTTGGGCTGGACGGGCCCGTCGATCGATGGCGGGCGGAGCGCGATGCAATCCACGCAGAAATCTGTGCCGAAGGCTTCGACCCGCGGCTGCGCAGTTTCGTCCAGTCCTATGGTTCGAAAGCTCTCGACGCGAGCCTCCTGCTGTTTTCCCAGGTCGGCTTCTTCCCTGACGACCATCCGCACATTCTCGGTACAGTCAAAGCGGTTGAGCGCGACCTCCTGCGGGATGGGTTCCTACTCAGGTATCGTCCCGAGCACACTGTCGATCCGGACAAACAACCCGAAGGCACATTCCTTGCCTGCTCGTTCTGGCTTGCCGACGCGTATGTCATGTCGAAGCGTATTGACAAAGCCGAGGCGCTGTTCGAGCGGCTGCTCTCGGTGCGCAACGACCTTGGCCTCCTCGCGGAGGAATATCAGCCCTCGTCCCGAGAGTTGCTCGGCAACTTCCCGCAGGCCTTCTCACACGTCGGGCTCGTTAATACGGCCTTCAATCTCATACATGCTGCAGGGCCGGCGCGTCAAAGAGCCGCGCGCACCGGACCCAATATCGCTTCTTAGCGCCCAACAGCGATATGATTGGCTTTCCCCGCTAGTGATGGGGGCCAGGCGGCGCGAGCAGGCGTGCGCAAGGACGCGCGCCACCATGCTATTTCTGGAACAACAAACAGGAAACCAACCTGACGCCAGTGGCTACAAGGGATATTGCTACCATTTCCTGGACATGAAGGTGGAAACGGCGCGTCTGGCGATGCGAGCTTTCCAGCATCGACACGGCGCTTCTAATTGCCGGCGTTCTTCGGAGCGTTTGAAAACGAAGCGGAGATGCGGACATTGTCATCGCCATTGAGGCGGAGACCGCATCGCCGGCGATTTGGTGATCCAGGCGGCTTGTGAAAAGGTCCGGGCTCGAGACCGGGCCTTCTGCGGAGAATTAGCGGCAGACCCGCTCCTCCGTGACGACCCTATGGTCGTGGTGCCATTCCTTTACGACCTTTGTAAAACAGTGGCGATTGTGACGGCCATAGTACCCATCGTCGCGGTCGTCGTAGTGATGGCGATGATGATAATAGGGACCGCCGTCGGTCATAACCTCAACCGAAGCAGCGTGGGATGGAAGGGCTGTGGCTGCAAGCGAGGCGGCGGCGATTGCAGAGGCGATAAAGAACTTGTTCACGGGTTTTCTCCGGTTAGCAGCATTTTGCTGTTCTATAACGTCGCTTGGGGACGTTGGTTCGAACTTAATTCCGAAGGGATGAACAAGACCTGAGGGTAGCGTTAATGGGAGCTTCAGCCGGTCGCCTACCATCACATTCGATTCGCGCGATGAGAGTGAGCCGTCTTATCGGCTTAGGTTTTTGTCGAATATAATCCGGTGGTGTCCGCCCGAATGACCGCGATCCTCTTGACGATGGCTCCGGTATTCCGGCCGGCCTGATCGGTGATATTCGTGATCACCATGATAGCGATGTCGATAGTAGCGGTTCCGATCATAGCGATATCGGTACCGATCGCCGCCGCCAATAAAGATGGCGCCGCCACTGTAATAGCCAGGGCCATATCCGCTTGTGCGGTATGGGCCTTCTTCGACGCAGCTCGACAAGGTGAGCCCGGTAAGGCCAATGATGGCAGCTACCAGCATTGATTTCATGTTCATGAACTTTCCTCCTACGCTGGTAACTAGGGCCGGAGTGTGTTTGTGGCAACGCGCCGGCGGGCAAGGGGGCGGCGCTTCGGCCGGCGGAGCAAAAGCACCGCGGGTTAGGGCAAGGGCGGGCTCCAGAGAAACCGGTTGGCCCAGCAGAAGCGAAAATTGCGCGTAGTATCATGCAATGCGGTCGAACGAAAACTTGAGATCCATGACATGAGCGGAGCCTGAATCGGAATATTGTCGCAAGCCATGAGCCGACACTACCCGAACCTCAGCAATTTCCATGAGGTCGGTAAAGACGGGCATTTTGTCGCCTGGTAGGCCGTACTCTTTGTGGTCGAACTGCGGGTGGTGTTTCTGGCCGGTCAGCGAGGCCACTTTCTAAATTATTGGCCAAAGACGGCAAGCGGGAGCCTCTTTCATCGCATCCTCACACGGCCGTGGTAAAATTCTCGGATTAAGGCTTCCGCCGAATTTCAGTATCTGCAACAGCAAACCGAAGGAAAAAACGATGTCTGAACTCGTAGTGCTCGGCTTTGACAACCCCGACCAGGCGGACGTTGTGCTCAATCGCCTCATTCAGCTTCAAAAGGAATATCTGGTCGATCTCGAAGATTCCGTCGTTGCGATCCGCGACGCTTCGGGCAAGGTTCGTCTCAAGCAGAGTGTCAATCTGGCAGCAGCCGGCGCGGCGAGTGGCGGGTTGTCAGGTGCCATCTGGGGATCGCTTGTCGGCCTTTTGTTCCTCAATCCTCTTGCGGGCATGGTTCTCGGCGGTGCGTTCGGGGCAGGTTCCGGGGCATTGGCAGGCTCGATGACGGACTATGGCATCGACGACGACCTCATCAAGCGGCTGGCCGACACCATCCCGGTAAACAGCTCAGCCCTCTTTCTGCTGATCCGGAAGGTTCAGCCGGAAAAGGTGCTGCAGGAGTTCCAGGGCGAACATGCGCGTATCTTGAGAACGTCGCTCTCGCCTGAGCAGGAGGAGCGTCTGCGCAACGCGCTTGCAGCCGAATCGTCCGCCGCGGCGCGGCCGCCGAGCGATGGGATTTGATGGAGGTGGAATCCACCGCGCGGGTAATCACACCCGTGGAACCGGTTCGTGCGTAGGAAATGCCCTCCCACAGGCCCTATCGGCTTCATCGGTTCCGGCGATTGTAGATCGTGGTGTAGTATGCAAGATGCGTGAGACAACTCGACTGTCATCGACACCCGTGCGTCGCGCCGATCGCGGTGCAAATGAGGCTTGAGGGCTTTTCGTTGAGGCGGTCCGGGTTCGAAGGAAAGGGCGCTCCCTGATAGGCTTGAGCGCCCATTCTCGTTTGTCGGAACGATCGCCGGCTAACGATCTTGCCGCAACTGGAACAATAATGGCTTGATGGGCATTCTGTTGGCGACCTATGTCCGAGAACCGCCATGGCCAGCGACAAGTTATCGACTTACAAATCAAAGCGAGATTTTCAGAAAACCGCTGAGCCGAGCGGCAAGAGGCCGATCAAAAAGGCCAACCGCCGGCGCTTCGTCATTCAGAAGCATGACGCCACGCGTCTGCATTACGATCTACGGCTCGAACTTGACGGCGTATTCAAGAGCTGGGCCGTCACCAAAGGACCGTCGCTCGATCCGCATGACAAGCGCCTGGCAGTCGAGGTCGAGGACCACCCGCTCGACTACGGCGACTTCGAAGGCACTATCCCGAAGGGCCAATATGGCGGTGGTACGGTGATGTTGTGGGATCGCGGCTATTGGGAACCGGAGGGCAGGAAAAGCCCCGAACAGGCGCTGGCAAAGGGCGATTTCAAGTTCACGCTGGGAAGGCAAGCGTCTGCATGGCAGTTTCGTGCTCGTGCGGATGCGCAATGATCGCGACCGTGGCAAGCGCACAAACTGGCTGTTGATCAAGCACCATGATGAGTTTTCGGTCGAGGAAAATGGCGCCGCGATCCTGGAGGAAAATGCGACGTCGGTGGCGTCAGGACGCTCGATGGAGATGATTGCTGAAGGCAAGGGCCGCAAACCCAGGCCGTTCATGGTCGAAGGTGGAACGATCGAGGCTGATGCGGTCTGGGACAGCAATCATGGTCTTGCCGCCGAGGAGCGCAAATCCGAAGCGCGACGCGTTAAAAGGACGAAGACTGTCATCACCGTCGATCTGCCGGACTTCATTGCGCCGCAGCTATGCGAAACCCTGCAGCGTCCGCCTGCCGGCTCGGATTGGATCCACGAGATCAAGTTCGATGGCTACCGCATCCAGATGCGCGTGCTCAGCGGCGAGGTGACGCTGAAGACCAGGAAAGGTCTCGACTGGACCGGCAAATACCCCGAGATTGCCGAGACAGCGTCGACGCTGCCGGACTGCATCGTCGATGGCGAGATCTGCGCGCCGGATTTCGCTGCCCTGCAGGCGGCGCTTTCAGAGCGGAAGACCGCAAGTCTCGTCTACTTTGCCTTTGATCTGCTTTATGACGGCGGCGAGGATCTGCGCTCGCGGCCTCTCGTTGAGCGGAAGGAGCGGCTGCAGGAGCTTCTCATCGAGGCCGGCGAGGATCCGCGGATCCGCTTCGTCGAACACTACGAGACCGGCGGCGATGCTGTCTTGCGGTCCGCCTGCAAACTCTCGCTCGAAGGCATCATCTCCAAAAAGGCGAATGCACCCTACCAGTCTGGCCGCACGGAAACCTGGGCGAAGGCGAAATGCCGTGCCGGCCACGAAGTTGTGATCGGCGCCTATGCTAAGACCAACGGCAAATTCCGGTCCTTATTAGCCGGTGTTTATCGTGACGACCGCTTCGTCTATGTCGGTCGCATCGGAACTGGTTACGGCGCAAAGAAAGTTGAAACGTTGCTGCCGAAGCTGAAGGCGCTGGAGACGGGAAAATCTCCCTTCACAGGCATCGGCGCGCCGAAGAAGGAACACGAGGTCGTCTGGCTGAAGCCGGAACTCGTCGCCGAAATTGAGTTCGCGGGCTGGACGGCTGACGGTCTGGTTCGTCAGGCAGCCTTCAAAGGGCTGCGGGAAGACAAACCGGCCAAGGAAGTCGAGGTCGAACGGCCGGCGCCGCCTGCGGAGACAGCCGTTCCAGAACCGGGTTTCCGTGCAAAGGCAAGCCCGGCGCGACGGAAAGGGGCGAAGGCCGACGTCATGGGCGTGCTGATCTCCAATCCGGACAAGCCGCTATGGCCGGACGCCAACGATGATGAACCCATCACCAAGGAGGACCTCGCGCGATATTATGAGGCGGTGGGATCGTGGATGATCGAGCATATCAAGGGAAGACCTTGCTCCATCATCCGTGCGCCGGATGGAATTGCCGGTGAGCAATTCTTCCAGCGTCATGCGATGCCCGGGCAATCGAACCTTCTCGATCTTGTCAAGGTATTCGGCGACAAGAAGCCCTATCTGCAAATCGATCGCATCGAGGGGCTTGCCGCCGTTGCGCAAGTCGCCGCCGTCGAGCTGCATCCCTGGAACTGCGAACCCAATCTGCCGGAAGTGCCAGGCCGCCTTGTCTTCGATCTCGATCCGGGTCCGGACGTCCCGTTCTCAACCGTCGTTGCCGCTGCCCGCGAAATGCGCGACCGGCTGGACGAATTGGGGCTGATCAGCTTCTGCAAAACGACCGGCGGCAAGGGCCTGCATGTCGTCACGCCGCTCGCGGTCAACAAACGCAAGCCGCTTTCCTGGAGGGAGGCAAAGGCATTTGCCCATGACGTCTGCCAGCAGATGGCGCGGGACAATTCCGATCTCTATCTCATCAAGATGACGAAGAGCCTTCGCAACGGCCGTATCTTCCTGGACTATCTTCGCAACGATCGCATGTCGACGGCCGTAGCACCCTTGTCGCCGCGCGCCCGGCCGGGTGCGACGGTATCGATGCCGTTGACCTGGGCGCAGGTGAAGGCTGATCTTGATCCCAAGCGCTTTACCTTGCGCACCGTTCCGAAATTGGTCCCGAAATCATCGGCTTGGAAAGATTATTGCGAGGGGAAACGCCCGCTGGAGCAGGCGATCAAGAGGCTTGGCCGGACCACGCATGCGGCGTGACCCATGGTGCGTCTCATTGGCGTGTCCAAGGCTCTGCTGGCTTCGCCGCTACTGCAGAAGATCATTTTGCCGTAGACGGCGCATCCGTCATATCGAAGACGGCGGCATTGTCCTGTACCTCACGCAGGCCTTTATAGGAGGGATGACGTAAGCTTCCCTCACGCGTCCAGCCACGAAACTCGATCTCCGCGATCAGGGTTGGTTGCGCGAAAACCAGGCGCTTGCCTTTCAACGGCACGACCGGGGTCTTCGTCTTGAGCCTATCCAACGTTCTACGCAGATCTTCGGCTTCCTTCCGATTGAAGCCCGTTCCGACGGATCCGACGTAGATCCAGCCGTGACCTTTCCGCCCGGCGAGCAGAAGGCTTCCGAGGCCTCCACGCGTGGTGGCGGACTCCTCGTAACCGACGATCATGAAACTTTCGCTCTGGACGCACTTGATCTTCAGCCAATCGCCGAGGCGGCCACTGCGGTAGGGCCGATCGCGGTGCTTGGCAATGATGCCTTCCAAACCAAGGTGACATGCGTAGTCGAGTAGTTCCTCGCCATCAAGCTGTAGTTCCTCCGAAAGCCGGAGGGCGCCATCGGCGTTCTCCGGGATCAGACCTTCCAGAAGGTGACGGCGCAGGGAGAGCTCGGTGCGTGTCAGGTCATGGCCGTCCAGATAAAGCAGGTCGAAGGCGTAGAGGATGGATTCGGTCGAGATGCGTTTGCCGCCGCGCCCTCCGAGCGAGCGCTGCAGCGCCCCGAAATCCGACCGGCCCTGTTCGTCAAGCACGACGGCCTCCCCGTCGAGAATAGCCGTTGTGATCCCGAGGCCTCTCGCCGCGGCTGCGATCGTCGGAAACCGATGGGTCCAATCATGGCCGCCACGCGTGAGGATCCGAATACTCTTTGGTTCGATGTGGATTGCCAAGCGGTAACCATCCAACTTCACCTCGTAAAGCCAATCCGGCCCTTGCGGCACAGTTGGCTTTAGCAGCGCCAGGCAGGGCTCGACGCGCGAAGGCATCGGATCGAAGGGCAGGCTTGGCTGATCGGGGTCGCGCCGCCGGATTGGTCGCGACTGAATCGTCGAATTCGCATCACGTAAAAGAGGAGCGGAGGGCAGACGCGGTCGGATCATCGCTCAGTGCCTGCCGGAGCGGTTCTCAGCGTCTACGGATTTGCGCAGAGCATCCATGATATTGATGACATTGCTCGGCTCCGGTTCAGCCTCTTCCTTGCCCTTGGGCTTCGACTTGACCGGCTTCTTCATCTGCTTCTTCTTGGCCGCGATAATGTCGAGCAGCTTATCCTGGACCGGGTCGGAGGCCATTTTCGGGGTCCAGGGTCGGGTCTGCTTCTTGATCAGTTGCAGTACGAGCGGCGTCATCTGACTATCGGCCGGTTCATCGTCCACCCGCTCGAAATAGTTTTCCGCATCCCGCACTTCGTCGCCATAACGCAGCGTCCAGAGCACGATACCCTTGCCGCGCGGTTCCAGCATAACGGCGCGTTCGCGCCGCGAAATCACCAGCCTTGAAATGCCCACCATGTTCTCGGCCGCCATCGCGTCGCGAATGACCGAAAACGCCTCAAGGCCGACCGGATCGTCGGGAGAAAGATAATACGGCGTATCGAGCCAGATCCATTCTACACTGTCTTTCGGTGCAAAGACCTCGATGTCGATCGTCTTGGTGCTTTCGAGCGCGACGTTCTCCAACTCCTCGTCTTCGAGGATGACATAGTCATTTTCGCCGCGTTGATAGCCTTTGACTTCGTCCTGCTCCTTGACCTCCTTGCCGGTGACGGAATCGACATAGTGGCTGACGACACGGTTCTGCGTCTGCCTGTTTAGCGTGTGAAAGCGGACCTTCTCGTTTTCGGAGGTGGCCGGCATCATCTGCACCGGACAGGTGACGAGCGAGAGTTTCAGATAACCTTTCCAATAAGGGCGGATCGCCATGGCAACCTCCGATTACCCGGCGCGGCGCTGCTGGTGGCCGCCGGAACTGCGCGGCTTCGATGCGGTTGCCCGTGCGGTCTTTTGCCTGTTCTTGCCGGCATTGACATTGGCCGCCGTGCGCTTGGTCTTTGCTGGTGCGGACATGCCGGCGCTCTCACGCAGCGCCTGCAGCAGGTCGCTCGGCTTCGAAGCCGGCGGCGCCTTCTTCTTCGGCAGCGTGCGACCTTCGATCTTGGCCTTCACAAGTTCGGCGACGGCCGCCTCATAGCGATCATCGAACTGTTTCGGATCGAACGCGCCCTTCTTTGTGTTGAGGATGTGCTTGGCAAGGTCCAGCATTTCGCCTTCGATCTTCAAATCGGGCATTTCGTCGAACGCCTTCTCGGACGAGCGGACTTCGTAATCGAAGTTCAAGGTGGAGCCGACCAATCCTTTGCCGTGCGGGCGAATAAGGAGCGTGCGCAGGCGGCGGAAGAGGACTGTCCGGGCGATCGCGGCGACGTTGGATTTTTTCATGCCATCGCGCAGCAGCTTGAACGCATCGCTGCCCATCTTGTCGGGGGCAAAATAGTAAGGCTTGTCGAAATAGACGTCGTCGACATTGTCGCAGGGAATGAAAGCCTCCATCTTCAGCGTTTTGTCGCTTTCGGGAACGGCGGCGGCGACTTCTTCCGCTTCAAGGACGGCATAGCGTCCATCATCGATCTCGAAACCCTTGACCTGATCCTCGCGCTCGACCGGATCACCGGTTTCGCTATCGACGAATTCACGCCGGACGCGATTGCCCGTCTTTCGATTCAGCGTATTGAAGGCGATCCGTTCGGACGAGGATGCGGCCGTATAAAGCGCGACCGGAAACGCCACTTCGCCGAACTTTATGTACCCTTTCCAATTTGCCCGCGGCGCCACCATCTCCTCGCACTCCTCCAGCAACCAATGCGAGTCAACAGAATCACTCCACTTATTGTTCCGAGTCAAAAAGAATCCAAAGTCAATATCTTAACGGCCGTCCGCTCCTCGCTTTCCGAGTCCTATCCATCTCTTTGAATCGGGTGCATCTTTTTGCTGCTGAGTGCGTTTTTATGAGCAACCGTCACAAGGTAAAGTCGTGCCCGCGCGCGCTCATCGAGACCGCCATGAAGGAGCGCGTCTCGACATCAGCGGCTCGCTTTGACTACAAGGCCAAGAGTAAGGCGTACGCGCGGTGAAGGCAACCGCGGAGAGCCCAACGTTACCGGGCGCGTCTTTTCAGACCCGCGACCTCTCGGTTGCCGAATTGGTTTGCTAAGGCAGCTGTGCGGGCGTACGATTTCGCTATCGTTGCCCATGAATACGGGCGGCAACGGCGCAGAGATTACAAATGCTCTAGCCCTTACTTTGAAAGGGACAGGCCGATGGTCAAGTCCCATAGACCGCCTCCGATGATACCCACGAAGTTCGGGGGATATGTCCGCAGGCACTTCGATCATCTCGATTCGAACGACCTCAACATCTGTCAACGCGCACTTGATCGCGTCTTGGCGAAACTGAATTTTGCCAAAGACAGCGAAGAAGCCGAGCAGGCGGCGGCGGTCGTCATTCATCTCTATCAACGTGGTGTCAGAGATGAAGTCCGGCTTGCCGTACTCGTCAGCGCTGCGCGCGGCCCATAGAGGGCAAAATCTCTTCCCGTTCGGCAGCGGCCTCCCGGTCTTGCTCGCAAGGCCATTCATTGAGGACATCAGAGGCCGCGCACTCCTCGGCTTTACCCACCGCTGCCCGGACCGCCGTCGCCTTCCAGGAACTCGGGATATTGGATCATTTCGCGATCATTGGTATCGGTCGACGGGCTTCCCGTCTTTTCGCCGATCGTTCGCTGCGAATAAGGCTCACATCCATCCAAATGGCCGATGAGGTGATCTATCAGCGCGATAGTATCCGCCATCATGTCGATATCGGCGTTCAACTGATCCGCAAAATTTCTGATCACAATTCTGATCTCAACCCCAGGCAAATCAGATTGGGCGTTTGGGATTTGCAATTGGTTTTGCTCAAGTCCGCTGAGTAGTTGTTTTGCACCTTGGATTTGATGAGACAACTTCGTGCGCTGCTCCAGCAAGTCATCTTTCATGAGGGCGACCATTTGACCATCTCTGTCGGCGAATGGGGCGGGCAACTAAATCCGCTGAACCATTTCAAGCGCATTGAACGATGCTATCTGCTCCTTTGTCGCCCCAACCGGGGCCATGAAGCGCGCAGACTTGCCAGCTTCGCGAATAGCCTTCACCGTATCAAATGCCGCCTCGTAGGTTTCGTGTTCTTCAGAGCCTTCTGCAGACAGTCCATCTTCTAAATAGCGTTCGACGTACCACGTCCCTTGCATTCGCTCTCCTCCGCTTTTTGATCAGGCGAAGATTGGTGATCACCGAGCGATGTCAAGAAGCAGGGGATCAAAAGCGCGCCGCAGATTTTAAGGATAGTGTGATCACGGTGGACTAGTATCCTCGGAACTGAGATACGAGCAGGAGGGTTTAATCGCTATGATCAGAATCCGCCTGTGAGGTCTCATGAGACAGCCTGCGGACGATGAGGCCAAACGGAGGTTCCCGCGTCCTTGTCGTCGAAGACGAACCCTTCATCGCGATGGAACTGACGAGCGCGCTGAAAGCGGGGGGCTTCGACGTCCTCGGTCCCGTCGACGATGCGCTTGATCTGATCGAAGAATTTCGGCCCGATGCCGCCCTCCTCGACGTCAATCTTCGAGGGGAGAGCGTTACTCCGGTTGCGATGGAATTGATTTCTCTCAAGGTGCCCTACCTTATCGTCAGCGCATTCACCGAGGAGGAGCTCGCAAGAGATGAATTTCTAGCGAGAGTTCCCAATCTCGGAAAACCGACAAACTTGAAGCGCATGGTGGAGGCAGTGCGCGCGCTCCAGTCGTAACATCAGGAAGGGTTTCGCGGTCGGCGGATGGTCCGGGAAGCCGTGCAAGATAAGCGTCGACTGACCATCGGGATCACCACCCTGGAGCGCGTGAAAGGTGCCGTGTGGCAGGTCGAAGGTGACGTGTCGAACTCCATGTGTCAGGCTTCTCCAAGATCGGTCGGACGAGAGATGCTGAAGCTGGCTTCTGTGTCTCTGGTTTTGACGGCTTGTTGCGCGGATACGCAAACAGGATGTCGACCGCGACGTCGGGACCGGAATCGAGCTTGACGGTGGCATTTTGGCCCTCATGACGGGCGATTTCAGTGATCCGGCCATCGACGAGAGGTGTGTTGCGACGCGCCAGATCGGCCCGGATATCGGGCGGAATGTCGTGACCATCGGCGAAGACCGTCAACGTGTCGGTCCAATCGTGGAACAGCCTGACCTGATTATGCGACTGCGGGCCGGACCAGACGAGGCCCCAATGCTGGTCGGCGACTTCAAAGCCGTCGCAATAGGGACAGGGCACGATGGACGTGCCCCAGCCTTCGGCAAAGCCCGGAATATCAAGCATTTGGTCGGTGATGCCATAGCTCAGGATCAGGCGGCGCGCCCCAAGGCTTTCGCCATCGCCAGTGAGGACGGAGAAATTGTCGATGGCGCCGGAAATGCTGTCGGCCCGGGCATTGACCAGCTTGACCGTGGGATAACGCGTCAGTTGCTGCCGCGCCTCGGCAAGAATGTTCAGCGGTGGCTTGTGATCGTGGCCGAGCAGACCATGCGAGTGGCCGGCGAAGCGATTGCGCGGCAGGCCGGTATCGAGAACGGTGACCTTGCGGCGGGCACGGCCGAGCTGCAAAGCGGCGGCGAGGCCGGCAAAGCTGCCGCCGATGATAATGACGTCATCCATGGTGATGGGCTCCGTGTTGCGGATGGAGGGGTTGGGTTTGGTCTGGCGCGTAATTTCGTCCAGCGATGCGCATTCGATATCGCCGGGCGGCCAAGGGAACTTGATTCGGAGGACACGATAAAATCCGCTCTTGGAATTTTAGAAACTGCGTAGTATCGTAATTCAGGAATAACGATACTGTCAAGGATTGGAATTGTCGTGAGAGAAAATAGCCAGGGCCGGCGCGGCCGGCCCGCCAACGAGGCGCTTGGCCAAACGATAGTCGACGCCGCGGGCGAACTCTTTGCGGAACTGGGTTTTCAAGCGACGACATTGGATATGGTCGCTCAGCGAGCGAAGGTATCCAAGCTCAGTATCTACAGGCACTTCGAGAACAAGGAGGCGCTGTTCGGCGCCGCCTTTGCGGCCCGCTGTCATCAGTTTGTACCAGAGGCGCTTTTTGAAGGAGTCGACGGTTCGGCCGAAGATCAGCTCATGACGGTGGGATCATCCCTGCTTTGCACGCTGTTGCGCCCGGAGGTCCGGAATGTCGAAGCCATGGTCATGGCCGACACGCCGAATCAAAAGTCGTTGAGCAAGGTCCATTACGAAGCCGGACCCGCCCACATCATCGCCCAAATCGAGGCCCTGTTGCGTCAGATGCACGCGAAGGCGGTTCTGAACGTGCCCGATCCTCTCCGGTCCGCCCGCTTGTTTGCCGCGCTTTTCAAAGGGTCCGATCTCCTGATTATCGCACGCTTCGATGAGGCGAGAGCAGAGGACGACCACGAAATCGAATCCTATTGCCGGTCGGCCGTCGCCATGTTCATCGCCGCGCACGGTGGCAACGACCACGCGGGCGGATAGCCTCATTAAGAACGGATAGAGAAAAATGTTTTATCAGGTAGCCGACTGGAATGGCCCAAGCGGGGAGCGCTGGGTCGCTTACCAGGCCCGATGCCATGATGGCCGTGTTCGGCCAGCCCGCGATCGAAGCCGCCGCGCCCGCCAGGGCGCATTGAGGCGCTTGACGCAAAGGTAGTCACCGCAGTGAAAGCCGACGACGCCGCTAGACGCCTTACCAGCATCCCTGGCGTCGGCCCCATCATCGCCGCGACGGTGCGAGCGACGATCCAGGATCCAGCAGCCTTCCAAACGGGACGTGATCTCGCCGCTTGGATCGGGATCACCCCGAAAGTGCATTCGAGCGACGGCAAGGAGCGGCTGGGCCGTATATCGAAACGCGGCAACAAACAGTTGCGAACGCTGTTGATCTCGGCGCGACATCTATCCTAAAGCAAGCTCGCAGAGGAGTTATGCTTCCCGCCTGGATGGTCTCGCTGGTGGCACGAAGACCTTATAGGATCGCCGCAGTCGCTTTGGCAAACAAAATCGCTCGAACAATCTGGGCGCTTCTCGGCAAGGGCGGTACCTACGAGATGCCGGCGATGTGATGAGAGCATAGAAGCAGGAGAGGTTCCGGCGTTCTGTCGCCGGATCAAGCGGCAAGGTGCCAAATGCGTGATGAACCCAATGGGCGAGTTCCCGATACTGATCAGATCGTCTTCCCCAATGCGCCATTGAGCGCGGCAAACTGATAAGGCGATCAGTATCGCGAATTTCACGTGGCCAGCGGTCATGGACCGCGCCAAACAGGTCGGACATATGACTGCACCGTCCGACGGGAATTCGCGCAATAAATACCTTGCTAACCGGGCCGTTCCACATATGAGGAAGACCCCTACGGCCTGACCGAGGTGGACAGTTCTCTTGCCGCACCGATCATGCAACTTGCAACGTGGTCCTGGATCATCTGGGCGAAATTGAAACCTGGCGCGCCTCGCACGAGGAAGAGGCAAAACAGCCGCGCAAGTAGCTCGGCAGCATTCGTCCGCGCATCCCCGCGAATAAATATGCATGCCCTCCGAACTAATTTTATGGCCCGGGATCAACCATTCTCTGCAGTTTTCCGGCGTCCTGCCGGGGTGGTGCACCGAAGAGCCGCTTGTATTCGCGACTGAACTGCGAAACGCTCTCGTAACCGACCGCATAGGCGACGCTCGCTGCTTCTGAGCGCTGCGAGATCAGGCGGCGACGCGCCTCGTGCAGGCGGATTTGCTTCTGGTACTGGAGCGGGCTCAACCCATTAATCGCCTTGAAGCGGCGATGGAACACCGACAAGCTCATGCCGGCCACGGTGGCCATGGCTTCGATGCTGAGATGCTCTTTATAGTGCTCGCGAATCCATGCCATCGCCCGCCGGATATGGGACAAACGGCTATCGGTTCCGGCAATTTGGCGAAGCAACGCCCCTTGCTGTCCCATGAGGAGGCGAAACATGAGTTCATGCTCCCTGTGACTCGCCATGACCGGTATTTCGCTGGGGCGGTCCAGAAGTTCAGCGAGACGCCGCCAGGCCTCGATCAATGCCGGCCCTGCGGGGCTGAAGCCGAATCCTTTATCCATCGGCGGTACCGGCGCGCTGCCCATCTCCAGGAGCAGCGCCGAGATTACCTCCGGATCGATGTAGAGATTGAGCGCGACATAGGGCTCCTCGGATGAAGCCTCGCTGATCTGTCCCATGGCAGCGAGTTCGGCCGCCACCACCATGCAGTGCCCGGCGCCGCACTCAAGCACCTGGTCGCCGATGAAGACCTGCTTGGACCCTTGCAGTACGAAGCAGACAACTGGGTCATAGACCAACCAGCCTGGCTCCGACGGCCGGTCGAAGGTGCTGACGCTGACCCGCGGCATGTTCGGTTGCGGCTTGCCTGCGTGGCGCAAGACGATGGCTTTGAGTTGGTCAAGATCGGTCATGAAAGTATCCGCTCCCGTTAGCCTGGAAAACGTCAAGCGATCGGCAGGATCAGGCAATGAATCGGCAGGATCGAGCATCGCCCGGTCCTGTGTGAAAGTCAAAATGGGCGCATCGGATACGAAAGGACACTCACGATGCAACAACGCAAACTTGGCCGGTATGGGCTTACCGTCGGCGCCATTGCTTACGGTGCCATGGGCACCGCTATCGGTTACGGCCCTAGCGACGATCAGGAATCGATCAACGCGATCCGCCGCGCCCATGAGCTCGGCGTCACCCACTTCGATACTGCCCGCATGTATGGCTGGGGTGAAGGTGAGAAGCTGCTTGGCATCGCCCTGCGGCCAATTCGCGATCAGGTAACGATCGCAACGAAGTTCGGCCTGACGGAAAGCTACGCTCCCGACTCCCGGCCGGAGACGATCCGCCAAGTTGTCGAGTCCAGCCTCAAGAACCTGAACGTCGAAATTATCGATTTGCTCTACCAGCACATCCCGGACCCCAACATTCCGATTGAGGACGTCGTCGGCGTGATGCAGGAGTTTGTCCAGGCTGGTAAAGTAAAATATCTCGGCCTTTCCAACTCGGATGAGGACACCATCCGTCGCGCCAGTGCTGTGGCCCCCATCTCCGTGAAGCAATACCAGTATTCCATTTTCGCCAGGGATGTGGAACCGCTGCTGCCGGTCCTTGAAGAACTGGGCATTGGACTGGTGGCCTATTCCCCCTTGGCGCGTGGTTTCCTGACTGGCCACGTAACATCTCGCGATCAATACGCCGCCGACGATTTCCGGCAGAACCTCGGTTGGTGGGCGCCGGCGAATTTCGCCAGGAACGTCGAGATCGCAAAAGAGCTCACCTCGCTCGCCACAGCGAAAGGCGTCAGCCTCTCACAGCTTGCGTTGGCCTGGCTGCTCGCGCGAAAGGACTACATCGTGCCCATCCCAGGCTCTCGCAACCCGCAACGAGTGTCGGAGAACATTTCCGCCAAGGAACTCGTACTAACAGATGCGGACCTCAAGCGGATCGATGAGATCACTCCAAACGGGGGTATAGGCGGACGAATTTGGGGTGAGTAGGGTCAACTTGATCGATGTCGGCAGCTGTTTGCTCGACCTGCCGCGCGATCATACGGGTTCGATAGTGCGCTCTCCTAAAAGGGTCGAGCGCCCTATTCGTTTGGCGTTGGGCGATATCAAAGACGGCGCATTGTCCTGGATTTCCCGCAAGCCTTTTTAGGAGGCCTGAAGAGATCTTGCCGATCCGTCGTCGGAAGGCCGGTTTGTCTGCGAGGAGGGCTTCTATCTGAATTACGGGCAAGCGCTTTGTCTGTGTTTCGACGTGCAAATTTAAAATTGGACGCCGATAAGGGGTGAATTTTGGACACGATGACGTAATTGCTCGCCTTCGTTCTTCGAATGACGCTCAATATTTGAGCCCCATTTTCGAAAGAGATCCGTATGAAACACTATGTTGGACTGGACGTATCGCAACGAGAAACAGCTGTTTGTGTCGTGGATGACACCGGAAGACGGGTCTTCGAGGGCAGAGCCAAGTCGAATCCCCGAGCCCTAGCGGAACTGATCCCAAGGAAAGCGCCGTTTGCGGAACGCATCGGCTTTGAAACGGGAGCTATGTCGAGCTGGCTATGGCATGAACTCAAGCGTATCGACCTCCCTGTCGTCGGCATCGACGTACGGCACGCGAAAGCCGCATTATCAGTGCGCATGAATAAGAGCGACGAGAATAATGCCCGTGGCTTGGCGGAGTTGGTTCGCATCGGTTGGGATGATGTCCCAGGGAGTGGTGTAGCTTCGGCGTTCGCCGTGCCTTCCGGGCAGAGCCGGGACTGGATCAGCTTGCCGCAGCAGGCAGGCTGATGATTGGATCATCGCTCATTGTGGCGATGGTCTCAAGGGTCATGTATCGGGAGCGCTGTACGGCCCATTCGTCATTCTGTTCGAGGAGCAACGCGCCGACGAGCCTGACGATGGCGTCCTCGTTTGGGAATATGCCGACAACCTCGGTTCGGCGCTTGATCTCGCCGTTCAGTCGCTCGATAGGGTTGGTGCTGTGCAGCTTCGTCCAGTGCTGACGGGGAAAGGTCATGTAGGCCAGCACGTCTTCTTCGGCACTGTCCATGAGGGTGGCAAGCTTCGGTACTTTCGGCCTGATCTGATCGGCGACATTGCGCCATTGCTGGCTGGCGGCCTCTGGTGTGTCCTGGGCAAAGGCCGTGGCGATGAAGGCGGAGACCACCCGTCGACCGCTCTTTCCGGCATGGGCGAGCGCATTGCGCATGAAGTGGACCCGGCATCGCTGCCAGGTCGCGGAGAGAACCTTCGAAACGGCGGCCTTGATGCCCTCATGCGCATCGGAGACGACCAGCTTGACGCCGCGCAAACCCCGCCGTGTCAGCTTGCGCAGGAACTCCGTCCAGATCGGCTCGACCTCGGAGGTGCCGATCTCCATATCCAGGACCTCGCGCCGCCCATCGGTGTTGACGCCGACGGCGATAATGACGGCGACCGAGACGATGCGGCCACCGCGGCGGACCTTCAGTAAGCGCGATTTTCCCGGCACGTTGAGCCGCCCTTGAGCGACGGTGTCTTTCAGACGGACGCATCCGGGGGATCAGGCCGGAGCAGTTTTGGCGAAGTTGAATGGCAGCAGATCGTCGATATCGGCGTTTTCGGCGCGCTGAGGCAATTCGGTGAGGACGTGGCGCAAGTAGGCCAATGGTTCGACGCCGCAGGCGCGGCAGGTCAGCACCAGGCTGTAGACGATGGCGCTGGCCTTGGCTCCATCGACGGTATCGCTGAACAACCAACTTTTCCGGCCAGTGGCAAAAATTCTGATGTCACGCTCCAGAAGATTATTATCGATCGGCATGCTTCCGTCCTCGGTGTAGCGCGTCAGATAGTTCCACTGGTTGAGGGTGTAGGACACGGCGTCGCCGAGCTTGCTGTCGGGCAAGACCTTCGGGGCGATGTCGTCGAGCCATGCCTTGAGAGCGTTGAGGATAGGGACACTATGTTGCTGGCGGAAGCGGCGGATGCAGTGATCCCGCGTTTCGCCGTCGTCGGGGATTTCGTTGCGCGCCTGCGTTTCGACCCGGTAGAGCTGTTCGAAGAACTTGAGGGCTTGTTCCGGCGGCCCGCCGGGTTTGTTTCTCGTCTTGAGGGCATTGACAAAACGCCGTCTTGAATGGGCCATGCATCCAAGATGGGTGGCACCGTCGAGTGTGCGCCAGGCGGAATAGCCGTCGCTCATCAAGATGCCGCGATAGTCGCCGAGAAAGGCCTGCGGGTATTTCTGGCCACGGCCTGGCTGATAGTCGAACAGCACGATGGGCTCATCACTGTCCTGGCCGCTGCGGTAGGCCCACATGTATGACTCGTCGGTGGCTTTCCGGTCTTTCTCCTTCAGCACCTGAACCGTGGTCTCGTCGCCATGGATGAGGATTTGCGATCCGAGCCGCAGCTTCAAGGCGTCGTAGATTCGGCAGAGATGCTTCTCGCTTGAACCGATCACCCAGTGGCCGAGAGGCCACGGCTGACGGGAACACCTGCGCGCTCGAATGCCTGCGCCAGGCGGTAGAGCGGCGTGCCGTCGACATATTTGTGGATGAGCGCGAAGGCCAGCGTCGAGGCTGTGGCGATACTGCCTGGCAAAGGTTGCGCGGGCATCGGCGCGATCACGATCGGCGTGTTGATGCCGGTGCGGTCGCAATGGCGGCAGGCATATTTGAACCGCACATTCTGCAGGACCTTGGCCTTCACCTCGATATGAAGCTGCTCGGTAATGGTCTCGCCCATGCGATGCATCTGATTGCGGCAGCAGGGACAAGCCTTCTGATCGTCGGCAAGATCATATTCGACGCGCTCGCGTGGCAGGCTTTCCGGCAGCGGTCTGCGGCCGCGCTTCTTTCCCGGCGCGCTTTCGACAGATGGCAAACCGGTATCCGGGAGGTCGGCGACATCGTCATCTTCGCCGCCTTCATCGGCAACCTGCTCGGCTTCATTGAAGAGACGGTCAATGTGCTTTTCGCTCTTCGGCGCAAAACGATGTGAGCGCGCAAGCGCCAGTTCTTCCTCGAGTTTGACGACGCGCTCTGTGAGCTGACGGTTCTCCGCCTCAAGCGCAGCAATGTGCGCCATCAACTCTTCAACAGTCGGTTCGCCGGTTCGATTCATCGGATTCTTGAATCGAAAGCGCTCCGCCGCGTCAACCACTCAATTCGGGAACCGTCAGCCTGCGACCTGATATTGCCGCACTGGATGTCGGACCATGGCGTCGATATCGATGCCGTCGAGAATCCAGTGCAATTGCTCGGTCGTAAGCTGGACAACCGTGGCCTCGCGGCGCGGCCATCGGAACTTGTCCTCCGTCAGCCGCTTCAGCACCAACACGAAGCCCGACCGATCGAAGAACAGGAGCTTCATCCGATCGCGGCGGCGATTGCAGAACGCAAAAACCGCCGGCGCAAACGGATCGAGCGCCATCGTCTCCTGAACCAGCACCGCCAGGCTGTTGATCCCAGCCCGAAAGTCAATCGGCTCGCGGTGCAGATAGACTTGAAGATCAGCGCCCAGCCTGAACATCACCCAACGCTCCGATAACCGCCGTCAATGCATCCACATCACCGCATTCCAGCGTCAACTTCACGCCGTTCGGCAACGACGCGCTCACCTTGGCTGGAGAGAAAAAAGGCGCAGCCCTTTTGGGTTCCGACCCACGCACTTCATCACAGGCCGCCGGCAAATCCATTACAACCATGCTACTCTGTCGCGGCAGGCACCGATCCGCAGCACTCTCAATCTGAACTGGGATGAACGCTGGTGGCGAGGACGGCGGGACGGATTGGGTCTCCTTGGCGCTCTTCACCCACTTGCGCAGAAGGTTCGCATTGACCCCATGTTCGAGCGCAAGCCGCGACACTGAGACCCCAGGCTCAAGGCAGGCTGCGACAAGCCGCTCCTTCGACGCGGGGTCGTAGCGGCGTCGCCCGCTCCGGCCCACAAGCCTTACCTGCAGTTTCTGATCATCTTCTTCCATGACTTGGTGTCCACCTATTTTGGTGGACACCTCATGCCTCAACACGCTCAATGGCAAAAGGTGCGGGGAAATTCGCGCTTACGACCTTCAGATACGTGGCGTCGATCCACAGATAGGGCCAGTCGCCCTCGATGGGCCTTTCAAGGAAGGCCTTTACCTTGTCGTCGATCTCCTCACACAGGCGGGAAACCTGGCTTTTGGAGATGCCGCTCATGCCCATCGCCTTGACCAGATCGTCGACGGAGCGGGTCGAAACGCCTTGGATGTAAGCCTCTTGAATTACGGCGGTCAGAGCCTTCTCGGCCATGCGACGCGGCTCGAGAAAGCTCGGGAAATAGGTGCCGGTACGAAGCTTCGGGATACGCAGCTCCACGGTCCCGGCCCGTGTCTTCCAGTCGCGCTCGCGGTAGCCGTTGCGCTGGGTAAGCCGAAAGGCGTTCTTCTCGCCGTAGCTCGCGCCGGTCTTCGCACCGACCTCCAGCTCCATAAGCTTCTCGGCGGCAAACCCGATCATCTCGCGAAGCAAATCGGCGTCGGCGCTCTTCTCAACAAGCGAGCGCAGGTTCATCATCTCGTCGGTCATCGGTGGTCTTTCCATCAGGTTGGTCTTCGACAAACCGACCCTACCGGAAAAACACTGATGGCCACCGCTACCCTGCTACACCACTCCCTGGGACATCATCTCGGTTGGTACAGAGAGGTGAGGTAAAGAGTGCCGAGCGCCAGCAGGTTCGCTCCCTCCTCGTAACGCGCTCACGCCTGGTCGAAATAGGACGGGCGATAGAAAACCAGATCCGAGCGATGGTGAAGGAGTATCGACTGCTCTTCGAACGCGCCATTGAATCGATGTTTCGGCGCAAGGTGGCGGAATTGGTCGATGCCGAACACACTCTCCAGGATGTCATCGCACCACTGCTTTCCATTCATGAACAAGTTTGCGGCGAACAGGAGAAGCTCGACAAGCGGATCGCCACTCTTGCACGCGCCGACGAAACAACCCGTCGGCTGATGACCGTGCCAGGCATCTATAACGGCGAGCAGAGTGCGCGCTTGATCTAAAACAGTGACTGATCGGCTGAGATTTTCGACTTTGGACATGGTAGGCTACCTTTCGGGTTGATCGCACGACGAGCGTGCCACCTCGGCGCTTCCCCGCATAGCTTCTCATGCCTCAGCTCACCCTCATAAAAGGTGTAGTGAAATTCGCGCTTTCGAATAACGAAGGCCAAGAATTAGAAGAATTAGCCGGGCGTTTTCCACGGATCATCGCCGTAGGTTCGCTCTTCGCGGATCGTCCCATCGCCCTTATGCAAAACAGCTTGAGCCAGCGCACCCCTTGTTGTGAGCAGCGCGACCGGCAGCAGTCGCGGCACTCTCCGCTTCGGCTTGGGACTTGTGGGTGGAAACTGTCTTCCTCACGACGTGATTTTCAAGCCCTCCTTTGAAGGCAACGAATGGAAGACCTCTCGCTTTGCCATGGACCTTACATCCTATCTAGTTAAGATGGTGCTAAAGTACAATCTTAACGATTGTCGGTCGAGGCGTGACAAGAGAGAGCGAATCTGCTTCTTCCTACTTAAAGCATTTTGGAAGGCGCTAATATGGATGGAGCAGAAAACGATCTGCGTTTGATCGCAGTTATGCGGCGCTACTTCGCTGTTAAGGAGGAGCTCGCAGATTTGAAGTTCTCGCTTGAGGATAAGCGAAAAGCGGCCGGAATTGCGGTAGGTGATTTTTATCACGTCCGCACTGAAAACGAGCATGCCGACGATGTCAGTCGCACGGTCACGCTAAGAAGGGAGATGGAGTTTCTAATGCGCCTCGCCGAAGGCTGGTCGCGGGGAGACATCATTCATCTCGCTCCATCAGCCGATTGATCGGGCAAGCGCTCAGGATATTGATAGGGCTGAACCTATCCAGCGGCCAATCAACGCCACAGATGTGGATCACGTCCAACCGCCAAACAGAGGCGAACAGCCTCGCTCGACCGAGCAAGGCTGTTCCTTGTCAGTTGTTCAGTGCATCTTTCAGCGCCTTGGCCGGCTGGAAGGTGAGCTTCTTCGCAGCTGCAACTTTGATCATAGCGCCGATCCCCGGATTGCGCGCTTCACGCTCCGGCGTGTCCTGTCGGGTAGGAACGACCCGTTGCCGGGTCGCTCCTCCCTAAGAACCGTACGTGCGAGTTTCCCCGCATACGGCTCAAGCCTCCACTAAGCCCTGTTTGACCAGAGCCGCCAGTTCCTGTCTATCGGCAGAGTGTGCGGTTTCCCCAGGCCGATCCGTAGTTTCCGACGGCAGACCACGCCTTGCGGCGAGGTAGCGGTCCCACATCGGATTGAACGGATTCGCTTCGGCTCGGATTTTGCAGTGACGACGAATAGGAACGTCGGATGCATGGAGTAGCCGCCGAACGTGATGTTTCCGGCACGATCCTTCACTGCTGCGCGGAATACCCAGTCTCGCGTGCCTTCGCGGGCGAAGTAGCGATGCTTCACCCACCGACGTGGCTTATCTGGCTGCCTGCGACATGCCCACTGCCAGAGACACTTCCAGATGAGATGCTCGACCTTGCGGAAGGTCTACTTCGCCACCTGGTTGTGATGATAATTGGTCCATCTTCCATTCCGTCCAAGGCCATGTTGGCGAGCGTGGGCGAGATTATTCCACCTTGCGGCGTTCCCGCTCGTGTCGCGTACCAATCACCATCCTGCATGTAGCCGGAGTCCAGCCATTTCCGGAGCACCGCCTTGTCCGTAGGGATGTTGGCGATGAGCCAGTCCTTGCTGATTTCGTCGAAGCAGCCAGCAATGTCTGCGTCCAAGACCCATTCCGCCGTACCACGCCCGCGCAGTGCAATGTAGCACTGACGAGCCGCATCACGGGTCGCTCGAAACGGACGGAAGCCGTACGAGTTTGGGTCTGCCGTGGTTTCCGCAACAGGCAGCAGGGCGAGCAGGTGAAGTGCCTGCATTGCTCTGTCCTTCATCGTCGGAATACCCAGCGGACGGAGCTTCTCGCTGTTTGCCTTCGGGATATATACCCGCCTCAACGGCAGAGGGCGGTACCCACGCCGTTTGAGCGACAATAATCCTCTGATGCACTTATCCGGTGTGTCCCAGATGATCCGGTCCACTCCGGGTGTCCTCTTGCCCTGATTTTCGGTAACCCGTTTCACAGCAAGCGACTTGCCGCTGAACGAGTGGGTCAGTAGCCGCTGCAAGGCTTGCACCTTGCCCCAGCGACTTTCCCGAACTGCCTTCGCAATACGCATCTGCAGCCGTCGCACGTGTTGGTAAGCCTTGCGCCAGTCGATCTGGCCCCAACTCACCGTTTCGCGGGAGGCCGCACCAGTCACTGTTGTGACCGCCATTTGCCTGTCCTCCTCCGAGGGTTCTGCACATTCTCTCGCGACGAGAGACCCGTCAGAAGTTTGCTCCCTTTCGGGCGGGGTGATGTTGGCAAGCCGCAACCCCTATCCGGATCATTACAGCCCGGCGTTCGCTTTCTCCGACATCCTCTGCCCGCACCCCCAACAGCTTTCCTTGCGGTCGGCCTGCCCGCTGCGGGGCGGAGATACGGGTTTACCGTGTTTCACCTAGATAACGTGGGCGGGTTAGATCCTGCCTATCCGCCGGCGGTCCTGTTGTCCGTGTGCCTCCAAAATCAAGGGAGACATCCGACCGCGCACCTTTTGGTCCAAGCCTGTCAGCATCTTTGGCTTGTCAAATTTCACGACGTTTATCAGCAGTTCATTTCCATTGATCAATACCACCCAGCCTAGCGCCCCATCCGCGCTGATGCTCGCAGAAGATACCTACGCCTCACGGTCTCGGCATGGCCCGAAAGCCCGGCTACATTGTCCCGGCAGCTTCACACCGGACCGTTACCAGTCCCGCATGTGCCGGTAGGCTACTGATGACGGAACATCAGGTTTGTCCCAGAATATAACTCCTGTACAAACAATTACTTAGGCGACTATCACGTCGCACTGACCTTAAACTTTCCGAATCCCGGGATGGACGTCTCTGCGCCGGAGGTCGCTGCGGCGGTAATAGATGCGAACACAGCTTCCACGACCGCCTTGCTCTGAGCCTTGGTGAGGTTGTGATCGACGGCGATTTTGTCTGCGATTTCGTTGGTAGTGGTCATAACGGTTCCCCTTATTGAACACGGGGTCATAGGTTTCATTCGCGATGGTTGTTGTCACCTGCCTCCGCGTTCGAAAGGCACTGAATCCGGCCATTTCCACAAGTTCCGACGGGTCGATAGCCTTTCGCGTACTTTTTTGCACCCCAAGTCCAGCAGGTGCTTGCAGGAGCGCAGCATTATTTGTGTTCTCATGGTTGAGCACGGAGCTGCATGTCGATGACGAAGAAATTGCGGATTATCTCCTCAACAGGGCTGCAAATCTCTTCAATCTTGAAACAGCCGCGATAGTCGATTCTCGAGGAACTCACTCTGCCGGAGCAGGTCATTGGCGGGGAAACGGCGATGAGAAACACTACTGCCTTGCACCAGCAGGGCTATCGGCGTACCCGTCGTGGTCTCCAGCCGGGTTTCGGATGGGCTGCTGCTTTCAAGCTATCGCGGCGGCGGTCATGATCTTGCCGATGCCGGCGCCAGTCATTCCTCGACACTAAGGCCGGGGCAGGCGAGAATCCTTTGGCAACTCTCGTCGCCTCCGGCGCGACGCCCGAGTTGATCGAGCAGGCATTTGCAGATTTCGCCTGCGTCAGGAAACCCTGAACCTCAGCCATGCGAGCCGACCGTTGAATGACGGCGGGGCCGTCCGGTGCAACTGCAACAGTGATGTAGTGGGCGCAGGCGAACGGAGGAGCGCTGTTGAGACATGCCGCTCGCGGATTGCACTTATTCAAACAATCAATTTTACGCAGTGTCTCGAAGGCCTTAAAAATCGCGGAACGGACGGAGTTTGAAAGAAGCTTAAGCGGGTCATCGGATCCGCGATCTTGGCGCCGATTGCGGACCTTTCGGCAAGTCACTAGAGACGAGTGTCACTGCGTAAGTTCGCAAGACTATCTTGGCTTTGTCGCAGCCGGGCAGGCGCCTAGGCCTGCCCGGCTGAATGCTGCCGCCTCCGGATGCAATTGAGCTGGGGAATCCTTTCAGGTTTAGGGCAGCAGGTTAGAGCGTGCGCGATGGCGGTAAGGGAACGCCAATTAGCGAGAGGATCCCGCTGTATGCTCGCAATGAGGTCAGCGTATCGACCCTTGCTGTTGGTGGCAGATGATTTGGTTTCGATCCACGATTGAGGTGAAGCATGTTGTATAGCTTCCTGCTTGCGTCCTGGGGGACGTCGGGTAATCTGGGCCCGTTGCTGACTATAGCTCGACAACTACAAAAGCACGGCCATAGCGTCCGCATCATGGCTGATCCAGAGATGCAGCATGAAGTGGCCGCGGCGGGTTTCGATTTCGTGTGCTGGCGTCGTGCCCCGACAGGGACAGACGCGGATCCGACTTGCTTTTCAGACATGCGCGACTGGTTCCAAAAGGCGGTGTTCGGCCCTGCGCCAGCCTATGCAGCCGACGTCCAGGATGAGATCGGCCGCATACCGACGGATGCTGTCATTGCCATCGATATGTTGTTCGGTGCCGTGTTGGGCGCCGAAGCCGCTGGCGTGCCCATCGCAATGTTGTCACCCCATGTGAGCCTTCGCCCTTTGCCAGGAATGCCGCCGGCAACCAGCGGATTGGCGCAGCCGGAGACGCCAGAAGAGCGGATCGCGATCGCGGCGGCGAACGAAAATTGGGCTGGCTTCTTAAACGAATTCCTTTCGCTTCTAAACGAGGCGCGTGCCGGCCTCGGTCTGTTCGGTTTGGCCAGGACGGTGGATTTATTTGAGTGTGTCGATCGGCACTTGCTCGCGATCAGCCGGACTTTCGATTTTGCGGCCGACCTCCTACCGGACAACGTTCGTTACGTTGGGCCTCTGCTGGAGCAACCAAATTGGTCAAAGAGCTTGAAGGCACCTTGGCCTTCGGACGCCGATCGACCTCGAGTGCTCGTCGCCTGCAGCTCCGGCGCTCAGGGTCAAGACGACTTGGTCCAACGGATCATTAGCGCGTTGGGTGCGCTGGACGTGTACGCGGTTGCGACCATCGGGCCTCATGTTGAGGCGCGGAAGCTGGTTGCCCCCGCGAACGTGCATCTATTGCGCGGCGCACCGCATGACACAGTGATGAAGGAAGTCTGCCTTTTGATAACGCAGGGCGGTCACGGCACCGTCAGCCGGGGGCTGATAAACGGTCTACCGCAATTGGTGCTCCCCAACGGACGCGACCAAGGGGATAATGCTGCACGAGTTGTGTCGAAAGGAGCTGGTCTACGACTACCCCCGAGTGCTAGCGAAGCTGAGATCGCCCATGCCGTCAGTCGGCTGCTACAGGAGCCCCGCTATCGCGATGCGGCACGCCATTTGGGCGATGGCATTAGAGCTGAAATCGCCGCCTCCTGTCTCGTTGATAAATTGGAGGCTATGGCGGCAAATAGACCCATTGTCGGATCGGCGACCTGATGCGGATGGTCTGACCGTGCATTCGGATTGTTCGAATTCATCATCGGTGCCCTCAGATATCTTCCCTACGGGGATTTAGGCATCGATGTCATTCGTTCGATGCTCCCTACCATGCAAGGCAATCTTCGTCGCCCGCCTGGGCCGCTCACAGAGTTCATCGTGCTCCAGTGTTGCCCCATTTGCCCCGGGGCATTCTCTAATCGATCACATCAGTTTGCGATCGGCAAACCATTGCCCTTGCGGTCCGACTGCCGTCCGTTGGTTGTTCCACTCTCTTTATGACGCACACCATCTACCCGTGGCCGGCGAACCCAGAAAAAGGAGCCGAACCTCATGAATGTAGCCGAATTGAGACCCATCCTGATGAACCGCAGCGGGGTGCGCCTTGCGCACTTCGAAGCAATATCGGCTTCGCCCCTAAGTCCCCCGATCGTCCTCATTCACGGCTGGACCGGCGATCACAGGATATTCGCGCCGCAGATCGAATATTTCGCTAAAAGTCGGCACGTCATGGCGGTAAACCTCCGCGGTCACGGAGACAGCGATGCCCCGAAGCAGGAGTACACGATCGAGGGGTTTGCTGACGACGTAGCGTGGCAATGCGGCGAGCGGAACCTGGAGAAACCGCTGATTATCGGGCACAGCATGGGTGGGTCGGTCGCACTCGAGCTATGCGGCCGCCATCCGGAGCTCGCCTCGGGCGTGGTGATGATCGATTCTATCGTCACGCCCCGGTGGGCGCTACGCGACAGACCTGAAATTGGCGAGTTCCTGGATGAAATTTCGAGCTCAAACTATCGGGAGGTATTGCAGAAAAACGCATGGTCGATGGCCCTCAACTACGACGCTCCTTCCAGGCGCGAGAGTATCCACAACACTTACATCCGCGCCTCGTGCGAGAAGACACCGCAGCATGTGGCCTATTCTGCAATGCGCAATTTCATGCTCGACTATGATGCGTCTCCTGCGGCAACGCGTTGCAAGGCCCCGATGGCCTACATCGCTGCCGATGTCCCGGTGGTGAGCGCTGCATGTGATCTCGACTGGCTAGAGGCTCGCTGTTCCCAGCTTGTTTCGGCCAAGACGCTGTTGGCTGGCCATTTCAACACCATCGAGGTAGCTGACCAGGTCAATGCAATGCTTGACCGCTTCTTAGCAGTCGGCCTTAGGCCGCGCCCCACCACCCGGATGTAACGGATATACATGATAGACTATTCTACGATGCTGTACCGACCGAGGACAGCCGAATTCGAGTGGGTCCGCAGTCGCGACCGACACGAAATCTGGCGGGGAATGTGAGCTTCTCAAGGGAAGCGGCGCTTGATCGTCGTGCGCCTCGCTCCCCAAGCGCGCCTTAGACGTGATCTGTGTTTCGATGACGCGCTCTATACCGCGGGTCGAGGGCGACCGCCGCAGGCGCATCGCCTACAGCGCACCTGCCTTCTTGTCGCTCAACCGCACACCATCGCCATCATCGCCGCATTTGCGTATTCGCCTAACCTTTCACGCCTCCTTGCGGGCGTGGATCGTCCGCACGTTTCCTGGGCGGCCAGCAAGAACGAAATGGTCGATCTCCGCTCCGCGACCAAGTATGTGTTCGCTCGCCATCACCAGGCAGCGCAATCCCATGCGTCAGGCGGCGGCCGACCATTCCCGAGAGCCTCGTCGAGGCGCACCTTCCCGCCCCTGCACTCTGTTCGGGGACAACAGCAGGCCTGTTGGCCTATGCGCCCATTCGCCCTGGTGGGAAAATCAGTACGCCGATGATCGTCTCAGGCCGTCTGGAAGTGACATCGCCTGGAGCGGTTGCGACATTGCAGTGCCACTTATCCTACACGGCCTGGCTGTTCCCCGAGAACAACCCTCGAAACCCTAAGGTCTGTTCAAATGCATCTGATTGGCACAGCTCTTGCTGCGACGAGAAGCGGAGCGGTTCGTTTCAACCGCTTAGACGTTGGATTTCGGCGAGGTAAATCATGCGCGGTACGTTTCTGAGTAGATTGGTTATGGCTGCGGCTTTGGCGATGGCATTCACCGTGGCGGCTTCTGCCAAGACCCCGATGACCACTGTTGCCAAGCCGATCGGTTCTAACCCCAACAGCGCTCCCAAGGAGGCCGCCGACCCTCGAGCCTATCTGAATGAGATCGACGGCGATAAGGCGATGGTCTGGGTCAAGGCGCATAACCAATCAACCGTCGACAAACTGTCGAAGGATCCACGCTATGGCGAATATCAGGCTGACATTCTGACGATGCTGCACGCCACAGATCGCATTGTTATACCCGGCTTCGCGCATAGCGGCATGATCGACAACTTTTGGCAGGACGGCGTGCACGTGCAGGGACTCTGGCGGCGTACCAATTGGGAAGCCTACAGGTCTGGAAGCCCGCCATGGCACGTCATTCTCGATGTCGATGCGCTATCGAAACTCGAGAACAAGATCTGGGTGCTCAGAAGTCAGAACTGCATGCCGCCCGTCGGCAATTTTTGCCTGCTTAGCTTGTCTGATGGCGGCAAGGATGCAGATGTGGTGCGCGAATTCGACGTTGCCAACGGCGAGTTCGTTAAGGAAGGCTTCGTCCTGCCCGAGGGCAAGCAGTCGGCGACTTGGGTGGACGAGAACACCATCTACGTGACCCGGGAGTGGACGCCGGGCGAAGTGACGACTTCCGGTTACGGCTACGTCACCAAGGTGCTGAAGCGCGGCCAAAGCCTCGATCAGGCGGTCGAGATTTTTCGCGGCAACAAGAAAGATGTCTCGTCTGGACGCAATGTGCTGCGGGACATCGATGGCAAGTATGTGATGGACTTCTCATATCGCAGCCTCGACTCCTTCAACACGGAATTAGCCTTTTACCCAAACGGTCACACCGATAAACACAAGATCTTTCTGCCACTCCCGACCACCGCCGCTTTTGGCGGCTATTACAAAGGCCAAGCAATCTATCAGTTGAAGTCGGACTGGGCTTCGGCCGAGGGCACCCTCTTCCACAACGGCGCGATTATCGCTTTCGATCTCCGCGCGGCGCTCGCCGATCCGGCGCGCGTCGAACCACTTGTGCTGTTCATGCCGAATGAGCACCAGTCTGTCCAAGGAATTACCCAGACCAAGAACCGCCTCGTGGTGTCGATCCAGTCGGATGTCAGCAGCGAGGTAAGCAGCTTCGATTTCGGCAAGAATGGCTGGTCATCCTTTAAGTTGGGCCTGCCGGAAAATTCGACCCTGTCCGTGATTTCCAGCGACAATGAGAGCGATCACCTGTTCATATTGTCGGAAGGTTTCCTCGAACCCTCCACTCTTTTTTACGCCGATGCTGCAAGCGGCAACGTCGAGAAGCTCAAGTCGAGCCCGAAACGCTTCGATGCTGAAGACTTGCAGGTACAGCAGTTCTGGGCGACCTCACAGGATGGAACGAAGGTTCCGTACTTCCTTGTGACGCGCAAGGACGTTAAGCTCGACGGCACGAATCCGACCATCCTTTATGCCTATGGTGGTTTCGAAATTTCAATGCGCCCTTTCTATTTGGCATCGCTCGGGAAGCTGTGGCTGGAAAAGGGCGGTGCTTTCGCGCTGGCCAATATACGAGGGGGCGGCGAATTCGGACCGAAATGGCACGAGGCCGGTTTAAAAACCAATCGCCAGCGTGTCTATGACGACTTCCAGGCTGCAGCGCAGGACCTAATCGCGAAGAAGGTCACCTCGCCACCGCATCTTGGGATCATGGGTGGTTCGAACGGCGGCCTGCTGATGGGCGTGCAACTGACCGAGCGGCCCGATCTATGGAATGCGGCCGTGGTCCAGGTCCCGCTTCTCGACATGGTCAATTTCACCCACATGTCGGCAGGAGCCTCTTGGCAGGGAGAGTATGGCAATCCGGACGATCCGGTCGAAGGCGCCTTCCTGCGCTCGATCTCGCCTTATCATAACGTCAGGGCGGGTGTGGCCTATCCGGAACCTTTCTTCGAAACCTCGACTAAAGATGACCGCGTCGGTCCAGTGCACGCGCGCAAAATGGCCGCCCTGTTCGAAGATATGGGTCTGCCTTTCTATTATTATGAAAACATCGAGGGCGGCCACGCCGCGGCCGCCAATCTGCTGGAAAGCGCGCGTCTCCACGCACTCGAATACACCTATATGTCTCAAAAGCTCATGGACAATTAGTGAGCATGGACCCTTCCGATTGAACGGATTTGGGATCTGTTTCGAGTACAGGATCGCACGGATGACGCGTGCTTTTTTGGCGGCGGATCCCGACGACAAAACCCGGTTGTATCAAGCGCAAATCCCTCTTCCCCCCTCGGAAAACCTCTCCGAGCGTCTCGCGACAATTCTCTTGGCACGGAATTTGCGCGATTCGATCAACGCAGATTCATTTCCAACTATCCCGCCGCCGCTGATGCGAGTGCCGATCGACCGGAATTTACGACGAGACAACTGGAAAACTGGAGACGCCTTTGGAGGTTGTTTCAAAACGCGCGCGGACGGCACTTGCTGTCCTCAGAATCGTTACCGCGCTGCTGCTCATTGAACACGGCGCCCTAAAGCTGGTCGGCGTCCCCGCATTTGGCATGGGCGGAGCAGGGGACGGAGGTAATTTATCCACTCTGATGCTGATTTTTGGCCTTCGGGAGGTATTCGGTGGCCTGGCTGTGCTGACTGGCCTCCTGACCAGACCGGTCGCGTTCCTTTTGTCAGCGCAAATGGCCCTCGGCTACTGGACCAGCCATTTCTCGGGCAAGGGCGTCTTTCCCATGCTTGTCGACGGCGATGATACGATCCTGTTTTGCTTCATATTCCTCTATCTGGCGTTTACAGGACCCGGGGCGTGGAGTGTTGACGCATGGATGAAACGAATATGAGCGACCCTTCGACACTACAGCTTGATGAGTCATATGTCCGGAAACAGCCATTGGTGACTTGCAGCTTTGGGTCCGAAGTCGGGAAGTCACCGTACATTTGGTCAGCAAACATGCGGAAGAGTAACTAACGACTGACATAAAGAAGCCGCCTTCCTTAATCAGAGCTCTCTTGCAAGTCGAACCTCATCGGCGATAGCGCGCGTCTATCGACATTTCCCGGTTGACAAGGTCGATTGCCTGGGGACATAAAAATATACGACATTAGGTCGACAATAATAACCGCGAGCGAGGTGAAATGCGTGACCGGCGGATGCTTATAGAGGCAACTTTATCAGAAAAGCATGTTCGCTCTGCTGGCACTGTTTACTGCTGTGCTCGTAATCAGCTAGCTGATTTAGTCCACGCCCAAGAGGCGAAGAACTGACAAAAGATAGCGAAGGCGGATTTCGTGCCTGCCAATATTGGCGTAGGTGTTGGAAGGGAAACAACCGCCTCGTCACTGGAGGTCTCGAGTAAAAAATTGGTTGAACGCAACCTCCATGAAATCCGAGAGGTGATCTTGTATGAACCGGCAGGAACGATCTCGCTGGCACCTGGAGAACACATAATGGAAAACAGCGCCAATGCCGTTTTTCGATATCGCGGCTCTACGTTCGATAGCATGATCGAAACCCTTACGGGAGTATTCGGCACATTCGACGCTGAGCTCGTCAGTCGCTCCCAAGACTTCCATTGGGGGATTGATCTTTCGGCTTGTGAAAGCGCCGTATTGATTACCGGCGCCCATCAGGATGGATTTCAGTTCCGCGCGGAATGGTGTTCTGGTGCAACGGAGCATCTATCGATCGTAGTGCCGCGCAGCGGCGGCATGGGGGTTACATACGGTTCGCGCACCGCCGAGGCTGGACAGGGAAAACTTCTTCTTTATAGGAATTTCGAGCCTGACGGCATCGTAATGCACGGGCAATCCAATCTGATAGATGAGTTGGTGCTTGATTGGTCCTTATTCCAACGGACTATCGGCGAAACTTTCGACTTGCCGTTCAATGGCTCCCTCGACCTCTTGCCTGAGCTGGATCTGTCCACGTCAGTTGGCCGGACGATCGGCAATCTCACGGAAACAATCATCGACGGAATACGCGATAATGGTCCGCTTTTGCAGTCTCCTATAGCGATAGCACATATCACGCAGGCGCTCGCCGATGTGGTAATAAGGATGGTGCCTCATCGGCTATTGCATCTGCTGGATAAGCAACCCAACATGATCGCTCCAAGGCATGTTCGACGTGGGATCGAGTTCATGCGCGCCAATATCAATGAGCCGATTACAATGCCGATGGTGGCGGAAGCAGCGGGTGTTTCCACCCGAGCACTCGAAGCTGGTTTCCGCGCTTTTAAGGACACGACACCCGCAGTATATCTACAGATGCTTCGATTGCGGGCAGCACGGGAGGACCTGCTAGATCCAGAGAACCGTATGCTTTTGAAAGATATCTGCCTGAAATGGGGATTCTTTCAGTTCGGGAGGTTTTCCGCAGTTTATCGGGCGCACTATGGAGAAAATCCGTCTGAAACAAGAAAGCGCGCTTGTGGGTTGCGTTATTTTAGAGCCTCCTGACGAAAAAAGATTGCCCGCAAATGGGATGACCGATTGCTTCTGAACGCGAAACGATTGTGCTGTTCACCCCAGCCTTCTTCATTCTTGCCATCGTTCCACAGCGTTGGAACTCCCGTCAGTGAGTGACAAAAATCAGGTCGCAGAGCCGCCAAGGCCCCAGGTCTACCACGCGCATGTTCAAATTTGTGCTGAATGCGCAAGTCGCGGACCACAGGGTTCCTTGATCGTCATGGCGCTTTTGAATGGGCTATGCTTTGATGAGCACAGTCTCCTCCTTGGTCTGAAGCGGGACGGTCGTGCTGTAATATGGCCAGATATACGGTCCCCCGGCCCCCTGGTTCAGGTCTTGGTTGATCGCCTGATAGCCGGCGATATGCGGGGGTGAGGACTGGCCGGTCACGAGTAACTGGAGAGCTGTGATGGGCTGTTTGCCAGGTTCGCCGTTTTTCCAGACCATGTAGATGAACTTTCCGCCTGCGCCTTGTTTCAAATCTTGTCCGGTCCAACTCCAACCAGAGGGAGGGTTCGCTTGCGCTTGACTGTAGGCGACAAAGTCGACCGACGTCACCGGATTCTCTTCGCCTAAGGTGTAGCCGATGTAGATGTACTTTCCGCCCACGCCCGTATTCGTGTCGATCGATAGGAATTCCCATGGCGGTTGATATCTCGGCCCGGGATTGTCGTCGACCTGGTTAGTTAATTGCTTAATGGGCGTAGCCATTAGACTCTCCTTGATTGGTAGAGTGATGAGTTGGTTGAGACTCAGTCCACACGCGCTGAATTGCACAATTCATGCCAAGTAAGAATCTAGCGGACACAACGTATAGGCACGAAATCAGCGTACAGTGTCTGTCGACGCTGCTAGGCTTATCGTTGAATGGAATCGTGCGCCCGTCTGGCTTGGCCGATTGATCGTGCGGGAGGCGCCGCGAACCAGAACCGGTAAAACCGTGCGTAAAAGGCGTTCGCTCTTTGCCTTGCGAAGATTGGAATACCGCCTGCTTTCAAAAAGACCAGGCGGTCCCCTGTCGCGCGGTTTCTGCTAGTCGACTTTTTTACCGGGGCCCCTGATATCTTCGCAGATGGACGGCCCCCGAGTGGCAGAACCAGTTCTACCGCTTTAATTCGAGTTGGACCGTGGATTTGGCAAGAGCCATTTGCAAAACGAATTGGTGTTATCCAAACAATAGATTTTCAATCGCTGCCTATATCGCATAGGGCAATTACGTCGTACGCCAATTCGTCGGAGCAATCTAATGCACGTTCTCGATTTTGAGGAGATGGCCCAGTTCTTCGTGAAATCGTTCACGCTAGTTGCGATATTCGCTACCATATGCGTCGTACTCGAAGTGATCTTTCCGGCTTATCGATATAGTTTTGCCTCGTACGTTCGCGGCGTGCGGAATTGGATTATTCGCATTGGATGCGGCGCCGTAATATGGCACTTGTACGCGGTGGGTTTGAAATTGTTAGGGATTAAGCCGCTCCTGACGGTCGATTTTGGTGCCTTGCTTCACTCTAACAATCCAATCATTAACACGGGCCTCGCCATCCTTTCAGGTGTGCTCGTCGCAATAGCCGGTGACTTCTTTTATTACTGGATGCATCGCGCTCAACATGCCGTTCCGTTTCTGTGGCGCCTGCATGCTACCCATCACTCAATTCGTGAACTGTCGGCGTGGAATTGCAACCATCATCTTACCGAGCCATTTGTATACGCATTGTTTGTCACCCTACCGCTTACGCTGATTAACTTTGAATCAGGCGTCGTGCCCGTCGTTGCCATGACGCTGATTACCTTTCAGGCCCACCTTTCTCACTCCAGCACACGTGTCAACCTTGGGCCGTTCCGATACATTATCGGCGACAACAAATTCCACCGCATCCACCACTCGATGGAACCGCATCATCGGCATCGAAACTATGGGTTCTTTACCACCGTATGGGACACGGTTTTCCGCACGGCATATTGGCCAAAAAAGGAGGAGTGGCCGCAAGTTGGTCTCCGAGATCAGCCTGAACCGCTCACTGTACGTGACTATTTTATGTTTCCGTTTGATAAGCGACGTTGGATCAGAGCTAAGGTTGGAAATGGTAGGCCGGGAGTTGAGGCTGGCGGATTGAACGCAGCGGAAAGAGATGGACCTGTTCGTCCGGATAGCAGTTCCGCAGCTTAAGGTTCAAAGAGCTGGGTCTGATCTAATACCTGTTGGCGACAAGCCTTGATGGATTATGCATATGCCTGGCAAGAGCATCTTCCCCGTACTCAACGGCGGCGATGCCGCGATCTCGCACACTGCCGTCATCGCGAACCACCCTCTGCAACGAGAGCGAGCGCAACAGGTGTTTTTTTGATCCTGATGCTATCTCGATCGCTTCCTTGAGGATTTCGCCTTCCATCGTCTTCTTGCCGAGGAGGCGCTGCAGCTCTTTCACCTGGTTTTGAAGCGCCCTGTATTCGGATGCCGGGATGACCTCTTCCTGCGATGCGGTGGCAGTCAGCGCACCCTGCGCTGCAAGCTTGCGCCAGGCGAATAACTGGTTCGGCTGAATGCCATGACGTCGAGCAACGATGCTGACCGTGACATCAGGCTCGTACGTCTCTTGGACTATCGCCAGCTTTTCCGCTGTCGACCAGCGACGGCGGCGCTCAGGGCCGGACAGGACTTCTATCTTCGGATTGTGACTAATCATAATGGGCACATTACTCCTCACACTTAAGTGGGAGATCGTGTCCGGGGATTTATGGGGCCACTACATGCTCCGCCATATTCAATTTCCCGCTCAATATGCAATTTGCGAAGAAAGTTTCCATAGGGCGTCTTTGCGCTGTGAAAACGTCAATTTGTATTACTAATGAGGAGTACTGATAGGTTTGGATGGCGTACATACACGCTGTGGATAGATAAGACATGCGGTTCAATGGCCTTGACCTAAATCTCCTAGTCGCGCTCGACGCCCTGATGAGCGAGCGTAATTTGACGGCGGCGGCGCGCAGCATCAACCTGAGCCAACCGGCCATGAGCGCTGCCGTCGCCCGATTGCGCACCTATTTCGAAGATGAGCTATTTACGATGGCCGGCCGCGAATTTATCCCCACCCGGCGGGCGGAAGGTATCGCGCCCGCGGTGCGCGAGGCTCTGCTGCAGATTCAGCTCTCCATTATTTCCAGGGAGCCGTTTGACCCGGCTCGGTCGGATCGCCGCTTCAAAATTGTGCTTTCCGATTACGTCACACTCGTGTTTTTCGAAAGGATTGCGGAGCGTGTCGCGCGAGAAGCTCCCGGCATCAGCTTCGAATTTCTTCCCCCCGGCGATGACAATGAGGACCTTCTTCGGCGCGGCGACGTCGATCTTTTCATTCTGCCGGAATTATTTATGTCAAACGCCCATCCCCAAGCGAGACTGTTCGATGATGTCCATGTGTGCGTAGGCTGCACCTCGAACAAGCAACTGGAAGAGCCACTCACATTCGAGAGATACATGTCGATGGGGCACGTTGTGGCCAAGTTCTATACACGGAGGCCCGGCCTCGAGGAATCGTGCCTGCTTGAGTACGGTCGCGAGAGACGTATCGACGTCGTCCTACATGGCTTCAGCATGATTCCATCCATGGTTTTAGGCAACGAGCGCATAGGAACCATGCCCTTGCGGCTCGCGCAGCATTTCGCAAGAACAATGCCGCTGCGCATCCTCGAGCTTCCGCTGCCACGCCACCTTCCGTTCACTGAAGCCGTTCAATGGCATGAACTGCACGATAGTGATCCGGGAAGCGTCTGGATGCGCGAAATGCTGTTTGAGGAGGCGGCCCGTATGGGTTCGCCAATTGGCATGACCGCGCCCCTCAGCAACCCAAACCAACACGAACGTTGTCCGGCGCACCTGTGATCCGAAAACTTCATCTTGCCATGGCGGTTATATGGCTGCCATAGGCCCGCCGTGCGTTAATGCTGCCGGTAAGCTTGTCCGTACCCACACGGTCTCGGCGACTGCTTTGACGATATGGAATTAGGTTAACACTGGGGATGTCAGTTCAGCGGGCAGCCGCGGGCGATCATCTCTCATCCAATGACCTCGATTTTTACCGGTCTGTCTTTCGCCCAACGATGTGGGAGATGCGACATGGCCGCGCGAGCTTCAACTGGAATGGTCTATTGGACAGTGGCACTTTGAGCTCCATTAGCAGATCCGGATAATGCACACGCGCGGCCGAAGAGTAGATGATGGAGTCCATCGCTCGTATGGTGAGTTGGCCGCCGGCAATTTGCCGCAGAGTATCAGTTTGACGTGCTCACTGCCCAGTTGAATCAATGTCGCGGACATCGCCATGAAGAACCCTGGTTAATGCCGCGGCAAGATTGTAGCATCAGCGCAGCCAATGGTGAGTGATCGATTTGGTTGGTAATGGTGGCGTTGCTCACTGCTGTGCGGGCGCGGGTTTCTGCAGTTTCTCCTGAACTTTCTTAACGAGAACAGGATCCTTCTGTGCAGCCGCCAGAATTGCGTTGTATTCGTCCACCGAAATATTGGGAGAGGTCTGAACGGCTTGTATCATCTGTTTCCGCGCCTCGCTCCGTAGCTCTTGCTTCGCTGTCTCATCCGCCGCCGCCTCGATCTTGGTCGCGTACTCCTGCCTGATCTTGTCGACCTGGAGATACGCGACGGTAAAAGCTTCGATCTTTTCGTCACTAATGGCCGCAGCCACACCATTGCCATTTGGTTGTGCTTGGGCGGGTTGCGCCGCTTGCTGCGCCAACGCAGGATTGCTGAGAAATATCAAGCCCAAAACTGCAACTGTCAATGAGGCGGCAGAGATGTGACGATCGATCATTTTAAATTCCTCTCATGTAGTGCGGGGACAACGCTTCTTTCCCACCGTAAAGCCAACAGCGGCGATATAGCCGGCAACGGTTGACGGGGATTCGGCGATTTGGCCTTCAACGCTTGCCGTAGGACAATCGCGAGGCGATCTGCTGACTATGGAGGGCCATTTGCCGAGAACGTTGTCATCATTAGCATATTAACCGGATGCGACGGCGAGGATTGTTGCTTGACATCTCGCATCCAATGGGGCGACCAGCACGGCGTAGGAAGATGTCGCTCGGGCTCCAAGGCGCATCAGTCAAGACGAGTCATAAATTCGGATTGAATGGTGGCTGCGGTGTAAAGGGAAGCGTCCAGCGGCAGGGTCCCAAATGCAAGTTGACAAAGAAGGTAGTTGGCGCCTGCCTCTTCTATCTGGTTCTGTAACGTTTGCCTCACCGACGCCGCCGACCCTGCGACGCATAACTCATTCTCAACTGCCTCGTCGAAAGTCAGCGGCAGGTTTGGTGGAGTCTGCAGGTCATTTAGCTCGTAAAGAAATTTAAAGCTGGTGAGCCAGTGTTCGTAGGCCGACGCTGCGAGCACACAGGCATCGCGATCAGAACGCCCAATCACGATCATGCGAAGCAATCCACGAAATGATGATTGATCATCTTCGCCCGTGTTCTCTTTTCGATGGGCGCGGAAGGCATCAGTAATTCTGCGGACAGAAGAAGACGGTCCAAGGCACGCGATGTTTGCGCCATTCGCCGCGGCCCAGCGGGCCGACTCGGGTCTACCTGTGGCAATCCACATCGGTGGATGCGGCCTTTGATGAGGTCTTAGTGTCAGTGGTATGCTGCTCAGCTCAAAATGCTGGCCCTTATGGGATAGCGTGCCGCCTCTCATTGCATTAACAAGAATTTCACTGGCTTCCGCATAGCAGCCTGGTGCCGCGTCAGCACACATCCCGAAATAACTCAATTCGATCGGGAGAGAACCGCGTCCAATCCCGACCTCAACTCTGCCGCCGCTCAATTGGTCCAGCATACAGATTTCTTCAAAAGCCCGCAGCGGATGATAAAGGGGCAGCAGCATGACGAGTGGCCCGATGCGAATCCAACGCGTACGCTGTGCGACGCTCGATAAAAACAAATTTGGCGATGGCCCTCTCCCATGCGGAGTACAGTGGTGCTCAGCAAGGTGATAAGCATAAAAACCAAGGCCGTCGCACGCTTCGGCTAACCTTAGGCGATCTGAGTATTGCTGGGCTATGTCGCAGCCGTTGTCGTCCAGATGATCGAAGATGCCGAAGGTCAGATTAGAAGGAACGGCATTTCCCATTCGATTGTCTCCAATGTTTGACGAAAGATATCGATTCAAGCGATCAAGAGGCCGGTCTATGCTCCAGCCATGGTTCTCCAGGACCAGGCCATCCAAAAGCACTACGGCCAGTGCAAATCGCAGATACGGGTGGTGTCGACCTAATTTGGTGCGGAGATCCCGGTATCGGCCAGGCAGCCTTGGCTGTCTTTATAGTGTGGGTAAAAAACGAAAATTAGCCGTGCTTGACCGGCTGCATCTTCAGGCTTTCAGAAATGTCAGCGGCGGCTGAAAGGAATGCATCCATTTGGGTTTTTGAACCGATGCTTACGCGAATATAATTTTCCAAGCCGTCATCGGGAAAGACGGCCACAAGTATCTTCTGTCTTCTCAACGATGCTTGCCACCATGTGCCGTTTTGCCCAGCTGGTACGCGAGCAAGTAGGAAATTGGCATGAGAGGGGGTCACCGAAAATCCAAGTTTAGAGAGGGTAGCCGTCGTTCGGTGTCTTTCATCTTTGATATGTTTGTGGTTCTCGGCGTAGGCGGCGCGGTGCGAGAGGATACTAGCACCGATCGCGTGGGCGATAAGGTTCATATTGAAGAGATTTTGGCTATTGCGTAACCTTCCGACAAGTTCAGGATGACCCAAGCCGAAACCAATGCGAATACCGGCGGCGGCGTAGCTTTTAGAAAATGTTCTTAAGACCAGCAGGTTCGAATGGCGATTAATAAGTCGTAGAGCATCGTCGGGCGCAAAATCGACATACGCCTCATCCAACACTATCAATCGGTCGGATTGCGCGGCGAGCCTGTCGATCTCGGCTATCGGTACAAAGGTTCCGCTCGGGTTATTCGGATTGGCCAGCAGGATGAACTTTGCATCCTTTGCGGGACCGAGAAGCAACTGCTCTGTGGGCAACGAATAAGATTTGCCCCATCCGATTTCGAGAAATCGAGCACCCTGTAACATGGCCAGTTTGCGATTGAACGAAAAACCTGGCGACATCATCGCCACGCTGTCACCCGGGGCAAGGAAAGCCCTGTAGATGAGCCCCAGCAGTTCCGACGATCCATTGCCGGCGATCACCTGATCGCAGGAGAGGCCATACGCATGGGCGGCCGCTTCCCGCAAGCAGCGGTTATCATCTTCGGGATAAAGATAATGCCGTTTGAGCGCGGCAATCGCGCTTCGCATCACCAGCATTGGCAACGGAAATGGATTCTCATTCGTGTCCAGCTTAATGCAATTGGCCTCCGGAGCCGGCTGTTTGGACGGAATAGCGTCTAGCTGTTTCACCGTCTGCGAAAGAGCGGAAAGCACGCCTTGCAGTTTTGCATCAGACATATTTTTTCTCCGTTTCAGTTAGTCGAACCCGCTAGCACGTGATCGGCGGTCCCAGCTGAAGCCAATGTGGCTTCGTTCCGCTTCGTCGAGGGCAGCAACGATCATCCTGTCCGCAGATCGCCACGCACCGCTGACCGTCTAAAACCGCAATTTGCCCAAGCCTTCGAAATAAGAGCGGCGCCTTTGGACCAATCGCCTCTCACGGTGCGATCTCAGGGGCCAATGCTGGCAGCTCGCCCCCGCCGTTTTCGAATGCGGCTAAACCGGCCCACAGCGTAAAAAGACAAGTGACGGAACGGCAGGCGAGATCGACAGCGTCGGGACTGGCGGCGACGTGCAACTCGCTTGGCTGATCACCACGGAAATCTTCATGCGGGGCCTCCTGGAGAATGAAATTATAAACTGAGAGCTGCGGTCTCGATCGAGACCTCAAAGACGGCCATAAGAGCGAGATTGATACCGTCGATCGGCGTATCAGGCATCCTGATCTGCTCATACCGCCGCCGCCGAGCCGACCATCGCCCTTGGGATCAATGGGGACATCACTGCCGAGGAGGCTTATCGTCATGTGTACCACCACTGATTAGCATTGTCGGACCACGTTCGGTGGAGCACTTCATCGCCTGTTTACTCTTGATCGGCCCATTGGGAAAATCGATTGATTTAATAGGACTCATCCAAATGTCGGATGGTTCCGGCACGCTTCGCCTCAAAGCGGCGAAATCCATCGACCAGCGCGGCAGGTCACGTCGGTTCGTGCCCGCGGCTGTCCAAGGCGGCGTCAGTCGCGGTAATGCAATAGACTGCCGCCCCTGGCTCATGAGGGCTCCTCGGCTCAAGGCCTCTTCGATACGGCAATATTCAAACCATGATCGCCTCGACACTCTACCTCTGAGACTGATGTTGGCCCTACCTCACTGTTTTCACTGGAGGATTATCTTATCGTCGAATTAGGTCATCTCCGGCCGGCTCCGCTCGATGGTGTTGGCACCTTTGGCGGCGCTGGCGAGGAGACCGACCGGCTGGACCGGGTGTTCGAGGAAGGGGCCGGACCATCGAAGCGCGCGCTTTTCTAAAGCAAGCCTGACCTCCGGCGCGAATGACATATGTTGATGTAAGCGCCGCTGCGAGCAGGGTCCCAACGTCGAGAAGCATGTTGTCTCCAGCCGCATGTCACAATCCGCCTTATCCTTTGGACAAAGGCGTATGCCGCGCAAATGCTCACCACCGCAGACTATCGTCGATAAATATATCCGTCGGTTCTTTCTTGGTATTTGGCACGGCTGTTGCGTCGCGTTTCAGGAAGACAATGCTTAAGGAAAGGTCATGATGATTCACGTATGCTCGATGGGGATGGTCCTGTGCGGTGGATATCTTCTTGCTGCATCCGCAGGGGGACTCGGCGGCACTGAGAATGGTTTATCTGCGTCGACATTGTCGATGGCTGATATATCCAATTTCGATACTTTCATAGTTCGCAGCCCACCGCCATCACTCGGCCTGGATCCGTTTTATGCCAAATATGCTGACGCAGCGGGCATACCCATTATCTCATCCGAAAAGGTTCCAGACACGGCACTGTTGATCGCACGTGACATTGTCCTCTACATGTTGTCAGAACGTCGTGATGTCCGCGATGCATTAATCCGGGCTGGGGCGCGGGTCGGCATCATGGCAATTGACGAGACGACGACTGACATTCCCGAGCAGCGGGATTGGCAGAAGCCGGCGCTCGATGATCCGCGCCTTACCCCAGACGAACGGCGAAATTACGCCAGCACGATTGCCAAGATGACTGCCCAGGAATACTGGGCCCAAAGGGCGCGCGGCATGGGCGGGCTCTACACGACGGGGGCCGTGGAAAATTTGATGGGCGTGCCCGGCACGCGGTATTACGGAGGAAACATTCTTGTTCACGAATTCTCACATAATATCTTCAACGCGCTTCGCACGGTGGATCCTGATCTCGTTGCACGAGTTGAAAAAGCCTATTTCCACGCCCGCGAGAAAGGACTCTGGGCGCGGTCGTATATGGAGAACACCGTCGATGAGTATTGGGCCGAAGGCACGCGGTTCTGGTTCAATACGAATATGGCTTACAGCCATGGTGAACTCACCGTTGCCACATCAGACGACTTCGAGGTTCACGATCCAGAACTCTACAATATCATGGCTGAAGTCTACCGTCATGATCACCACATTCTGGCGGATGTGTTTTACCGGCATTCGGCAAAGTAACAGCTAACGTCGATCGGCCTCGATAACGGCCGCTGCGCCTTCTGCCTGCAACCGCAATCGCAATCGCAATCGCGACCCGAGTTATGGCTGCTCGTCCTTCTTGTCTATCGGAGCGCTGCAATACGAATTTCCGTTCAACTGGAGCATACATGCTATTCTGCTGCGGCCGGACGCAAACTAATCTTGCCACCGGTTATCGCCGCGGGGGTCGAGCCCTGAAATCGGCTAGTGTAAATCTTAAACTGAAGGGCAAGCTAGATGACTTTTCCGGCCGATATCAAGTTCGCTGATTGGAAGTTGGCCGGACAGGGCTGGTGCTAATCCGGGTAATATGGGGCTCGGCCGCGGCAAGCGGCGAAATCATGCGGGACGCCTCCTTGAATATGAGTTCGCGTATCCATAGGCTTGCCGGATCACTATTGTGCAGAGCGGGCCATTGTACGGCTTCGGTGAACGGAAGGAGTAGTGGCAGCGGAAGCTCAACGATTTGCAAAGGTATCGTTTTTGCGAAATGATGTGCCAGCCGTAGGGGCATGGTTCCTATACGTTCGTTGCCCGAAACCATCGGCGGAATCATGCTGTAGCCATGTACGACGACGTCGATGCGTCTCTTGTGACCATATTCGAGCAAATACCATTCCTCGATGCCAGGCCTACGGACATTCCCGAACTTGACCACAACGTGTCCCATCGACATGTATTTCTCGAATGTGAGTGGCTCTGCCAGTTGCTTGTTCGAGGTGCAGCCTACGCACACGTGGACATCATCGAACAGCCTTGCTCGGGGCTGGGCCTTCGACGCGAACATTTCCGGCAAAATGAGAAGATCGACGTCGCCGCGCCGGAGTAAATCCTCATTGTCGTCGCCCGGGGGCCGAAATTCGAAGCTGACGGCAGGAGCTTCCCGCGCCGCGCGCTCTACGACTTTCTCGAAAAATACCAGCGCGACGTAATCGGAAAGGATAACCTTGAAGCGACGATCCGATTGGGCGGGGTCAAACGGCTCTCTGGAAATAATGGAGAGCTGAACATGGAGCAGAGCATCGCGCACCGCGGGCGCCAGGCTTTCTGCCCTAGGTGTGGGGATAAATTCGCGCCCAGCTATGGTAAACAGCTCATCTTGGAAGAAGGTGCGCAGCCGGGCGACGGCCGCGCTCATGGCCGGTTGGCTCAGGTTGATGCTGCGCGCCGCCGCCGTCAGATTACGCTCGCTCATCAGGGCGTCGAGCGCAACCAGAAGATTGAGATCAAGGCCATTGAACCGCATATCTCTTCATCCGAGGGTGGCCGGCACGATTCTGCCGATCGCCGGACCATATTGCGCTTGGGACCTTGAGCTCCACGAGGAGTCTATGCACTTCCGCAAGCAGTCGAGATAGGTCATAACTCCGGTCCGTTCCGGTCGATCATCGTACCGGGGGGCCAGGCGGAGATGGGCTGTCCAATAGGCAGAATGATGACAAGCGGATCCTCGACACGGGTGGGCGGCAAGTCGATACGCGCGTGTGGCAGCGTGGATCGCACGCTCACCTGCGACACAACCGTCAGCGGACTGTGTCGGCCAAATCTTTCAATGTGTTTTCGCAGCTCCGGCCGAACCGTACCGAAGGCGAATGGAACTTGAAACTTCTGCAATGTTGGAAGCATCACCTGGATCGAATGGGCGATGCCGAGCCCCTCAAGATCCGGGCGCACTCCATATAAACCCAGTTCAGCCACCAAAAGATCGACCCCGTCAATTTTGATGAAGCGGCGCAGTAAGCCCAGATGGGCCGCAACACCGATCGAGTCGTACGCGATCGCACGAAGCTCAGGTCGTGCGCCGGCCCAGCTTTGACTGCCTTGGAACGGCTTTGCGTTAAAAGCCCCAGTCGGCCCGTAGGTCTTTCGAAAGAACTCAGCGAGTTCGACATGATCGGAGAGTTGCAACTCATTTTCCCAGCACAATTTCCACTGCACGTCTGCGCGCATAAAAGACCTCTTTTTTGCCGTTGGCCGGACGATGTGCGGCTTAAGGTTATAATTTATGTCTCTAGCCTCAAGCGCAGGTTGTATATCAGCATACGTACGGCCCGATGGCTTTTCCGCCCAGGCTCACGCTCTTCGTCCTATCGTGCCGGGGCGAAGGCGATATTCCTTGACCCCAGCGGCCAATATCATGAGGCAAACCAAAACTGAAATGGCTTTTCTTCATGGAACTATGAGCAGCATTCATAATGTTCAGTGGAATATTCACATAGGCGAAGCCGTACCACTTTCGGAGGAATTCCTTGCAGGAGCATCGGCCGCAATATCGATCTGAGGTCTGTTTTCGGCCGTCGGACTAGGGTCTGGACCCATGTTTTTCAGATCATGGCCGCCGTCTGATTTTCTTCTTGTGAAAGAAGATTGATCGCGCGCCTTTAAAGGCGAAATTGGAAGCAGCTTAGGTGACTATCGACGGGGAGAAACCAATTGACATGTAGCCCCAAATGTAATGGCTCGGGGGCAGGGCGCTTGGCGGTCAAAGGGACGTGAGGTGCGTTCAAATCTGGATCAGGGGCGGGACCGGAAGTGGCGAACTGCATCAGCTCTACTTCGCCCCGCAAGAGTGGTGCCGTTGCGCTTCAGCGGATTGCTTGTTGGTCGAAACGCGAGAACTTCACTGAGTTGCAGAAGGCCCGCCGCGACGGCACCGAGCATTGGTGCAATTATGTAAAGCCAGAGTTGAGCGCGCGCCGTCTCCCCTGCGAAGAGTGCTGGGCCGAGCGACCGTGCAGGGTTTACAGAAGAACCCGAAACCGTAATGCCGGCCAGATGGATCGCAACGAGGGTAAGACCAATCGCAAAACCTGCTACAGTGCCCGAGCCATCCTCGGCCGTGCTTTTGAGAAATACCGTCACGAACAGAAACGTGGAGATGAACTCAAACAGGAACGCAGATCTTGCCCCATAGGCTCCCCAGCCGTTTTGAGCGAAACCTTCTACCGCGATGTTGTAACCGCCGACTTTGTCCATTGCTATAACGTAGAGTGTGCCTGCTGCTGCGATAGCGCCCGCACTTTGAGCCAAGACATACGCGACGAATTCCCACAGTCCAAACCGCCGGGAAACGAGAAAACCGAGGCTGACGGCGGGATTGAGATGAGCGCCTGATACTGGACCAATCGCGCAGGCCATCGCTACCACTGTCATCCCGAAGGCAAGAGCAACACCAAGGGGGCCTGCCTCCGAACGCATAAAGAGGAGTGTGCCGCAGCCGAAGAAAACGAGCGCAAAGGTCCCTAGCAATTCGCAAAAATATTTATTCATCCTTAACTCCGTTGATTGCATCCCCACGCATAGTCGTTGCCATCCTCGACATTCTCGCCCCCGGCCGGGATTTTTGACAGGTTATCTATGCGGTGTTCGCCAGAACCCTTTGACACCCGCAGGATCCATCGTCCGGTTCAGGATGTGCGCCCTCTGTCATTGACTTCAAATTTTGCGACGACCAGCCGAGATCAGAACCGGAGCCTTTGCTGCGGCTTGCTCCCGGCGTCCGCTACAGGCACACAAGTTTCGTGCCAAACAAAAAAATGGTTTTACGGCAAAGCGATCAGACTGATGGTCGCTCTGTCTTTGCGTCCAAAAATGTCTTGAGTCCGACAATGAACGACATAGCAGACGCGCTGCAGTCTGGAGATATGCGCTTCTGGAAGGACCTTTTGAAAGCGTGTGCATAGTTGGCATCGAGTTTGCACGTACTCGTCCTTAGGCGGCAAGACGCAGCCAAGGATAGGACCGGTTTCCAAAACCAGGCGGGTACTGGAGCCAATTTCGGACTCTCTCGGATCCGGATTCTGAAAAACGCCGTCAAACCGAGTTCTGCATTCGTGCATGTACAAAGGGCAGGCGATACTCTCAGCGTCAGATTTTTCAAGAATATCGCCGTGCCTAGCAACCCATCAAAACGTGAGAAGGAAAACGCTATGACCACCAAGGTTTCAGAAAGGTCCTTTGAAACAATCGAAAATTCAGCATCATCGCCCCTCAAGGTGGCCGATCAAATCGGGGCATCCGTCGAAAAGGGGAACAAGCAGTTGACCGAAGCTTTCTTTAAATTCGCCTCGAGCGCTGAAGAGGCACAGAAAGTGCTCACTCCGATCTTCGAAACCGCAACACTAGTCAGTTACGAATTGTCGCTTAAGTCTGTCGCCGCGTTGCAGGCTAATGCGGTGGCCGGTTTCTCGCATTTGCAAGCGTTGCTGGGCGCGAATTCGCCGTCACAAGTCTTCGAACTGCAATCGGCGTTCCTGCACAAGCGCGTAGACACCAGCATCGAGAACGCCAAGGAATTCCGGGCGCTGGCGAGCAAGGCGGTGGCGGAGATCGCTAAGCCGATCAACAATGCTTTTGACAAATTTTTGGCGGACCTCAGACCGGCATAAATTGGCTGGCCACTGCAACAACGCCTATGGGACCTGTTGTACACTCCGCCCTTAATTAGAAGGAAGACGAGCGGTACCCTACGATCCATTTTGTTCGCGATTTCATCAATCGACGGATCATGATCCAAGCTTCGTTTGGAGGGTCTAAGGAGGCTCAGACTGCGAAGGGGCGGTGGAAGATGGTAGTGGCGACTCTCCTCTGCGATTGTCAGTAGGCGCGATCTTAGCAAACGAGCGGTTGGTTGGCTGGACCACGCAAATTAGAAAAAGGCTTTGCGATTATTGCCGGCGGCCGCGCCAAGATTTCACGGTATCGCGTCGCATCCTAATAAGCGGCGTTTGCGACCCGTTTGGCTTGAGAGTTGCCCCTGCTGGCTCGGTCAATGCGGCTTTGCGTCGTCGCGACACTTGAACGCTCGGAAGTTATTCCAATATTTGTTGATGACCACAGGTGACGTTGGAAAGGAAAGGAGGAATAGGATGCCGACAACCGATGTTTCCTGGACTCGTCTGGTCACTATCCGACTGCAGTGCGGTCTTGAGCGGACGTTTGCGGGCGTTTACGACGCCTTGGATTTTCTCGAAAACGAATGGCCATTGCGTTATGGCGAACGCCATCAGCGTGCCATTAAGACCTGTCGCGGTGCCCTTAATGGCGCCGTAGCCGCCGTCGTTGCACGAGAGGCATTCATGGCCGCTTGCCTCGAAGCCGGCATGGCGGCCCCTTTGAAAGCCAAGCCGAACGCCCACGCGGGGCGAACCCCTCGGCGGGCTCTCGTGCAATGATTTGGATGGTCCCGCGTCGCTTAAGGCGGGACTTGCGACGAGGGCCACGAATTCGGACTCATTGTCGATCGGCGTTCCACGAGCCGTGCGGCCGTTACGACCGTATCCTGCCTAAATGACCAGCTTCAGATGGCTGGACAAGACCAAGCCAGCAGCCCCTCGCAACGCGGTATGACCTTCTCCGATGCCATTCACCGTGACCGAAATCTCCTGGTTCGGCCGCTTCCTGACCAGTCGTTCGACATGCTGCTTGACGCGCTCAGCGGCGTCGGCGCCGCCGCTTGCAATGTCCCCATGCAGGACATAGGAGTTGAGCGACAGGGTTTGCTGCAGGTTGAGGATCCCGAACGCGACGTTTCGGGTATAGCGGTCCAGCAGACCGTTCGCAGCTTCGGAGCCTTCTGCTGCCTCATTTACGAGGCGAGCGCAGGTGACGCTTTCGGGGTCTGCGAAGCCAAGTCGAGTCGCTTCACGCCGCAGCCAGGGTAGGGCGGCGACGGTTTCCCAGCATCCGTGCTTGCCGCAATTGCAGAGGTCGCCATCGATCTGCACCACGGTATGGCCGAGTTCGCCTCCGGAACCGGCAAGCCCCCGGTAGACCCGTCCGTCGATGTAGAAAGCGCCGCCCAGAACCTCCCCGGTATAGATGGCCGCGAACGTCTGCTGGCCACGACCCGGCCCGAACCACCGGTCGCCAACGAGAAGCGCGCGCGGATGATGATCGATGACAACAGGCAGTGAGAAATGCGCCTGCAGGATATCGACCAAGGGGAGGCCCGTCAGAACGGGCGCAAGATTGACGGCGAGGATCACCCCGTTGTCGCTGTCGATCATGCCTCCTGAGGCAATACCGATCCCGAAGGGCGCCTGGTGCGCTTGGGAAAGCGTCGCGGACAATGTGTCCTTGATGATCGCCAGGAATACATCCCTGTCCCCATGCGGATCGAATTGCGCCTTGGTGAGCGCTTTGATCTCGCCGCTGAGCGTCACGAGGCATGTCTGGATCCTGCCCGGCAAGAGAAGCACGGCGCCGAGCATTGGGGCTTCAGGATTAAAGTAGATCGGACGCGCCGGCTTGCCGCCCTTGAAGTCGGAAGGCACCGCGTCGCCTTCGACGAGCAGGCGCTCCTCGATCATCGGTTGGACGATCCCCGTGATCGTCGTGCGATTGACGCCTGCGAGACGGGCAAGCTCGGCGCGGCTTTTAGGACCGTTGTCGTACAACGCCTGCAGCACCCGGCCGCGATTGATCTCGCCGAGGGTCGACTGCGAAACGAGTGTCACATTGCCACCTTCGCCAGCAAGCGCGTCCTTGTTGGAAGGGCCGCGCTGGCCGAGCGAATAGGATGGCTGATTCTCGAACTTCAACTTGCGTCTCCGATTTGCCAGTCTTGTCTTTCTAGCCTGTGGGCGCTTGCTCGACCAGATGGCGCTTTCCTGCTTACTGCGACCCGATCCGGATAGCTGCGAGGTCACGCGGAACATCAGATCGAGACTTCTTGACAGTATCATAAGTTTGTGCGAAGTACAAACAAACTACTGGAAAGGCAGATCGAGGGGTAACTAATCGAAATCGAGTTCGGCGCCGAGAAGGCTTCCGTCATCGAATGCGGTTGGAATTTTAGAACAACTGAGGAGGCACACATGATATTCGATATCGGAAATATGTCGCGCAGGAACATGCTGAAGTCGGCGTCTGTCGCGACTCTCTTGGCATCAAGCGCAAGTTCTCTGCTCACCCCAAAACGCGCAAGCGCACAAGGCGCCACGACCGTCCGCGTTCTGTCGGTCGAAGATCCATTCTTTTTCTCGATGAAGGCCATGATCCCGGAATTCGAGAGGGAAACCGGCATCAAGGTAGAGCTGGAGAGCCTATCCTATGACGCGCTGCAGACCCGTCTAGTCTCGGCGTTTGTCGCCAAGACGTCGGATGCGGATGTCATTGCGGTTGATCAGATGTGGCTCGGCCAATATCTCGACAACGGCTGGATCATTTCGCTCAACGACTACATTGCCAAGGACAAAGACATCGATCTTGCTGACTTCATTCCCGAGGTTTTGTATTCGTCGAACATGTGGCGCGGGCAGATCGGCACGCTTCCGGTGGCAGCCTATGCGCAGGGCGTGATGTACCGCAAAGATATCTTCGCCAGCTTCGGCATCGCCGAGCCGCCGACCAAGGCCTCCGAGGACTGGACTTGGACGAAGTATGTCGAGACGCTAAAGGCGCTCGAAGGCAAGTCGTTCAACGGCAAGGCGCTGTTCCCGACGGTCGTCTGTGGGTCGCAGCCGTCCCCGATCACGCACATGTTCACACAGCTTTCCGCGAGCCACGGCGCGAGCTGGTTCAAGTCCTTCCCGGGCGCGCCTTGGGATTTCTCGCCGCAGCTCACCGGTCCCGCCTGGGCAAAGTCGGTCGAGGTCTACCGGCAGCTCTACAAGCTCTCGCCGCCTGAGGCGATCAACTACGTATGGTTCGATGCCGGCACCCGTTTCGCCAAGGGCGATATCGGCATGTTCTACTGGTGGACGCCGTACTTCTATCTGGTCAAGAATTTGGGCTACATGACCGGCAAGAAGTCGGACGTCATGGACAAATATGCGACCGCGGCGCTTCCGAAGGCCAAGGGTGTGGCGCAGACGGTCAGCCTCGGCGGCTGGAGCCTCGGTGTTCCCTCCAGTTCCGACCGGCAGGACAACGGCTACGCCTTCATCAAATGGGCGACCTCGAAGGCGACACAGAAGAAGATGGCGCAGTGGCCGGACCTTAATTTCCAGTTCTCGGATTTTGCCCGCAAGTCGCTTTATGAGGACGCAGATGTCAAGGCGATCTACCCCTATCTCGATGTCCAGTACGACATGATGAAACAGGGCAACGGCAAGATCACCCGCCCACCGGTCCCCGGTTACACCGCGGTCGAAAGTGTGCTCGGCCTCACGCTCAACCAGCTTCTGACGGGCAGTGAAGATCCGAAGACGGCGCTGGTGCGCACGAACAACCTGTTCGAAAGCATCCTCAAGGGCAATTTGATGATCCCTTATCAGAAGGAAAGCTATACCGACACGCTCGATGGCGCCAAGGACCTGATCGGTAAGCTCGGCAAGGCGTAATAAATTCTTCTGTTGCCGGCGCGGACAAGATCGCGCCGGCAGTCACGTGTGAAGAACTGGACTTCTACGATGCACGCTCCAACCATTCGCTCGCCGCAGGCGCTTGCGCCTGTCAGGCGAGGCTTCGTACGGCGAAACCTGCCCTATTTCCTGATCGCACCTTCAGTGATCATGCTACTGGCGCTGATCGCCTACCCACTGCTCTTTGCGTTGAAATCGAGCTTCTATTTCTGGAACCTGCAGGTCGGCCCGCAGCCTTTGGCTTTTGTCGGCTTCGACAATTATGTCGAGGCGCTCAATGCCTTCGATTTCCGCGCGGCCCTTACTAACACGCTGATCCTGTCGATCCTGGGCACAGCGATCGAGTTCTCGCTCGGCTTGGCGATTGCGCTCGTCCTGCTCAAAGCGCTGGCTGGCATGAATGTCGTGCGCGCGCTTCTAATACTGCCGACCACCATCGCGCCGATCGTCGTCGGCTTCCTGTTTCGCTACCTCTATGACCCGGGCGGCGGCCTTGTAACTTGGGTTCTGCAGTCGCTCTTACTGCCGGTGCCGGCGGAGGGCATTCTCGGCTCGCCATCGACGGCGCTTGCCGCCATTCTCTTCGTCGATATCTGGCAGTGGACCCCCTTCTTCGCCATCGTCCTCTATGCGAGCCTGCTTGCCGTTCCCGACGAGATCATCGAGGCCGCTAGGCTCGATCGCGCATCGGCCTGGACGATCCTGATGCGCATCAAGCTGCCGCTCATCCGGCGCACCGCCATCATTATCGTGATGCTGCGTTTCATGCAGATCTTCAACACCTTCGACACCGTGCTGGTGTTGACCCGCGGCGGGCCGGGGACGTCGACGCGCACGCTTGGCTATTCGCTCTACGAACAAGGCCTCGTCAACTTCAATGTCGGCCTTGTCAGCGCTCAGACGTGGATCGCGGTGCTGATCGTCAACATCATCGTCGTCCTCTACGTCTTCTTCGCCTTCCGCAATGAGGAGTGGTGACATGAAAAGCCGCACGACCTTCTACACGGCGCTCACCTATGCCGCCGGCCTATTGTGCCTTGCCGTCTTCATCGGCCCGATCCTGTGGTTTCTGGCGCTCGCGATCCGGCCGGCCGAAACGGCGTTTGCGATGCCGCCGCAACTGACCTTCGAGCCGACGCTCGATGCCTTCCGGCATATCCTCGTCGATCCCGGCACCAATGCGCCGCAACTGGTCAACTCTCTCATCGTCGCGATTGGGGCAGTGCTGCTCAATCTGCCGTTCTCGGTTCCTGCGGCTTACGCGCTCTCGCGATTCAAGATGCGCGGCAAGAAGAACATCATGCTCTGGTATCTCGGGCTGTTGATGGCGCCGCCGATCGCTTTCCTGATCCCGTATTTCGTGCTGATCACACGCGTTGGACTTCAGGGCTCCTACTTCTCGATGGTACTGGTTCTCCAGACGCTGACGATCCCGTTTTCGGTCTGGCTTATGAAGAGCTTCATCGATGAGGTGCCGGCGGAGCTCGAAGAGGCTGCCCGCGTCGACGGCGCCCGCTGGTACACGATCATGTGGCGGATCACGCTTCCGATCGTTCGCCCCGGCATCATCGTCACCTCGATGTTCGCCTTCGTCTTTGCATGGAACAACGCGGCCTTCCCGCTGGTGCTGAGCTCGCGCTCGACCGCCACTCTTCCGATCGGGACCCTCGGATACTTCGCCACCAGCGGCGTCACCTGGAACTACATCGCCGCGGCCGCCGTGCTCGCGATGATCCCGCCGATGATCATTTTTCTGGTTTTCGACCGCTACGTCGTCCGTGGCCTCACCTTCGGTTCGGTCAAAGGTTGACCCTTTTCTTAGTTCTGAATGGAGCAATAACGAATGAGCAAACTTCGCATCGGCGTTATCGGCGCCGGCCTTTGGGGCAACAATCACGCCAACACCTTCAACGTCCTGCCGGAGACCGAACTTGTCGGCGTATGCGACCTTGACGAGGGCAGGGCGCTTAAGATGAAGGAGAGTTTCGGCGCGGCGGAAGCGTTCACCGAGTATCGTAAGCTGATCGCCAGCGATCGCATCGATGCCGTGTCGGTGGCAACACCAGACTTCACCCACACGCCGATCATCCTTGCCGCACTCAAGGCCGACAAGCATGTGCTCAGCGAAAAACCGCTGGCAACGACCGTGGAGGAAGCAGAGGAGATCGCCGAGACCGCCGCAAAGTCGAAGGGCAAGCTGATGATCGACTTCCACAACAGGGTGAATCCGATCCTGGCGCAGGTCCGCGACATGATCCAGGACGGCCAGATCGGGCTTGCCAAACACGGCACGGCGCGGCTTTCAAACACGACCTTCGTTCCGTTCGAGATGCTGAGCTGGGCGGCAAAATCCTCGGCACTATGGTTCTTAGGCAGCCATCTCGTCGACGTGCTGCGTTTCATCCTCGAAGACGAAGTTAGCCGCGTTTACGCGGTGGCCCGTTGCGGGACGCTATCTGCCCGTGGCGTCGACACCAAGGATTTCCATGCATCGATCCTCGAATTTTCCAAGGGCACCGTCGTGACCATGGAAAACAGCTGGATCCTGTCCCGCGACAACCCTTCCCTCGTCGATTTCAAGGTCGAGTTCGTCGGCGAAAAGGGTCAGATCCAGGCTGATCCCACCCATAGTGGCGGTCTTCGCCGCATTGTCGACGGCGGCATGAAATTCCATGATTACATCGGCATGACGCCGACCGGTGCAACGCGCATCGGCGGCTTTGTGCAGGAGTCCATCGCCCGCTTCGTCGACAGCGTCGTGCAGGGCGCACCCCTGCTTGCCGACGCGAATGATGGCCTCGCCAACACGAAGGTTCTCGCAGCGATCGAGGAGTCCGTCGCCAGCGGCAAGGCAGTGACCATCGGCTGATGCGGTGACCAATCCCGTGTGGCGTCCACCCGACCGGATGGACTGCCTCGCCTGTTGATACTGGGAGTAGAACTATATGGCGTCCATGACCTTTGAAGGGATTGGGAAAACCTATCCGGACGGTACCGTCGCCGTTGCCGATGTAAGCTTCACGGTCGGCGACGGTGAGTTCGTCGTGCTGGTTGGACCGTCAGGCTGCGGCAAATCCACGCTTCTGCGGATGGCGGCCGGGCTCGAATTGCTCAATAGCGGCCGCCTGCTTATGCACGATCAGGATGTCACCAACACCGAGCCGCAGGACCGCGACATCGCCATGGTGTTTCAGAATTATGCGCTCTATCCGCATATGACGGTCTACGAGAACATCGCCTTCGGCCTGCAGCAGCGCAAAATGCCGAAAGACAAGATCGAAAAGCTCGTCCGCGAAGCGGCGGAGATGCTCGATCTGACGAAGTATCTGCACCGCAAGCCTGGCGCCTTGTCGGGCGGCCAGCGACAGCGCGTCGCTATGGGTCGGGCGATCGTCCGTCATCCGATGGCGTTCCTGATGGACGAACCGCTGTCCAATCTCGACGCCAAGTTGCGCGTCCAGATGCGCGCCGAACTCAAGCTGTTGAACCAGCGCCTTGGCGTCACCACGCTCTACGTTACCCACGACCAGGTCGAGGCGATGACGATGGGGGATCGGGTTGCTGTGCTGAAGCCTGTCGGCGAGGCAGGGGAAAGCAACCTGCAGCAGATCGACACGCCGCAGCGGCTCTACGACCGGCCTGCCAATCTGTTCGTTGCCGGTTTTATCGGTTCGCCGTCGATGAATTTCGTCCGGACCGACCTTCGGGAGGAGGGGGGAATCTTGCACGGCATCATCTCAGGAACCGATATCACCTTTCCAGTTTCAGCGCGGCCTGCGCTCTCTAACTATGTCGGACGCCAGGTCATTGTCGGAATTCGGCCCGAGATATTTGAGGTGTGTCCCGACTCCGAGACGCTATTCAATGAGCCAATTGCCGTTGTCGAGGCGCTCGGCGCCGATACCTTTGTCTTCTTCGATATTGCCTCGCCGCCCGTCAAAGTGAGCGAGGCAGCAGATTCGGAAGACTTAAGGCAAGGAGGCAGGAGCCGTCTGGTGGCGCGCATCCCTCCGGCGTCAACGCCGTTAATCAGCCAGCGGCTTCCGCTGACAGTCGACCTGAAAAAGCTGCACTGGTTCGATCCGCTGACAGGAGCCGCAATTCGCGACTGATGCGTATGAGAAACAATTGCAATCCTTGCCTCCCAGGGCGTTGGGGCTGCCGTGCGGACCTGTCCGACGGCAGCCCCTTTTTTTAGAAAGGAGCGCAGCTTGACATTTGGTGAGCCGTTCGAGCTGAGACAGGATTCGTTGACGCGGACCAGTCAATCCGCCGAGTGTTCATGACGATCTGGAAGCTTTCGCCCATTGAACGTTCGTGCCTTCGCTGGATATCGCTCGGTTGGAGCGTGTCCGAGATTGCACTGCTAGAGGGTAAGAGTGAAGCTGAAATACGATCATACATAAATCGGGCGCTCGTCTCTCTCGGCGCGACTTCATTGCAGGAAGCGCTCACGAAGGTGGATTGTCCCTCCTGAGCGGCTAAGCAATTACGTTTGGTCACAGGCTGAGCCACTCGACGATGATCACACTTGCGTATTTACAAACTTCTCACCAGCCGAGGAAAACTTGTCGACCGCTGCCTGTTTAGTTCACGTACGACGCGTGCGAGTGCGTTCTGTTCGAGATCAAGGTGACTCATCAATGCCGATTCCACCGCGCCCGTTGCCTTGCTCAATAACGGCATCGCGTCGATCAGCCTTGCAAGGCTTTCTTCGTAGGAAGGGCCAAGCTCCGAGGTAATTATTTCCATCCGGACAGGACGTGAGCAAAAGCAGAATTTGTCGACAATTCTACAAATTTCGCAATTTGCCGACAGCTGGGCGATTTGGGCAAAGACGGTTTCCGCATGCATCGCGAGGTGGTCGCGGGGCGGCTTGTCACGTTCGCCGTCGGTATCCGGCACATGCGGCCGCATACGCCAGAGCGCGTAGGTGAGGGTTTGACGTGCGATACCATATAAGTCCAACAGTGCTCCCTCCACGAGCGGCCTGGTGAAATAGCCTTTCTGAGGGATCGAAAGAATCTTGCCCTCCGCCGCAAGTCGGATGAGTGCTTCGCGTATCGGCGTCCGACCGAGGTCCAGTTCGCAGGCAAGCTCCTGATCACTAAGATGTTGCACCGGCACGCGAGCATAGCTGTAAAGCAATTGAAGAACCGCATTGTAGGCAGCGTCAGCCTTTGCGGGGACCTGTTCATCAGCGGAAGTTGGAACGGCTATTCCGCGACATTGGAGAGCATTCTCGCAAAGCCACATTTTTGGGTTTCCTCTGTCGATGCAATTTGAAAAACGGATGACGCTTGGCGATTCAATCGCTTTGGGCTGCTTAAAGGATTCGTGGGAGCGTGATTTTTGAAGGCCACTATAGACGACAGTCTGGCTGAGGTCACGCCTGCCATAATCTGATCCGTCCGAAGCACGATTCATGGCAGTCTCCGATATGTTCACGCGGACAGGTCAGTTGAGTCCCGGAGGAGATTTGGGCACCCGCGGACCAACACCAGGCACCCCCTGGTTCGTCAGACCTAGACTGTACGTGCTCCGAGCAACATCTTTGTCATTAAAGTTGCATCGCCATAAGGTGTCTGTACGTGGTCCATTTCCGACCAGCCATTCTTCGCGTAGAGGAGCTTTGCGCTCTCGGTGGTGAGATAAAGCCTTTCGTAGCCGAGGCGCAAAGCTTCCTGTTCCAGCCTTTTGACCAGCAATGAAGCTGTACCCTTGTTGCGGTGGAATGGATGGACGTAGAGCGATTTCAGCCACGGCGAAAGATCAGGCCTTCCTTTAAAATCATAATTGGAAAGGCTGATCATCCCTGCGGGTCTCCTATCTTCGAGAGCAACCAAAGTCAGCGGTAGAGAACTTCTTGAGGACGCTTGGAATTCACGCTGCGTCTCCTCGAATGATCCATTGGCCTGACAACCCCATTGCCCAAAGGACCAGCTTGCACAAACCGGGAACAGATCGCGCCAATTCTCCAGATACTCAATCACTATTGGAGCTTGAATGTGTGCTTGCTTTTCAGCCATCGTCTTTTCCTATTTGCCAAGTGCCGGGTGCTTTAGATTGAAGCCTTTCCCAAAGAACCTTGCAGCGGGATGACCCTGACGCTGATTGGGATCCGCAACACAAAAGGGACATTTGGGGTCCTCACTTGCGAAACTCTCCAATGCAAAAGCATTGTGCGCCTTTGGTTCGCCCGTTGCGGCTTCAGCCTGCGGGCGGACCATCGCCCAAACCATCAACCTGCAAGAATTTCTGGCAGCGCCGCCATCTGGCTGAATGTTCTCATGGCGCCTGCTTCCAGCAATTTCTCAGCGTGTCCGACAGGACAATGAGAACCGCCGACGAAACCAACTACCCGCATTTGGGCCGCCACCGCCGCCTGGACCCCGGCAACGCTATCTTCGATGACCAAACACTTGTCCGCCGACGTGTTCATTGTCTCAGACGCAAATAGAAAAAGATCCGGGGCGGGCTTGCCACGTGAGACTTGGGAAGCACTGAATACATTTGGCGAAAAATAATCATAGAGGTCTGTTAGCTTGAGCGCAAAATGCAGCTCCTTCAGATTGCTGCTCGATGCCACGCATCGCGCCAAATCAATCGCATCCAGAACTTGATTGACGCCTGAGATGGCTTTGAGATCGCTGGCATACCGTCGGCCAATTTCTGCCATAACATATTCATGATGACCCTCCGGCAAGGACAAGCCAGACTCAGCTTCGATGATTGAATAGGTTTGCCGATCAGTCATGCCTGTGAAGCGACGGTTGTAAGTCTCGGCCGCTATATTATATCCGTGCTCTGCCAGCACTTCGACATGCACCGCGGTCGCAATGATTTCGCTGTCGATTAGGACGCCATCACAATCGAAAATCAGAAGTTTTGGCATTTTGGACGAGGTCATGGGATTACTCCGTTGTCGTTCAAAAACGACATTGCAAGAGAGCCAGCGTGGAGGTGACTTTGCTTTAGGCCTGCCTAGATGGTTGTGGTGATACTGGAAATCTTTGGGCCAATCTTGGAAAGAGCCTTCCAGACCCGATGAAACGCTTCAGCGTAAAGTTCCATCACCCCGGCTTCATTGGGCGGCGCGATCTCCGATACGCAAAACATCGTATCCAAGAGTTTTACCGTGTTAGGAAAATCGGCGGCTTTCCAATCCTTGGCAATATTCGGCAGATATTCGAACACAGGCTTCCTGAGCCAGACCAAAACGGGCACCCCCTCCGCCTGCAGCAGTTTGACGATGGTGTCCCTTGCCGCCGGACCCGAACCAAAACCGAGAGCTTCCGGTTCGATGCGAAGTGGGAAGCTGAGCATGGACTGACTGCAGTCAGATGGGTCGAAGACGGGAAATATACCGGAGAGATCTTGGATCATCTCCCATAGAATTTTCCCATTATTTCTTCGAATCTGAAGTTGTGTCTCGAGGTTTCTCAATCGCATTTTTGCGATAGACGAAGAGAAGACGTTCGGACGGTAGTTATAACCTGCTGAAGACGGCGAAAATGCCCGATCTCCGTTTCGAGATGAACTCGTCAGCGAAACGCAGTCCACGTGTTCAATTAGATCTTTGTCCTCGGTAATCACGAATCCAAGCTCGCCCGCTCCAAGGTGCTTGGCGCCGTTGCCGGACAAAGCGAGGGCGTCTGTATCGATGTATGCCCCATTTGCGATCGCTTTAATGGCGCCGATCGATTGGCAGACGTCATCAATCACGGCAATGCCTTGGGCGCGGGCGGCAGATCTTGCATGAGGAACACGAATGTTATTCCCGAAGAGATGGGTGATGAGAACCGCTCCGACGCCGGGTCCGTATCGGTCGGCTGCCGCATCTTGATCGATCCCGGCGAGGTTCATGTCGACGTCAACGAAGTCGGGCTGAAGGCCAGTGATCGCAATTGGCCCCACCGCGCCCGGCCAATTTAGCGCCGCAGTCACCACGTGCTCGCCTCTACCTTTAAAATAATCGAGTTCGATATGGATTGCCGCCGTACCGCTGCCGACGGCGCGCACCTTCCACTTCCCCGTCCAAGTCGCGAGATCCTGCTCCAAATCGGCCACGACAGGGTGATTGACCCGATGATACCTTCCACTGTCTACAACTTCGCGCAGGGCATCCAAATGCTCTGTCTGTGTGGCTGGCCAAGGCGTAATCCGCCCGGAAGGAACGATGGGCTCCCCGCCAAGGAGAGCGAGATCCTTTTCCCGCCAGTGCCCTCCGGACTCACAGAGGTCCAGATTATTGCTGGCAAATTCGTTCATTTATTCCTCCGGCGATTGGATTACGTCGATGTCTGTCGATTTGCCGAAGAGTTCTAGTGTTTTAGCAGGCCAAATCAACAGTATTTCTAAAATATATTTAAAAGTATATTTTGCATTGGCGAATATTTCTGTTGTTGTGTTGGTGTTTCTAAAAACATTTATCCGAAGAATGCACATATACTCGAAAATGCTTCTTCGTTGCCGACATGAACATTCGGATGGCGGTGGAGAAACTCAGCCTGTGTGACGATTGCTATACCGGCTCCCGGAAGCGTTCGGCAACGACGGCAGGGCTCACGCGGGAGTGGCGTGAAGACAATCGAATTTCGATAAAAGAGAAAGTCGGATCAAATGGAGTCCATGATAAGAAAAACGGAAAAACCATCAATTGCGCGAAATGCGAACACTCGAGATGGATCTGGCAATCGCCTCATCGGGCCAGTCGAGGGGGACCAGAGCGACAGTAAAGGATTGAGGCCAGCTCATCCTCTAATCGCCGCGCGGACGCTAGGGATTGCAAATCGAGGGCGCTTGCTACAGGCCCTATACGATATGGGCCCTTCCAGCCGGGTCGAGCTTGCGCGCGTCACCGGTGCCAACCGAGCAACCATCGGCGGCATCGTCCAACCATTGATCAATCAGGGTATTCTTGCCGAAGGCGACGTAGTTCCCGCCAATCGGACCGGCGGAAAACCCGCTACCAAGCTCTGGTTCTCCAAGGAGGCCAAGCCGATCTGCGCAGTTCGGCTGATGCACGACGGTGTCCACGCATGCTTGGTTACTCTGGAGGGTGAGACCTATGCTCAACACGACGCGAATTTGGCGAAAGATCTGACAGATGTTGTCGATGCTTTTCAGATCGTCAGTGCTTGCATTGAAAAGTCAATCGCCTCTGCCCACCAACCGGTCCTAGGCATCGGTGTGGCGGTTGCCAACGAGCTCAACCCGCAAACGGGCTCGATCGCGGCCATGGATCTTGCGCCGCACCTTCATGGATTTCCGATAAAAGCGCAGTTAGAAAAGCGTTTCGGAGTTCCGGCTTGCGTCGACCAAGACGCCAGAGCCTTGCTTGTTGGCGATCGTTGGTTCGGGCAAGGACGTGGGCGGAGAAATTTCGCGGTCGTCTACATCGGTCAGTCGTTGGGCGCGGCGCTCTATGTCGATGGATATCCTTACAGGGCCGCAGGAGGTAAGCACTGCCAAATCGGCCATACTATCGTGCAACTCAATGGCCAAATGTGCAGATGCGGACGACGCGGATGTTGGGAAACGATCGCCACACTGCGATGGCTAAGAGGCGAAGCAAAGGCCAGGAGCCTGCCGCAGGCTGGCTCGTTGGATGCGAGCCGTTTGGTGTGGCTCGCTGAAACTGGCGTTAAAGGGGCAAAAGAACTGCTTGAAGAGTACGCGTCCAATATTTCTGTCGGGCTGGCGAACCTTCAACAGCTGATGGCACCCAACTGCATCACTTTGCATGGTGACATCGTGCGCGGCGGAAAAATGATGTTAGATCTTATTGGAGAGAGCTTCAGGCAATTGATGGTCAATCCTGCGGATAACGAGATCGTCCTTGCCCTCGGCGATCGGGAGGATGTCGCCGGCCTGCGCGGCGCGGCGGGTCTCGTTATCTGCGAATTGCTGAATTTTATGATCTAAGCAGAGAACTCGGGGGGCAAGGCTAAGAAAAAAACGAGACGAGAACGGACAACCAGATCAAGACGACTCCCAGCAACAGCGCTCGCCTGGCGGCTACGATTTTTTCCTGGCTTTCCTCTACGACGGGGGTCGTTACAATCCAGGGAACCGAGCCAAGCGCTGCAAAACCGACGAGCGCCAAGATCACGACGATCAAATCGGACCTGTGCCAGCCTCCTGGCTCATACACTCCCCAATAGCCAAGGAACGCCATTCCCACAGCGAACATGGTGGCGGAAGCAGAGCAAAGTCCCGGAACAGAACCTGATGGCGCACGCATCTCGTATCCTCTTTGTCGGTCGAACCAAGGGCGATTTTTATGACGGTGCAAACCGGCTTTGCACAATCTGTCAGGAATCGGGGTGCCAAGTGAAGCATCGATCTATTGCAAATGATTTAGGAAAATCCGAACATTAAATGAAGTGACCGATCGCAGAAACTGGCAGGAGAGCTCCCTTTTTTGGCAGCGTGCGAACGCGGACTAGTCGTGAAACAGACGGTTCGACCTCGCAAGCTCGGCATTTTTTTATTCGATTGTCCGCAGGCTGCCGCTCGCCTTCAGGCACGCTTTTTGACAGGTGCTCTCCAAAAGGCGGGCCACCAACGCAGCAATGTTGACTCTGTCTTTCACTCGGTCGAAAAGAACTCCTGCCGACAGAGGGAGATACTCATGGCTGACGAGAATAATACTGGCGCAATGACCGATATGGCAGGCACGAATATACCGGCAAAAACGCCGGCGCCTAAAAAACAGCGCGCTCCGCGACGCCCGAAAGTAGCTGCTGAGGCAGCGGGTACTACGCAAGTTGCCAAACCCGCGAAGGCGCCGCGAGGTCGCAGAAAGCGTAGCGAACAACCCGCGGACACAAAGTCCGAGCCTGTCGAAATGCAGGTCGCCGACATCTCCGTCAAGGAGAGCACAATGGATACTGCAGCCAAGAGCACGGCACAGCAGTCCGAGCAAAAAGTTACGACGCCTGTTGTTTCAGCAAGGGACGAGATGGCGGATCTTATTCAGCTGGAAGAAGAGAATAAGCGGCTGCGCAAACTCTTGGCAGAGAAATTGCGTGCGGAAAATGCCGATCTGCGCAAGCGGCTCGGGTTAGATTGATCGCCGATCAACAGCGGGATGGTGGCGAAATCGACCTGAGCTATCCTTCTCGGCAGAAGATGCGTTCGCCGGGCTCGCCTTCCGAGCCCGGTTTCACGCTGCGGCGCTATTTTGGATACGGACTGGTCGAGGTTGAAGCACTATGAAATTACCGTGGAAATTCCTTACTCGATTAACTTCGCGGCGACAGTCCGCCCCCAAAAGCCCGATTGAGCATGGTGTCGACACCGACGCAAGCCAAAGCGAAACACAAGACGTCCCGGAGCTTGCGCTAAACCCACCAGAGCCATCCAGCGGCTCCGAGCCCGATGAAAGCCGATCTATTGAGCTCATAGCGACCGATCCAAAAGAATTCGAAGGTGAGGTCGAAACTGAGGGTGCGGCACCGGTTGAAGGTGACAAGGTTCAAGAACTGTCGCCTTCTGAGGTCGGGCGGCCGGGCGCTGAAGCCTCTGCGGTGCCGCTTGAAAGCGATACGCGCAATGAGGCTCCAGGCACCCGGCGGACGAAAAAGCCGGCACATGCGAAAAGCGTTCACATTGACGTGACCGCGCAGAACACAGCTGTCGCAATCAATGCTCAAAATGCAAAATCCCCATCGCCTGAGGACGGCCTTTTCGAAGAGGTGGCAGGCCTGGACGAGGAGATCACGCAACTGAGGATTCAACTGGCTCAAAAGCTGCTTTTGCAGAATGATCAGCTTAGAAAAATGCTTGAGCGATTCGACCGATCGTAAATCCTCCTTACGATCTCAAAGATGGGACATATATGAAAACACAGCAGCGAAAATTCGTTGTCGAGCTCAAATCGGCGCGCCGCAGGACAACGATCCAGCCAACTTCCATCTGGGGTGATACCGACCTCAAGGCGCTGGCACGCGAGGCGGAAGCTGACGCACCGCATCTTTTCGAGCCCAACATCGTCTCAGATGTTCCGAAGCATGAAAGCGAGCCGTGGGCGGATCCAAAACCAGAAACTCACCTCAACGACTACGTTGAAACCGGCGACGATCAACGGATTTCGGCGTCCTCTTTCGAAACGGAACAAACCTGCGCGTCTCAGCAGGACAATGGTCCGATCTTCACTTCTGTTTCACCGTTGAAAGACGGCTCTTCCAGGCGGTCTCGAAAGAACACAAAGCGTCGACGTGAAGCAAATATCGATCATAATGCCGACGAAACGACAAGCACGGTCAGCGCCCAATCAAACGCCGGCCACATCGATATCTCAGGCGACGAGCTAATTGCGCTCGAAGAAGAGAATCGACGGCTTAAGGCTTTGCTGATGGAACATCTTCTTCAAGAAAATATGCAGATTCGACAGATGCTCGCGCGATTTAGCGATAACCGCGAGATCTTGTGAACCGATCCAGTTTGCGTGGCAGCGCTTAGATCCCTTCATGACCATCAGGAGGGAGTGCATGCGATTTACCGCAAAGTACGCATGATAGCTGCACATCAAGCTCGTTGCTGGCTCCGGGCATGCATTCTTGCGCGAAGCGATGCACAGCCGTGCTCAGCAGATTCGCGGCAACTGTTCGCCCCATAGCCAATCGACAATGCGACTGCCGCCCAACGACGTCGCCATCTGGACGAAGCAACGGTCGTCAGCCTCGGCATGGCCGATCAATGCGGCCTCAGCACCCAACGGATGCGCGCGCATGACGGCGAGCAGCGCATCCGCAAACTCTGGCGCCACCACGACGACGAGCTTGCCCTCATTGGCGACGTTGAGCGGGTCGAGGCCGAGCAATTCGCAGGCCGCGACTACTTCCGGCTTGATCGGAATGGCCTCCTCTTCGATGCGGAAGCCGACATTTGAGGCATTGGCGATTTCGTTGAGTATCGCCGCAAGTCCACCGCGTGTTGGATCTCGCATAAGCCTAATTGACGATCCGGCGACCTCGACCATTGCCGCTACCAACCCGTGTAGCGCCGCGCAATCCGATATGATGTCCGTATCGAAATCCAGGCTCTCGCGCTTCGACATCACAGCGACGCCGTGATCGCCTATCGAACCCGAGATGATCACCGCATCGCCTGGCCGCGCGGCATCGGAGCGCAGGTCGAGACCGGCTCGAATTATGCCGATGCCGGAGGTGGATATGAACACGCCGTCGGCCTTGCCGCGCTCAACCACTTTCGTATCACCAGTGATGATCGGCACACCCGCCTCGCGGGAGGCTGATCCCATGGCTTCTGCAATTCGATTAAGGTCTGCGAGCGGAAATCCCTCTTCAATGATGAAACCTGCCGAAAGATAGAGCGGGCGCGCGCCGGCCATGGCAATGTCGTTAATCGTCCCATACACCGCAAGCGAGCCAATATTGCCGCCGGGAAAGAACAGCGGCGAGACAACATAGCTGTCGGTGGTCATCACCATGCGCGCTGCCGGAACGGCAAATGCCGACTGATCGTTGCCAGCTCTGAGCCAGTCATTGTCGAAGGCCTTGTGGAAAATGTCCTCGACCAACTGGCCCGTGGCGCAGCCGCCCGCCCCATGCGAGAGATCGATGCGTCCGTTCCGGAGGTCGAGCCTGGACCTTTTGGCTTTCACGGTCATGCGACCGTCCTCCAGCTTTCGTCCGCCTTTCCCTGTCTGCGGAAACGGCCGTAGATCCAATGCGCGGCGCAGGCGCCTTCCGACGACACCATGCAGGAACCCATCGGCGAATCGGGCGTGCAGACCTTACCAAACAGCTTGCAGTCGGAGGGCTTCTTTATACCGCGCAGGATGGCTCCGCATTCGCAGGCCGGATTGTCTTGCGCTGCCGGCGTCACCATCTCGAAACGTTTCTCGGCATCGTATTTGGCATATTTGGACCTGAGGCCAAGCGCACTATGGGGTATCGCGCCCAGACCGCGCCATTCGAAACTTTCCCGCAATTCGAAGACGTTTGCGATCTCGCACTTCGCCTTTTCGTTGCCAAGGGTAGTCACGGCGCGGATATACTGGTTCTCGACCTTATGGACGCCGTCATTGACCTGGCGGACCAGCATCAGGATTGAATAGATGACGTCAAGCGGCTCGAAGCCTGCCACCACGATCGGCTTGTTAAATTCTTCGGCAAGGACTTCAAATGGCTGCGTACCAATTACCGTGCTCACATGTGCAGGGCCAAGCAATCCGTCGATCTTGATAGGGCCGAGCGGGTGAACGTCGGAGTTTTCGAGAATAGTCTTGATCGCAGCCGGTGTTAGCACGTGGTTTGAGAAGATCGAAAAGTTTGCGAGGTCCTTCGCGATCGCGAACCGCAGCGCCAGCGCCGTCGGCGGCGTCGTGGTCTCGAAACCGATGGCGAAGAAGACGACTTGCCTGTTCGGTTCGGCTTCGGCGATGCTTAGCGAATCGAGTGTCGAATAGACCATTCGAATATCGGCGCCGGCCGACCTCGCCTTGAGCAGACTTAAGCCGTTTGAGCATGGCACACGCATCAAGTCGCCATAGGTGCAAAGCGTGATTTCTGGGCGTATGGCAAGCTCGATCGCTGCGTCGATGCGGCCGATCGGGAGCACACAGATTGGACAGCCCGGTCCGTGAATCATCTGCACATTGGATGGCAGCAGGTCTTCAAGGCCATAGCGCGAAATTGCATAGGTGTGGCCGCCGCAGAATTCCATGAAATGATAGCTGCGTGCCGGATCTACCGCCGCTTCGATCTGGCGAGCAATATCCTTGACGAGCTTGGCATCGCGGTATTCGTCGATATATTTCACGCCGCACCTCCGAGAGTAGCTTCGCGGATCAAGGCAAGGGTCCTCTGCGCTTCTTCCGTGTCGATCTTCGCAAGCGCGTAGCCGACGTGGAGGACGAGATAGTCACCGGGCGTGACATCCTCGACGAGCGCAATCGATATGACCTTAAAGATGCCGTCGAGCCCTACTTTGGCCATGTTGTCTGGCAGCAGTTCCATCACCTGGACCGGTAGGGCTAGGCACATGTCCGGTGCTCCGAGATCCGCGCGCAGTCGTGTTTGATCACGTGCCGCGCATGGGCGGCCTGACCGAGCGCTATGCCCCCGTCATTGGGCGGAACCCGGCGCGGCAGATAGGGCTCAAGGCCGTGGTCGCGCAGGGCGCGGGAAAGACCCTCGGCCAGAACGCGGTTCGTGATGCAGCCGCCGCCGAGCATGATCGTTCGCGTGCCAGCCTTTGATGCACCAAGGGCGGCCCAGTCGGCGAGGCCGCTGATCAGCGTGCCGTGGAATAGGTCTGCGGCCTGGCGGCGGTCAAGCCGCCGCTCGGCCAGATGGACGATGAGGGGTCGGAAATCGAGCATGCCATCGGCAAGCCTGTAGCCTCCTGCAAGACATTGCGGATCATCGGCAAGTGCTTCGAGCTCCATTGCTGCCTGCCCCTCGTAGCTCTGGACGAGGCGGACGCCCGCGATCGCGGCCACCGCATCGAAAAGCCGCCCCAAGCTGGACGTCTCGGTTGGTTGCAAGCCGCGGGCAAACATCGTGTCAAGGTGCGCGACGCCGGGATGCCCAGGCCAAAGCGTGGCCGCAAGGTCGCGGCGGCCGGCGGCCTGGAGCGCGGCAATTCCCATGCGCCAGGGCTCCCGCGCAACCTGGTCGGCGCCTGGCGCCGGCAAAGGAAGAAGCGAAGAGAGCCGCTGCCAGCGAGGGCCGTCGACGACAAGCATTTCGCCTCCCCAACTGCTGCCATCAACGCCATAGCCATGGCCGTCGAGTGCAAGCCCGAGGACCGGCCCGCCGGCATGATGTTCCGCCTCAACGGCCGCGATGTGAGCGAGGTGATGTTGCACAGGCAGAACCGGCAGATCCAAATTTTCCGCTATACGCGCTGAACGGAAATCCGGATGCAGATCGCAGGCGGCAAATTCCGGCCTGACATCAAGGATAGAGCAGAGATGCTCGAGGGCTTCGCGCTGGAAGCGGATCGCTTTGACACTGTCGAGACCGCCGATGTGCTGCGACAGGAATGCCTCCCGACCCCTTGTTACGCAGATCGTGTTTTTGAGGTCCGCGCCGGTGGCAATCACGCATGGGCCGTCCTCACCGAGATCGACTGGCTCGGGCACAAAACCCCGGGCGCGCCTCAGAAAGCTCGGCGCGCCGTCAATTACCTGCATGACGGAATCGTCAGCACGAATGGCGATGTCGCGGTCATGTGTGACGATCAGGTCGGCAATCCCGGCAAGCCGATGCATGGCATCGTCGTTGTCTGATAGGAGCGGTTCGCCCCCCGGGTTGGCGCTGGTCGCGATCAAAGCGGCGGGAGCACCTGCCGCCTCTGCGGCAAACGCAGCAAACAACAGGTGGTGCACCGGCGCATAGGCGAGCAGCAGACCGACCCGACTAAGGCCCGGAGCAATGAGCTTGGAAAGGTGATCACGCGCCTCGATTAGGACGATCGGGGCGGCGGTCGAGGCGAGCAAATCCTCCTGTGCCCGCGATGGCCTGGCGAGTAGCCGGGCTGTCTCAATGTCCGGAACCATGATCGCGAACGGCTTCTCGTCGCGCATCTTACCTCGTCTAAGACGATCAATCGCCGCATCATTGCGTGCGTCGCAGAAGAGCTGGAAGCCGCCGATGCCCTTGATCGCAATGATCTGGCCATTCATGAGCCGCGCGGATATCTCAGCGATCGGATGGCTAAGTTGTGGCCCGCAAACCGGGCAGGCGAGGGGCTCGGTATGGAAGCGCCGGCTCTCCGGGTTGCCATAATCTGCGCCGCAGGCGCTGCAGATCGGGAACGCAGCCATCGATGTTTGGGCGCGATCATAGGGGAGGGCACGGGTGATGGTGAAGCGCGGGCCACAATGAGTGCAGTTGACGAAAGGATAACCGAAAAAGCGGTTGTCCGGATCATTCAGTTCGTGCTGGCATTCGACGCAGGTCGCGGCGTCGGCGCCAATGCGCGTGGCGCCACGGCCGCCGACGCTTTGGAAGATTTCGAACACTTCGTCGCCCGCCGTCTCCAGTTCCAGCTTGTCGACGCAATCGACACGGGCAAGCGGCGGCGCCTCTTTCCAGACGCGTTCCGCGAAGCAGTCGACAGCGGCGCCCTCGACCTCGATCAGCACGCCGGCACTGTCGTTGAGCACGAAGCCGGTAAGCTGCATTGTCCTCGCAAGCCTATAGACGAACGGCCGGAAACCCACCCCTTGCACGGCACCGCGCACACGCACTCGCAGCCGCCGGACACGATCTTCCGCCATGGATGCCAAGGCGCGCACCATCGTCAGACTTCCTGCGAAGCTTTTGCGACCCGGGCCACCGCACCCTCCAGCCAGAAATAGAACGCTTCCATGCCTTCGCCGCTGCGCGCAGAAACCGTGAGAGTGCGAAGGCGCGGATTGACGCGGAGCGCATTAGCGATGCAGAGCCCGACATCGAAGTCGAGATGCGGCAGCAGGTCGGACTTGTTGAGAATCATCAGATCGGCGGCCGCGAACATGTCGGGATATTTGAGCGGCTTGTCCTCGCCTTCAGTAACCGAAAGCACCACGACCTTATGAGCCTCGCCAAGATCGAAAGCGGAGGGACAGACAAGATTGCCGACATTTTCGATGAACAAGACCGAACCGGGCTCGGGCGCCAGGTCCTCCACCGCGTGGCCGACCATGTGGGCGTTAAGGTGACAGCCCTTGCCGGTGTTGATCTGGATTGCAGGAACGCCGGTCTTGCGGATACGTGCGGCATCGTTGGAGGTCTGCTGGTCGCCTTCAATCACGCTGATCGACATCCGGTCCTTGAGGTCGGAAATGGCGCGCACCAGAAAGCTGGTCTTTCCCGATCCGGGGCTCGAAACGAAATTCAGTACAAAGATGCTGTTGCGGCCGAACCGAGCCCGGTTTTCGACAGCATAGGCATTGTTTTTTGAGAGGATGTCCTTTTCGATCTGGACGATGCGCTCGGGGTTCACGCCCGGGACATGCACGCCGGCAATGCGCTGACCGTGTTGGAGCCCACCGTCTTGCGCGTAGTGACGATCATGATGATGTCCATGATCGTGAGGGTGGCCACGATGATGATCATGGCGCTCGCCCTGCGCGCGGGGCTTGCGCTTGCCATCTTCCAACGTTGCCATTTCGCAGCCGCATACCGTGCACATCAGATCACCTCCATGTCCTTGATCCTCAATTCATCGCCCGCCGTCGTCTGCACCCTATACCGTCCGCAGTCCGGGCAGGCGCCGAACCGCTTATCGAGGGGCACCGTCTTCCCGCAATCGAGGCACCAGCCCTTGCCGGCGATGCGGTTGATTTCGAGTGCGGCATGTTCGGCAATCGTGCCACGCCGCACAGCTTCGTAGCAGAACAGGAGTGAATCCGGATTGATGTCGCTCAAAACACCGATATCGAGGCGGATCGATTTGACTGCGCTTGCGCCATTCAGCTGCGCCATCTCGCAGACGATGGTGATCACGCTCTCCATCAATGACATTTCATGCATGGGCGACGTCGCGAATGTTAAGCTTGAACTCGACACAGGGATCGAACAGCGCCACGAGGCGAGAAACCGACCGGGCCGCCGATTCATGCGCACAGATCCGTGATGACAGAAGGGTTTCGACAAATGGACCGGCCGGATGAAAATTCCACTCGGTCGGGGCAAGTATGCGGTAGGCGCAAAGTTTCCCGTTCGCGTCGATCTCGGCCTGATGATAAAGTCTGCCACGCCCACATTCCACCACGCCAAAGCCGCCGGCGCCGGGCACCGGACCACCGGCCATCAGTTCGGAAGGATCATTCTGGCCCTTGGCAAGATGCGCGAGTTGCTTCAAGCAAAGGCCAACGTCGCGTATGCGCGCCATGAAGCGTTGGGAAAGATGCGGATCGTCTGACCTGCTGGTGCCGCAAAGCCGGGCATAAGCACCGGTTTCGACGACCCGACCGGCAAGATGCGGCAAGGCGCAATAGTGCGCATCGTTGCAAAGATGGGTAATAACTTCTGCATCATCGGCGGCGGTCAGCGGATCAGGACGCCGGCCTGGAAAAGTTCGGTCATCCTTGATATCTCGAAAAATCGCCGCGCAAGCCGTGTCATCCGGCGGAAGGCCGTCGTCTTTGGCGATGCCGAGCCCGTCTGCTGCATCGGCAAGCCGCCGCGCGTTGGCAGCCAGGGCGCTACGGTTTGCTTTTTTCTGTCTCGATTCGCGGATGATTGCCTGCGACGCGGTCAGGGCGCCGCGCAGATATTGGCCCGCCTGAGCCACCAGACCTGCCGACATTGATGACGGCCAGTGCAAAATCAGTGCCCTCAATGTTTCGAATATCCGTTCGGCCAGCAATCCGGCCATCGCCGCGAACTGCTCCTCGATGGGCATCGGCAGGCCGGCCGCATTCAGTATGGCAAGGCGCGCGGCCACCGATTGCGAACAGCCACAGAGTGAAAAAACCCGTCCTGCAAGTACGGGCGCCTCTTCGGGTCGGCGGCCGATGAACATGCGTGCCAATTCTTGCGGGCGGTTGACCCTCACTTCCACGAAACGGGCAAGCGCTTGCGACACTGTGACGTCGATCCGGATCGAGCCGGGGCCAAGGAGATAGGTCATGCAGCAAGCTCCCGCGGCGCTCGGATATTCCTCCAAAGCAGATCACGGCGCATGGGGCTGGCGGTTGGAGTGGGCGGCGGCGCGAGCGCAACAATGTTGGAAAATGCGCGCTTAGCCTTCAAAGCCGTCCTCATCGTTCCGAACTCAAAGACCATGGAAAACAGCAAGCAGCCATCAACACCGCCAGTCGTCTCGGGTTTGCCGGCGATGAATTCGATCATGCCTGCCTGCTGATTGCGAGCCGTGCCTGCAGCAGGCAAGATCATGAACCATGGCGTCGCGACGATGCCGGTCGTTCGCCCGACGAACGCCAGCAAGCTCGTCTCCGCAGCGCCGAGCGCGGGAACGACTGTCGCCCTTTCCTGAAGGCCGGCGTTCATCGCCAAGCTTGTCATTTGAAATAGGCCTCCTCGACATCACGCAGGTGTGCCGCGGAGTCGCGGAAATCCTCTTCGGTGGCGATGGCGACGGCGGGGATGTCGACGATTTGCAGCATGTCGACAACGATCTTACCCATGTTGTCGTAAAACTGTACGGACCAGACGTTTCGGGCGCCTGCTGCCGCCACGCGACAGGGGCGGTAGCCGCGCGATGTCAATTGTACGGGACCTGCTCCGAGCGTGACCTGCAGGAAATTCACATCCTCGATGCTCATCGGAAACAACGACAAAATGATAACATGCGCCGGATCGCCATCCCGATACTGGACCATGCGATCACCGATCTCCGTCATGAGGGGCATAACGTTCATAGCGCCGGGCGGCGCAGATCCATGTGAGATCAAAGCCGGTAGCGCCGTGCAGGCCCGCCGCACCGCCATGGGAATGGGGGCGACCTCGATATATTCGGCAATGAGGTCGCCGGCGGGGTCGGTAAAGCGGATATGCCAGACGCCGGCCATAATCGCTTCCTGGAACTGCGCCAGGACTCCGGAGGGCAGCGCCGCCACCCCGCACACCTCGCCGTTGCCGAGCGTCTGCGTGATCAATTTCTTATCATCGTCATCGAATTCGAAAATGTCGAATAGCCGCCCCGGCTGGCCGCCCTTTTGCACCGCAAGCGTTGCAACAATGTCGGATATGAGCATTGCGGTTTGCCGGCTTCTGCCGTCTACGGAGCCAACTCGGTAGGATGGCATTATCTGCTCCAAATCAGCTTGTCATTCATTCCCGCACTTGGGGTTTGCAAGCGCCGTACCACTTGCGGAGAAGGTTGGATCGCATTGATCTGAAGGAAAATTCCGGCCGCGGCCTCATGGGGTGCGCACTCGAGCGCCGATACCGAGGCAACCCATTTTGCCTCGCAATATTCAGCACGGAGGCAGTCCGCCCGCAGGAGGCACGATCGATCCCGTGCATCTCCGGCTGCCGTTGACGACAGTTCACATGAACATGTGGGCGAAAAGAATGAGGAGATTGTATTCGGTAGCGAAATGCGAACTGTCAGTTTTCGCGCAAATGAGACGGTAATTCCAGCTCGCGGGAGATAAGATCGGCAAACAGCGTTTCGAATGACCGTCCTTCGACGGCTTCAGCAAGACCGGCCAACGCATCGTCTATCTTGTGTGCTTCGTCGGCATCGAGCACCCGGATCGCAGATCCTAGATGGGTAAGAACGTAGGTCCCAACCGGTTGCGGGCCGACCAGCACCATCGAAATCGCAAAAACGGATCCGTTGCGCTGGCACTGCGCTGTAAATTCGCCGCCCGTCACCTGCATCGGAATTCCTATGCACACAAATCAGCTCCTTGATCCGCCTGGGTTCATTGGTATCGGGAACCTGAAGGGTTCCCGTGCGGGTCCTTAGGTTTTGGAAAGATTTGGGCAGCCAGCGAACAGCAACGCAACTGACGACTGCCTCGGTCGCATCGGAAACTCCTCCTCAACCGGTCAATTCGCCCGGATTGGCGCGCCGCTCATAATGTGCAAAATCGATGTCGTTGGCGAGAAGAGCGGGCGCGGCGGCGCGGCGCGAACTAATGGCGACGCCCCATCGCTCCAGGATGCCGGCGGCTACCATTACGGCCGCCGGTATTACCGCTTTGACTGGCTCAGTCACCGGTCCGCCCCAGTTCTCGAGGTCCACCGGTTGGCAGCCGATCAACGCGAGTCTTGTGGGATAGCGATCGAGAAGGTCGGCAGCGCTTAGAACTTCCTGGAAGCTTGTCTGGTGCAGGCTCATCTTTTTGGCGCCGGTAAATTTCGGCACTTCGTCATTGTCGACGATCTTCAGCGTGCCCGGCGCGAGCCCGTAGTCGACAGCGTCGAAGACAATCAGATGATCGGCTTCGGTCACATATTGCACGAGATAGAGGCCCTGGGTGCCGCCGTCGAGCACGGTGACATTGGTCGGCACCGCATAGGCCTGGTGGAAGGCTTCGACAGCGCGGACGCCAAAACCCTCGTCCGCCCAGAGGATATTGCCAATACCGAGCACCAGGACGTTCGGTTTGCGAGAGTTCGTTTCGTCCATGCTAGTCCTCGTTGTGCCTGGACAGCCGCTCGCCCGAAATCATCGACGAAACGATGCTGTCGCGGCTGACGATGTCCTCGCGCACCGCGACATAGATATGGATCATCACGAAGATCAGGATCACCCACATTCCCAGATGATGAAAGCTATGGACTGACTGGCTGTTCGGCGAGAGCCAGAATACCCAACCGAACAGCCTATATTCCCAACTGTCGCCGCCGACGCCTTCGCCATAGAGCGCAAATCCGCTGATCACCATGAATGTCAGCGGCAGCGTGAACATCGCGAACATGACCAACTGCGACAGCGGATTGTGGCCGGCATATTTCAGCGGGTTTTGAGGGAGGAATATGTAAAAGCGCACCTCGTGCAGCCATTCCCTCCAGAACCGTGCGCTCCAAAAGGGAACGTAGAAGATTTCGCGTGCATGCACATTGCCCACGAAGACCCAGTAGATTCTGAGGATCAGGGCCACGGCCAGGATCTGTCCGGCGGCGAAATGGGCAAAACGGATATAGCCCATCAGGAAATTGGCGCTCGCCTCGCCGGGTACCGTCGGCAATGGGCTACCGATAAAATAGCCTGTCAGTGCCAGCGCCAGGATGCAGAGAGCGTTTATCCAGTGCCAGAGGCGAACGGGCGCCTCGTAGGCATACACGTTTTCGTGCTCGCAATCGGCCTTTGAGGTGGCAGAGATGCTCATGATCGTCCTTCTCATCTGACCTGGACCTTGGCCATTTCCTGACCGTCCGGGCTCATGATATGCGTCGAGCATGCAAGGCACGGATCGAAGGAATGGAGAGTTCGGAGTATTTCGAGCGGCTGCGACGGATCCGACATCGGCGTGTCAATCAGTGAGGCCTCGAACGCGCCGATATTGCCGTTGGGATCGCGCGGACTTCCGTTCCAGGTGGTCGGCACCACGCATTGATAATTGTCGATCTTGCCGTCCTTGATCTTGATCCAATGGGCGAGCGCGCCGCGCGGGGCCTCAGTGAAGCCGACGCCCTTGACCTCGCAAGGCCAGGTCTGCGGTTTCCATTTGTCGATGAAGGCGGTGACGCTGTCGCCGGCCTTGATGTTGGCGACCAGCTTGTCGTGGAAATGCCGCATCTGCCGGCCCGCCCAAACGGATTCGAGCGCGCGAGCGGCGGTGCGCCCCAGTGTCGAAAATAGCGCCTCAGTCGGCAGGCCGAGGTCCTTCAGGATCTTGTCGATCGGATCCTTGAATTCTGCCTTTCCCTGGGCGTAGCCTAAGACCCAACGGGCAAGCGGGCCGACCTCCATGGCGTGGCCGCGCCAGCGCGGTGCCTTGATCCAAGAATATTTTCCGCCTTCGTCCAGCTCTTGAATGTTGGTCTTGGTGCCCTTGGCATTCGGCCCAAGCTCGTAATGCGGCACGGTGACACCGTCCCAGGGATGCAGGCCCTTGGCCTCGTCCGGATATTCGTACCAGGAGTGACTGACGAATTCCTGGATCTGCTCTGGATCGCAATGGTCGACCGGCAGGACTTCATTGAAATTGCCGTTAATGATCGCACCGCGCGGGAGCTTCAGGCTCGCCTCTGTGTAGTCATTTGGGTGTTCCGGCACGTCGCCATAGGCAAGCACGTTCTTGCCCGACAACCCGCCGCCGAAGAGCCAACCCTTGTAGAAGGAACCGATCGCCATGATATCGGGCAGGTATACCTTCTCGTTGAACTCGATCAGCTGGTCAATCACCGACGAAATTAGATTCAACCGTTCCATGGTGATCGCGCCGACGGCTCCCGTGCCGTCGAGGTTGATCGGACAGGGCACGCCGCCGACCAGCCAGTTCGGATGCGGGTTTTTGCCGCCGAAGATCGTGTGGATCTTGACAATCTCCCTCTGGAAATCGAGGGCTTCGAGATAGTGCGCTAGGGCCATCAGGTTCGCTTCCGGCGGCAGCTTATAAGATGCATTGCCCCAGTAGCCGTTCTTGAACGGACCAAGCTGGCCGGATTCGATGAACTTTCTGAGCCGTGTCTGGATGTCTTTGAAGTAACCAGGCGAAGACAATGGCCAACCGGACACCGATTGCGCAAGCGCCGAGGTGGCCTTCGCATCGGCCGTGAGGGCAGACATGACATCCACCCAGTCGAGCGCATGCAGGTGATAGAAATGCACGACGTGGTCATGAACCTGCAATGCCAGCTGCATCAGATTGCGGATCGAATTGGCGTTTTCCGGAATGGTTATGCCAAGCGCATTTTCAACCGCCCGCACCGATGTCAGCGCATGGGTTCCGGTGCAGACGCCGCAGATCCGTTCGGTGAACGCCCATGCATCGCGTGGATCACGATTTTTGAGGATGACTTCAATGCCGCGCCACATTGTGCCGGTGGAAACGGCATTGCGGATGATGTTGTCTCCATCGACATTGACCTCGACGCGCATGTGGCCTTCAATGCGGGTTACCGGATCGACCACAAGACGCTTGCCGGAGTTGTCGAGCGCGAAGCCATCTGGCGTTTGGATAGTCATCGTGATCTTTCCTGTCCCTGGCCGTCTTTAGGATCGGTTTTCCCGCGCTTGGCGGTGACCTGCTTGACGGCAGTGATTGCAGCGTGGGCAGCAATCGCCCCACCGACAATGCCAGCTGCGGCCATGCCCACCTGATCTGCAGTAGCTTCCACGCCGAATTGGTTGACCTCGGACAGTCGGGAGTAGAAGCTCCCTGCGTCCCAGAAATTTTGTTCCGAGCAGCCAATGCAGCCATGACCCGACTGGATCGGGAAGGAGACGCCCCCATTCCAGCGAACGGTCGAACAGGCATTGTAGGTGGTCGGGCCTTTGCAGCCCATCTTGTAAAGGCAGTAGCCCTTGCGCGCACCTTCGTCGTCCCACTCCTCGACGAACTGGCCGGCGTCGAAATGAGAGCGCCGATAGCACTTGTCGTGGATGCGCTGCGAATAAAACATCTTCGGCCGGCCCTGATGGTCGAGTTCGGGCAGCTTGCCGAACGTGGTGATGAAGGTGACGACGCCGGTCATCACCTCTGCGATCGGCGGACAGCCAGGCACTTTGATGATCGGCTTGTCGCGGATCACTTTATCGATCGGCGTTGCCTCGGTGGGGTTGGGTTTGGCGGCCTGAACGCAGCCCGAAGCGGCACAGGTTCCCCAGGCGATGACAGCCAGAGCGCCTTCGGCCATCCATTTGAGCTTCTCGACGAAGGGTCGCCCGCCATCGATGCAGAACATCCCGCCTTCGCTAAGCGGCGGATTACCTTCGACGGCGAGAACGTACCTGCCCTTGTACTTTTCCCTGGTCTCTTCGAGGATCGCCTCGGCCTGGTGGCCGGTCGCCGCCATGATTGTATCGTCGTAATCGAGTGAAATCATCGACAGGATCACATCCTTGACCAGCGGATGGGCCGAGCGGATGAAGCTTTCCGAGCAGCAGGTGCATTCGAGCCCATGCATCCAGATCACTGGCACACGCTCTTTGGATTCGAGCGCCTCTGCCATTGCTGCCGCCGTATCGGAGCCAAGGCCGAGGCAGGCAGCCGTCAGGCTGCAGAATTTCAGGAAACTGCGCCGGGTTATGCCCTGGCGACGGATAACATCGTAAAACGTTTCGGTCGCGGCCATCTTGCTCCTTTCAGCCTTCCACCCGTGAGGCCGTCTTCCCCAGTCAGAGATTTTAATCCTCGATCTCAACCGGACCTGTGAGTGGTGGCTGCTTTTCAAACCGCTTCAGCCGACGCCTTTGACTGGGCACCGACGTTTCCGATCGTGTGGTAGTCACCGAGATCTGCCTCCTTCGTCTGCTTCCAATAGTCGATAAGACGCCAAGGGCTGTTCGTTACGATCCGCCCCCGGTCGTTGCGGAAATAGGTGGACATGCCCGGATGGCTCCAGATCATCTTCTGGTGCATTTCTTGGATCGTCCGATTGTAGCGTTGATAAACGTCTTGCCTGCATTCCACCTCGGCGAGCTTCTTTTCACCCATCTGGCGCAAAACGCTCAGCACGTAATCCAGCTGGCTTTCGATGGTGAAGATGAAGTTCCCGCGATGACCGAGGGCTGTATTTGGGCCGTAGAGCATGAAGAAGTTCGGGAAGCCCGGCACGACGGTACCAAGATATGCCTGACAGTCGTCATCGTTCCAGGCCTCACGTACTGTCACGCCATTGCGTCCGAATACCTGAACTGGAAGCAGGAAGCGTGTGATATCGTAGCCAGAGGCGACGATGAGAACATCTGCTTCATGACTGTCGCCATTTTTCGCTTGGATCGACTTGCCTTCAATCTGCGCAGCAGCGCTGTCCACCAGATTGACTTGCGGCTTAAGAAGGGTTCTGTACCAGCCATTGTCCAGGAGCATTCGCTTGCCGAACGGCGGGTAGTCGGGAATGACCTTGGCCAGTAGCTCCGGTCGCCCTGCCAGCTGTTCTTCGATATATCGAGTACACGTCTCGCGGTGGCCGTCGTTCAGCGCATTCACAGAGCGATCGGGATGCGGCCACGCCGGGTCCTTCTGCAGGGACTCGTGCACTTGACTGTCAAAAATCCAACTGAGCCGCAGCCTGTAGAGCCATTCGTAGTGTGGTACCGCGCGGAGCAAGAACTGCATCGGCTCGGGAACCGGCATAAGAAATTTGGGAAAGGGTGCCGCCCATTGGCGCGATCGCTGGAAGATTGTCAGGGCACTCACCCGATCGGCGATGGCCGGGACAATCTGCATTGCGGAGGCTCCATTTCCGATCACAGCCACGCGTTTGCCGTCGAGGCTAGCCCCGGGATCCCAATTGGAGGTGTGCACCACTAGTCCGTCGAAGTCACGCAGGCCGGGAATGTTTGGCCATTTCGGCGTGGTAAATCCGCCCACGGCTGAAATGACCACATCGGTTACAAGGGTTTCTTCCCGCCCGTCTGGCAAGCGCAATCGAGAATGCCAAGTGCGGCTTTCCTCGTCATAACGAGTGGACAGGCATTCCGTATCGTAGCGGATTGAGCTTTCAATCCCGAACTCGCGGGCGACCCGGCTGAGGTATTCATCGATTTCCTGCTGCAACGGGAAGAATTTCCTCCAGTCGCCACTGGCAAACGTGAAGGAGTATAGATGCCCGGGTGTGTCGACCCCGCAGCCAGGGTAGCGATGTGAATGCCAGACCCCGCCGGTGCGGGCTTGCTTTTCGATCTGGATGTAGGAAACGCCCAGTTGTCGCAGCCGAACTGCGGCTGCGATACCGGACATGCCGGCTCCGATGACAAGTATGCGGAAATTGTCCGGCAAACACACCGGATCAGGAACCGCGCCTGAATACCTGCGCAGCTTGTGGATCATCATGTCAGCAAATTCCGGCGGAATAGGCTCGGCCTCTGACATGGATAGCATGCGGATCAACTCTTCCGCCGATAAGTCTGCCCTGGCGATGGGAACACCTTGGCGCCAAGCCGTGATGGCGCTCAGCGCTGCATCGCGAATCTCCGCCTGCAAGTCGCTTGGCAGGCCACCGGAGTCATTGTCGTCCCAGCCGCTTTTGGCGGGAATAAACCGCGGGCTTAGCCAATATTCTCGTCCTGTGAACTGATAAAGCAGGAGCAACAGGGTCGGGATATTGGCCGAAGGGAGTGCTTCGGCGATTCGCTGGCAAAACTGGTCGACGTCTTCTAAGTGAGCCATTGCTTGGGTTCCTGCGGTTGAAAGGATCTGGACCAATCGGCCAAGGCGTCGCGCCTGGGTGCGATTGCTGTCCAACTTCGCGGGTTCCACGACGGGCGTGAGATTCTGCAGCAATTTGGCAAGTATCTAATTCAAAACGCGCAGGATCGGTCGGCATTGATCGCTGCGAGCGAAAAGCCGCTTATGAGGCGCCGTCAGATTAGAGGTTATGACGGTGATGAGGGTTTGCTCGTGCTTCGTCGCGCCTACCCACGCACCACCTGATGCGTCTGCGTGGCCACGGCTCGATATTCCTCGGCGAACATGGCCTGCTTCTTCCGGGTCTGGAGCGTTCTGCTCCTGGCTGACCGGGCATGGGTCCCGGTAGATAGTTTGGTGCTAACATTTCGACATCTCCATGCGGTACCGTCGGACCGCGACGCGTCTGCAAATGCTTCGCAGCAATACGCATGCCAAAGGAAAAATGTTTTTCTAGATCAACATAGTCGATCAAACCGCCCGGCGTGCATAACCAGCGTTTGTCGCACATCGGACAAGACCCAAGCGACCTTGACCTGTTAGCCGCCTGGCGAACACGAGAGCCTGCTGTCGATCTCCTCGCCGCGACATTGAGTTCGCGGCCGAGCGTCTCGGCCGTGAAAGTTGCCCAGTTCTAAACGCCCGACACTCCATCCCGCTATGAATGACAGGGACCATACTTGCTGCCAGACATGGGCGGAATGGCCGGTTATTGCCAATTGCGTGCAAGGCTTGGCTCTTCGCCGACAGCGGCGAAAAGACTTGTTCTCAGGTCGCCTTTTCCAGCACGTGAATGTCTGAGCCGGCGTCATCTGAAAGCACATCAACCGACATAAGCCCTGCGAGGTTCGCGCATTCCCTGAAGAAATCTTCGGAAAAAGAAAACGAGTTCTTTAGATGTAACCGATCACCATCTTTCAATTCGATGCTTTTTCCGTTGAGCCGAAACGACAAACTTCTATTCACGATCGCGGTGTGGATCACCTGCATGAAGTTGTCGTCGCCTCTTATATCCGCCTCATACTCAAACACTTCTGGATCAAAGTTATCGTCGATGGGTAATTCTGCCTTCATTCGATAGAACACGTTCAGCTGAAATTCTGGATGCGCTTCGTAGTAAGCTTTTGCGACATGCCACCTGAGATCCGAGCCAATTGAGATCGCAAGCCAGCACCTCTCAGCGCTGTTCGATATCCTTCTCAACGCCTGGACGACCGCCTCAACCGGAGGGGCCTCACTTATGGCGGCTGCGAGGTTCCCAAATGTGCGTCCAAACATGACGACCAATGCCGTTTCCTCATCGGAAAAAAAGCGTCGCCCAGAAAATATGTCATCTCGTATGAATTCGATCTTCAGGTCGAACGGTGGCGGCGATCGCTCTATGTCCCCGAGGAACTCGTTCGAGCGATCAACCAGTACGCAACGTGAGGTCTTTCCGCGCAACTCCGTTGCAAGGGGAAGGGTCTTCTGCTGAAATGCCCGCACTGTTCCGGGGCCGAAGTCGAGAATTGACACCCCTTTTTGAGATCGCTCGCCCCGAGGCCATCGGACATACTCTTTTACTCTCTGCTGAAGTTCTTGCGCCAACTTGATCTCGGCGTCCACCATATTGGTTGTCCCGGTATCGCGCGCATTGTTCATCCTTTCGGTTTCAGCCCTTGCCCACAACAGTGCGCCGCTCATCGAATTGCCGTCCCGGTCACGTCCAGTGTGGTGAGCGTATTGTTCGGGACCCAAGTCTGCCGCATATTTTTGCTGAAAAAGCTTTGAACTTGTTTCAAGAAAGCTCACAACTGCTCTCCTCTGTGAGTGGCGATGGATAGGGCGACAGGCGAAACTTCGCACAGGAAATTCATTCCCCTTGCAAGCATTGAGGGCCTGGTTCGTGGCGACGGTCTTCTGCGCCATGCGCATGGCGATGTATTTGCGGCTACCCGCCTCCTTGTGGGGCCGATTGTCGGATTTTCCTCAACCAGTAGGTTGGCGGCGGTTTAGGCATTATTCAGGCCAAGCCAGAACATCGTTTTAAAACAATGAAATGATACTCGCGCATCTTTGACGGTGCCGGCGCTGTCGGAAGTGCGACACCGCTACGGCGGGCGTTTGCTCGTCGACCGCTATGCCAGTTTCTTCCGCGAGCGCGATCGCACTACGTCGATTTTGTTAGCTCCCCGACACAAGCTTTTTCAGCTTGCTCGGATCAAACAGCCGAAGAGCGCCGGGAAGATTGCTTTTCGGCCGACCAACGGACCTGGCATGAATTTTGAAGTCTCTATACGAGGCGATCGGCGCGTCCGGCACGTTTGGGTGGCCTCCTCATTGGGGGAGTGTCGGGTCGCAATCGACCGGACGACCAGATTGCGACTGTCACGAGCCGGAGTTGCCGAATATCGGCAATCTCGCCCTCTTGGCTTTTTGATGGGCAGGTGAACCGCGACAGTGAGACTTCAGCTGCCAAAGAACAACACGGCGCAACGCAGCCGGCCGCCGTAAAGGAGAAATCAACTCGTGAGTGACCCGATTCCAGATCATGTTCCGCGCGAAATGGTGAGCGACTTCAGCTTGTTCACGTCACCCGGCATGCAACGCATCCCCAATGGCGATCCCCATGGAGCCGCCGCTCGTGTTCACGCCGGACCTCCAATCTTTTATTCACTCCACAATACGCGTGATGGTCGTGGCACTTGGCTCATCACCCGGGCCAAAGACCAACGCAAAGTGCTGCAGGACCTCGATACTTTTTCCAGCCACCGCAGCCTTTTCGCCTCTGCGCTCGGTGACGACTGGCCGTTGATCCCACTTGAGCTCGATCCACCGGCCCACGGCATCTTTCGCTCCCTGCTTAACCCCCTGTTTTCGCCAAAACGAGTGATGGCGCTGGAACCCTCTATCCGTGCGCGAGCAATCACCATTGTCGAAAAGATCTCCGAGTCGGGCAAGAGCTGCGAGGTGATGAAAGACTTTGCCATTCCGTTCACAGTTGGCGTCATTCTTCAGTTTTTGGGACTATCGGCTGAACGGCCCGACATATTTGTCGGCTGGGCGAAAGGCCTTCTTCAGGGAGACAAGGTCCAGCGATCGGCAGCGGCTCGAGCTATTCTGGAGTTTATCGATGAGCTTGCGGCCTTGCGCCGCAAAGAACCGGCCGACGATTTCATGACCTTCGTCGTGCAGGCACAGATTGATAACCGTCCGCTGACCGACAAAGAAGTCCGCGGCATCGGCGTATTATTGTTCGTAGCGGGGCTCCATACGGTCGCAGCCGCGATAGGCTTTGACTTAGCCCATCTGGCGCGCAACCCAAAGGACCAGAGTTTATTGCGCAGTGAACCGGAACGGATTGTGCTGGCAACCGAAGAATTGTTGCGGGCCTATTCGACCGTACAGATGATCCGGGTGGCAACAAAAGATATCGACTTCGAAGGCGCGCCGATTCGCAAAGGGGATTATGTTTGCTGCGCCGCGATGATTGCCAATCGTGATCCGGCGGAGTTCGAGGATCCCAACGTGATCGACCTTGCACGCGAGGACAACCGCCACACCGCGTTCGCCTCTGGTCCCCATCGTTGTCTTGGTTCGCACCTTGCCCGGCGGGAAATCATCATCGGCTTGGAGGAATGGCTGTCTCACATCCCTCATTTCCGTATCAAGGAAGGTACGGCCCCCATAACCCATGGCGGCCATGTGTTCGGGATCGAGAATCTCGTCCTGGACTGGTCATAACTCGAGCGCCGCTGTGCAGAATCGGAGGTTAGGCATGCACATCATCGTCCACAATGCCAAATGCCATGGGCACGCGCGATGCTGGTCCCAAGCGCCGGAGATCTTCAAGCTGGATGAGGACGGTTATATCCTGCCCGGCAATATCGACGTTGCTGCAGGGAACGAATTTTGCGCATCACGGGGTGCCCGATCATGCCCCGAACGTGCGCTGGAAATCAACCGCTCATCCGATACAGCGCCAGTCATGGCGTGAACTGATGCTTTGGACTTGCAAGGGATGAGCAGACGTTTCGATCGATGATCCACAATGTTTTCAAATGCCGCTAGCTGCAAACACGGGTCGATGTCGCTGCGCTCTGTCGGCTATGCGACAATGGCGAACTTGCAAGCGAGCTGTTTCAAAAAAGTTACATTGCAAACAAAGGATTTTTACTGCGGCATGCATATTGCTGCGAGCCATTTGCGAACGCTTCCCGATCAAAGTTAACAGAGCGGAAATGTCGAAAATGTCAGAAAAATGCTCTCTGCCGCGGCCTAGCTCCTGTCGTCAGATTTCCAGACGCAATGGAGGGATCTGGCCCTGTTTCCAAGGAATAGCCAGGCCGAATTGTTCCTTTTGAAAGCGTAGCCAGGCCAGGCCTGCTCAAGGGCGTGAGTGAATCCCTGATCCCGATTCAGAAGCATAGGAATTCGCTTTCAACGACGATTGCTGAGCAGGCGTTCAGCGCGCGTGATGAATTCTCGTTGACCTAAACATTGGAGCTTCAGTGAATATCAGACCCATTCTTCTCGGCGCGATTGCAACACTTTCAGTCGCGCCTTCCGTACGCGCTGCCGATCAAGTCGTCGCCATAGAGCCGGAACCGGCTGAACTTGTCCGTATCTGCGATGCCTACGGCAAGGGCTATTTTTATATCCCCGGATCTGAAACCTGCATGCAACTCGGCGGCATGGTCCGCACGCAAGCTTCGTCATACAATCTTTATGCCCCAGTAGAGCCCAGCGGTACCACCTGGCTGACGCGAAGCGAGATCTATGTCAATACGGTGACGGAGACTGAATATGGCCCCCTTAAGACGACGACGACTCTACGGTTCGATTATACGGACGATAGTAACACGCTCGGCGCCGATCTGCCTTTGGCGAATATCTCGCTTGGCGGTTTCCTTGTCGGGCGCGCCGGCTCTCAATACAATGATTGGATCGGCTATGCCGGCAATGTCGTCAATCCGGATGTGATCGGCAATGGCCCTATCAAGTTGAACCAACTTTCGTATTTTTATGACTGCGAAAACGGCATGTTCGGTGTGGTCTCGATCGAAGACAGTTTTTCGACGAGTGTGAATCCTAGCAGCGCAGATCATTATGCGCCGGACGCAGTAGCTGGTCTTGGCTACAAGACTGGTCCTTGGTCGGTAAGAGTTGTCGCTGGTTATGATTCCATTGTCGAGGAGGGCGCAGTCAAGGCTCGTATCGATGCCGATTTTGGCCTCATCAGTGCATTCCTCATGGGAGCTTGGAATACAGATGGCAGCAAGATCAACAAATATGCGAACGGTGACGTTACTGGAAGCAGCGGCGATTGGGCGCTCTGGGGCGGCAGCACGGTCAAGATCAATGATAGGTTAAACTGGAATACGCAGTTCGCATATGCCGACAACAAGACGTTCCAGGCGGCGACAACGGTCGAATGGTTCGCAACCAGAGACCTGAAAATCGAGCCGGAAATATCGTACGTGAACTACGACAGGATTAAGAATGACACTTGGGCCGGCGCGCTTCGGATTCAGCGGTCGTTTTAAAATTTACCCGACGGGGAGGGAGGACGGATGGTCTCCTGCCAAACATCTCGGGAAGCTCGCGCTCGACAAAGTCCCATGATTGCTTATTAAGCTTGTTTGCACTTGCTTTTTTGACGGGCTAGAGGGGTGGGCGGCCAAGATAAGCATCGAATGCGGAGGCGACAGCGCGAAGCGCAAAGCGACACTCCTGTCGGACACGGACCAAACCGTTGTCTATGTCCACTATCCCGTCCTCAGCGAGGTTGTGCAACTGCTTAGCGGAACTCAGTAAATGGATCGGATCAAATCCGTGAGCCGTACAGATTGCTGGTACGTCTGCTTCCAAGTAGCACATGAGTTGCTCGATGATCGCCGCCCGTACGCGATCTTCTACGGTGAGACGATAGCCTTTTGATGTCGCCAAGTGGCCGGACGCAATGGATCGGTTATAAGAGTCTTGTGGGAGTTCGTTTTGAACGTAACCTTCGCCGCAACGACCGATCGCCGACGCGCCGAAGCCGATCACAGTTTGGCGTGTTTCGGCCGAGTAACCAAGGGAATTGCGCCGAAGACGACGAGTCCTCTGCGCCAGCGCAAGCTCATCATCCGGCAAAGCGAAATGGTCGAGCCCGATTTGCAGATAGCCGGCGGCAACTAATGTGTCGGCCGTGACTGAGGCCTGCTCGGCGCGCGCGGCTATATCGGGCAATGCTGCCCGGTCAATCAAGCGCTGATTTTTTCTATAGGAGGGAACGTGCGCATACCCGAAAACCGCGAGACGGTCGGGACGCATCTCAATAGCTAACATCGCGCTCTGGCGACAGGACTGGACTGTTTGATACGGTAAACCAAACATCAGGTCGAAATTGATGCGCCCTATTCCGTGCAGGCGCAGGTTCTGGACGGCAGTCATCACCTGCGCCTCGCTCTGAACCCGGTTGATCGCTTTTTGTACGATGGGATCGAAGCTCTGCACACCGACGCTTGCGCGGTTCACACCGGCTTTTTGCAAGGCTTCGGCCATATCGGTGGTGAACGTGCGCGGGTCGACCTCGATAGCGATGTTAGCCGCTTTCTCGAACGCGAAGCGGCCGCGCAGGAGTTCCATAAGCGACAGGAAGTCTGCTGGCGGCATGATGGTCGGGGATCCGCCTCCGAAGTGCACGTCGCTCGCCGGGAGTGCCTGCGGCGCTAGCTCGGCGACCAAGCGGATCTCCTCGCGCAGCACTGCGAGATAATTGATGATCAAATTATCCAGACGAGTGATGCTCGTCGGAAAACCACAATACCAGCACATCGAGCGGCAAAATGGAATGTGAAGATAGAGCGAAACAGCGTTATCGGTTGGCAGGCTCCTCAGCCATTCCTCATAGGTCTCGGCGCCGATTGCTGAGGAAAACTCCTGTATCGTCGGATAGATGGTATACCAAGGTAAATGCGACCCGCTATGTTTTTTCGAGATGAAAGTTGATGACGATGCGCGCAATGACTTTCGTCTCCAGTCCGGCTTGTCATGTCCAGATTTCACGCGCCGTCTTCCTTTCGATCATGGGGTTCTGTGCTTGAGGGGGCGCTTTCGCGGCCAGGCATCATGGCTTCCCGCGGTCTTTCACCGAGCAAAAGGCATGCCATTCGAGTTGAAGATCGAGAACTTGGATCGCGTATGGCGGAATGTTTATTGACAGCACGGAGGGATTTCGCAGCAAGCGCTTCAACTTTGAGGACGGCGAGCGGGTCATCACTTGCGAACAACGCCCGGCGTTTTCCGTGGCGCCGAAGCGACCACGAAATGCGGAGATTGCACCCTTTCGGCTCTATTGCGTTGCGGCGCCAATGTCGATGCCAACGACGTCCGCAATCATTGGATTTCGCAATGTGGATTTCGAGGAAAAGTTCGGTGCGCATCCTTTCGTTTCGATCTGCGGCAAGGCCGTCTATCAGGTGGACGGGCTGCGTCAGCCTCTTCTTTGCCGGCAATTTCGATCAGTACTTTTGCAGGAAAGGCGGATACGACGGAATACGACATGTCGACCAGGCCCCCGAGGTCGGATCTTACAAAGATGGCGCCGGCATGGACCTTTATGCCCTCACCCTGGCAGCCGGTTTCAAGCTCACGTTCTAGCCCGTTGTGACAATGGCAATTCGCTTCCGAAGAAATGCAAGTGATGCTCGATAAGAGTTCTGGCTTGGAATGATGAGCTGGAGTTCATCCCAAGCGGGGTGCTGGCATTCGCCAGTACGCGTAGCTGTCGCACCCCTAGGTCTCAGGCATCGCTGAGGAGTGATGGGCTGTAATCATCCATTTTCCGTCCATGAACTCATAGGTGTAGGTGTAACGCGCGGGAATTTTTGTGCCGTCGGCGAATGAAAAGGTATAAATGCCGCTGTCCGTTGCCATGTTGCATCCGATCCTAATTACGCGCAGATCGATCGATCCTTTCGGCCGTTTTTTGAGAAAGTGGTCGAAATAAGCGGCTCGCTGCTCGTGCGTCAGACGCGGTGTGTTCGACAGCGTCGGCAGCAGGATCGCATTTTCTGCATAGTTCGCGGCAACTTTTTCGGAATCGAGCGTTCTGAGCGACGCATTCCAGCGATCGAACAATTCAGCAACCTGTTGCTCGGTGATCGGTGCGCAGTTTACAGTCCCAGCGACGGCTTGCTGCAAAGATAAAGTGGAAAGTACCGCCGCGGCGGCAAGTGTAAGACGCATGCTTCATCTCCGGTTTTTAATTGCACGGGTAGGTTCTCGGCAGGGGCTTCTCTTGATTGCTTTCAGCATCACCCGTGTGCCGTCGACGCCCCTGATTTTCGTCACTCAATAGGCCGTCTGATGCAGCACGGCCGTCAATTCGTAAAATCGATTGTTTGGATAACACGCATCCACGTCATCAATTTACATTTTAAACACCCCGGCCCTCGTCAGAATTGCCGAGCAAGCAAAGACCGTGCCGCGGCGGATATCAGCAAGCTGACTTCAGGGCTGCTTTTGAGCAATGAGCTCTTTCAACACAAAGCGCGGCAAATGCGGAATTAACGTTCGAGAACGAAGTGCACAGCAATCCATCGGTGACATGGATGCAACCCATCGAAACAATCAATTATGCCCAATGTCCGAATAGAAATAGGTAGGCGCCACCTGGCGTTTTATTGCGCCGCATCACAAGGAGTATTTGCGATGGAAAAATTTTTCCGAGGTAGCGAGAACGCCGATAGCCTCTTTGGCAGCAATGGAGACGATGTGATCATTGATCACGGGGGCAACGACTGGATCGACTCTCGATCAGGCAATGACCGAGCCTTCGGCGGCGAGGGTAACGACCGGATCTTAGGGGGCGCGGGCAATGATCAGGTCCACGGCGAAGACGGCAACGACTATCTCTCCGGCGACAACGGCCGTGATAAACCCCCGATTTTCGGTGAGGACAACGACTATCTCTCCGGCGGAAAAGGCGATGATGTTCTCTTCGTCGGTGACGGCAGGGATTGGCTGAAAGGGGGCGAGGGGCGCGACACGTTCGTCTTCCAGTTCCACAATCCTCAGCCCGGGGACCACAATCCGATGCCAGGGGTGTTCCCGAAACAGGGACTAGACCCGGACATCTCCACCATCCTCGATTTCGATCCGGCGCAGGATACTTTCGCGTTCGACGCGATGGACCTTTACAACGACGGCTTCGGCGCGAATTTCGTCAATCACGCGAGCGTTCAGTCGGGCTTTCCGGTGGACACCTTCTATAGCGGCAAGGCCTCGGGTGCGAACGGCGAGCACGTCGTGGTGATCACTGACCGGAGTTTCGCCGATGGCACTGCCGCCGCACGCGCGATTTCAGGCGAGGCTGCCGGCGACATCCTTGTCTACCACGACAATAAGATGCACACTGCAAATCTCGCCTATGTCACCTCGGAAAATAGCGTGGATCCATTGGTTCATTTGCCTGGTGTGCAGACTGTGGCTGATCTTGCCAATATGCATCTGACAGGGTGGGATTTCACATTCGTCTGATTGCATGATTTGCCACGAATCCTTGCCCCTTTCAGGTGCACCGTTTTGGCTTGTCCGGGAGTTCGCCCCTCGCAGCCCCTCAATTGGGTTTTTGCGGCAGGCATTGCGATATGTCGAATTCCTGAAAGCGAGTTCTGAAGGCCGCGGGTTCTTACCACATGGTCGCGGAGTGCAAATGAACTTTGCAAAATCGCCACGGCCCAAAGGGAGGAGGTAACGGCCCGATTGCTACCGCGGGGAATATGGCTTGACGCGTGCGGCGATCTCTTCGTCGAGGACAAAGCAATCGAGGAACTCCTGCCATTTTTCGGCTGACCGACGCGCCTCAGTCAGCATCTGCCTAAGTTCGTCGATGCCATCGTCTGTCAGAGCGGGTGTGCTCTCGTCATCTCCGGTCACGACGCTGATGATATTCCCATAGGTCAGGTTGTCATCATTGCTGATGATCTCCCTGAGGAGGTCGACGTCCTCATCGAGGATTTCGGCGACATAGTCGATGGTGAAGACGAAGCTGACCGTTGCCATCAAGCGGCCTCGGCGCAGATGATTGCCGCTGTCGGCTTCCAGTTCCATGGAAGCAGCTCCGCGAGGCGATTGATCTTGTGATCCTGAATGCGGTCGAGCACATCAGCCAGATAGGCCTGCGGATCAAGGCCATTCATCTTGGCGGTTTCGATAATCGTCATGGCCCGCGCCAGGGTTTCTGCTCCAGTGTCGGCACCCGCGAAGAGCCAGTTTCGTCTTCCAACGCCGATAGGACGCAACGCCCGCTCGGCGGCGTTGTTATCGATTGCGACACGGCCATCTTCCAGGAACAGGCAGAATGAAGACCACCTGCTCAAGCCGTACCGGAAAGCGCCCGCCAGATCGCTCTTGCCGGGGATACGGGTCAGTTGCGCTTCGGCCCAGACGCGGAATGCTTCGACCTTTGCCTTGCTGTGCTTCTGGCGCGCGGCAAGACGGATATCGGCAGACTTGCCTGCAATGCCGCGCTCGATGTCGTAAAGCGCGCCGATACGGTCGAGAGCCTCGCGGGCAATCTCGGATTTGTTCGAGGTCCAGATATCGTGGAAGTCGCGCCGCCAATGCGCCCAACATGAAGCCTCCCGGAAGCGGCGTTTCCCGTCCGTTCCGGCCTCATATAACTTCGCATAGCCTTTGTAGCCATCGGCCTGAAGGATGCCGCTCGCCTCCTTGAGGTGACGGTGAACGTGCTCTTCCTTCCAGTCGGGAGCAAAATAATAGACCGCACCGGGCGGAGCTATGCCCGCCCATGGGCGCTGGTCCCGGACATAGGTCCAGAGCCTGCCCTTCTTCACCCCTTTCCCCAGCCCCTTGTCGCGTAGAGAACGATCCAGAACCCGGATCGGCGTGTCGTCGGCGTGGAGAAGGTCGCTGCTCATGATCGCGGCTTCGATCAACTCGATCAGCGGCAGGAGCACCTGCATGGCGCGGCCACACCAATCGACCAACGTGCTGTCGGGGATATCAACGCCCATGCGGGCGAAGATTTCGTTCAGGCGATAGAGCGGCAAGTGGTCGTCGAACTTCGAGACCAGGATATAGGCCAGAAGACCAGCGCCCGCCATGCTGCCCGATATCGGACGGCTGGGCGCGGGCAACTGCACCATCTTCTCGCAGCAGCGGCAGGACTTCTTCAGCCGGGCGATCTCGATGACCTTCATCTGTGCGGCGATCATGTCGAGGATTTTGCTGACGTCTTCGCCGACAAGCCGCAGTTCGCCACCACAAGCGGGGCAGCACGTTCCGGGATCAAGTTCCCTGCGCTCGCGAGCGGCCTTGTCCGACACGCGCGGACGGCGGCGCATGGTCTTTTCAGGCATGCTTTCCTCAGGCGCGGCAGGCTCCGTTTCTTCGTCCTCGGCGAGTGGCTCGCTGCTGCCTTCCGAAGCGGCAATCATCAGGTCCTCGAGCGCCAGTTCCAACTGCTGGATTTCCCGCTCGATCTTTTCCGACGACTTGCCGAAGCCATGTTTCTTCAGCCTGGCGATGCGCAGCCGCAGGGACTGGATCAACTGATCATGCGCCTGCAAGGTCGCAGACATCTTCGCGTTCTTCGCCTCAAGCGAGGCGATCATCGCCTTCAGGAAGGCCGGATCATCGGGAAGATTTTGGCTCGCGTTTGACATGAACCTGACTACCACAGGTCAGGGTCAATATCCATAAAAACACGCAAATTCAGTGAGATAAAGTCAACCGACACGGGCCGGAGGAACGCCCCAGTCGGGCCGTCGCCAATCAATCCCTTCCCACAGCATTGCCAGTTGAGCAGACGTCAACCGGGCTGCTCCATCTGCTGCCAAGGGCCATGGAAACCGCCCTTTCTGCAAGATTTTGTAATAAAGGCAGAACCCCTGGCCGTCAAAATACAATAGCTTCAAACGGTCGCCCCGCTTGCCCCGAAACGCGAAGACCGCACCTCCCGTCGGCTTCTGGCGCAGCACATCCTGGGCAAGAGCAGCCAGCCCCTCTATCCCCTTGCGCATGTCCGTGACACCGCAGGCGATATAAACCCGAACACCTGTCCCAGGCCCGATCATGCCGCCTCGATTGCCCGGATCAGGCGCTTCAGTGCAACCACATCAACATCGCCACTGAAGCGAAGGCTTCGTCCGCAGCGCAGTTGCAATTCCATCATTGCAGGCAAAACCTGCATGCCATCAAAAGCCCGAGCCTCTTTGCTGTCCCCTGCCGGCGGCATGTCCAGCGGCAGAAACACCGTCGTCGACGGCGGCGACAGCAGGCCCTTCTTCCGCAATTCACGCCGCCAGGTGTAAACCTGCTGCCGCGTGACCGAATACCGGCGCGCCACCTCTGTCACCGACGCGCCGTCGACGCCTACCGACAGCACGACCTCCAGCTTGCTCTCATCACTCCAACGTCGGCGACGTTCATCGCCGAGAATTTCCACGCGCATCGCAGGTCTCGCCTAAAGCACGTCGCTAACGACGTCGTTATAGACGGGTCATAAACAAGTAAGCCGATCTCCGACAGGCGGCCACAATCGGGCGGTTACGGGAGGAGCAAGCCAATTCATTTTTTTAATGAACTGACAATTTAGCGACCGGCCGCCCGAGCGCGTCCTGTTGCTGCGCGATTTTGCCGGTACGAACGCTGAAGCTGACCGGGCAAGACGTCGCATGTTATGAGGCACGGCGCGCCTGTATACCTTTTGAAGCACGGTGTCGACATACCTTTCCACTAGCTCGTTCAAAGCCGCGTTCTAGGCAAGTTCGCCTTTCGGGATTAACGATGTGTGAGTTCGGTACCGTCACTGTCGAGCATCTGACACGCGTCCAGTTGGATGTTGAAACCATTTGCGACATCATCAATGTGCCTAAGGGCAACGGCCGGATGGAACCAAAATCAACGCCTGAAGACTGTGAAGCGCGCAACGGCAGGCGGCAGGTCATAATGTCCAAAATGTCAGGTTGCCTACAATCAAAACTAGTCGATTCAATCCCAAGATATCCGGATTACGCATCCAATGGTCTTTGCGATGCTGGTTGATCTTGCTTTGCAACTTCACGACGTCAGATCTGCCCCGCAAACATCGGAACACCACTGTTCTTTTCAACCCTCACGATAATTCTGAGGCTAAATCGGTATGCGTTTCAAGGGTCTTGACCTTAATCTTCTCGTCGCATTGGACGCTTTGACGACTGAGCGTAACGTTTCAGCAGCGGCGTGCAGCATCAATCTCAGTCAGCCTGCGATGAGTGCCGCCGTCCGCCGGCTGCGCGACTATTTCGGCGATGACCTGTTTACGATGCAGAACCGAAAACTTATTCTGACGCCACGTGCGGAAAGCCTCGCCTCCGCGGTTCGAGAGATACTCCAGCACATTCAACTCAACGTTATTTCTGCCGGCAGCTTCGCACTGGACGAACCGGAGCGACACTTCACGATTGCGCTTTGTGATTTCATGACGACCGTGTTCTTCCGGAAAATCATAAAGCGGCTGGCACGGGAAGCTCCCGCAGTCAGTTTCGAGTTGATTCCGCTCCCAGATAACCCGGACCAGCTTCTGCGGCGGGGCAAAGCAGATTTTCTGATTCTTCCGGAATTGTTCATGTCAAGCGCACATCCGAGAGCGAAGCTGTTCGACGAAAAGTTCGTGTCTGTTGGCTGTACGACGAATACGAAGCTATCTCGGCATCTTACAGTCAGAGACTATATGTCGATGGGCCACGTCACGGCTAAGTCTGGGGTTGGCCAACAGCAATCGCTTGAGGATTTTTATCTATCGGAACGAGGTGTCAAAAGGCGTATCGAAGTCGCCGTTCAGAGCTTTGGGATGGTGCCGGCAGCGCTGTTGGGCACCGACAGACTCGCGATTATGCCTCTGCGACTGGTGAAGCATCTCGCACCATCTATGCCCTTGCGGATTGTGGAAAGTCCAATACCTCTTCCAGCGTTCACCGAGGGCATCCAGTGGCCAGCCTCCCATGAAAACGATCCGGCGAGCACCTGGATGCGTGAGATAATTCTGCAGGAGGCGTACCGCATAGCAAGCCCTTCCATGTGTCGCGAAGGTGACACTTAGGAGACGGAAATGAACTTGAGCCTCCACAAGATTGCCGAGCGGATCGGTCTTTTATGACGACGAACCGCGGACGGACTTCCCTAAGGCCTCACGGGCGTATGAGCCGGGGTTCATTTCCGCGGTGACTAACCGGAAATTAGCGCTCGAAGAATGCAGTATCCAAATTGTAATCACGAACAGGCGTATCGGATGTCGCAAAGCAGTAACCCACATTTGACATTTAGGCGTGATGGATCGTCATTTGATGGCATGATCGAAACACTCGGTACCGCCTTTGGCGAGTATAAAGCCGAGCTTGTCAGCCCCGTCGATGACTTCCAATGGAGTCTTGATTTTTCCACCTGCGACTGTGCCACCGTGATCAAGGGTTTTCATCAACACGAGTTCGAGTTTCAGATTGAGCCTACCATCAACGCAGTGGAGCATTTGTCGATTGTGCTACCGCGTAGCGGCGGCATGGGAGTGACCTACGGCCCGCGCGAAGCCACCGCTCGACATGGTAAGTTGCTCTTATACAACAATCTTGAGCCAGAGAGCGTCACGATGTTCGGCCGATCGAACATCATTGACGAACTTTTGCTCGACTGGAATGTTATTCTGCAGACGCTCGATCAAACCTTCGAGACGCCATTCAGTGGATCATTAGGCCTTCTTCCGGAATTGGAAATGTCGACGTCGACGGGTCAGATGATCGGCTCTCTCGCTGAGACCGTCATTCGTGGGTTGCGCGATCCCTCGGTTCGATCCCCAATTGCAATGGCGCATATCACGCAAGCTTTGGCCGACCTGATAATACGCTTTGTCCCTCACAAGCTTTCGCACCTGCTCGACAGGAAGCCCTACATGATTGCCCCGAGGCATGTCCGGCGCGCGATTGAATATATGGAATCCAATATCGGCCAGCCGATCAGAATTCCGATGGTCGCCAAAGCCGCTGGCGTCTCGACACGCGCATTGCAACTCGGGTTCCGTGCCTTCCGGGAGACCACGCCGGCCGCTTATTTGGCGATGCTTCGCCTGCGGGCGGCGCGGGTGGATTTACTTGATCCTGAGAATGGGCACACAACGAGAGAAATTTGCGTGAAATGGGGATTTCTTCACTTCGGGCGGTTCTCGGCGATGTACAAGGCAAATTACGGTGAAAGCCCTTCTCATACGAGAAAGCGCATCAGGGGTATGCAGCCGCGCTCGCGCCGGCAACAAAAAACTTTAGTGGGCAACTCAATCTCACAGAGATGATCTCTCGCGCGATAAATGATTAGATGCGCGTGGGCGGCTGGTCGGGCTGCGTCCGTCAGTTTCCCCACCTGCCTCGCTCTCCCGTGTCATTCGGACCATTGCAAGGTTCCGCTATGACCATCTTCATTTTTTGCCAATGGGATTCCTCCCGCGCCGATTGTCTGATATAGACCGGGCGCCCTGTCGCTGGCGCATCAATGCCATCCGCGTCAGCGCACCCGCCCTGTCATTGCTTGCCACGTGGTAATGACAGGGCAACCTGGTCGATCGAGCGTAATGATGAACAGGGATCCCGGGGACGATTCCCCTGGCCGACCCATCGATGTCGATGGTAATCAATCACGCCGCAGCCGGCGAACACCGGAGTGGATCCATAGCGTGCGCCGCTAGCCTTCCGCTTTCGATTTGCGATCGCATTGCCAGGCCGTCTTGCACTGCCGAGTGAAGCTCGTCCGGGGACAAGAAAACCAAGCCGACGACGTTCTCAATCAGCGTTGCTGAAGATGACTCGTAACGGCAGGCTGTGCCCGCGCGAGGCATTCCGGAGCGAATTGCTGATGTTGCGAGGGCCTAGTCTGGCGCGCCTTCAAGGAGGCCGTCATAGACTTGCATGAGCGCGTTGGTGATAGCCTGTCCAAGAGCATTACCTGTTTCGCGGACTGCATCTTCGGTTCCATCACGCGCGGCCTTGGCCAGATCAAAACCCTGTTCACCGACAATCTGCTTGGCAACCTCAATAGCCCAGATGCCAAAGTCACCCCGGTTGTCGATCCTGATGCTTTCTTCCATTCTTCGTCCCGTCCATTTATGCAAGAGCGCTTTACGCGTCCATTCCCGAAATGGCCAGCACTGCTGACCAATCGCCATCCAGCACTATGATGATTCGAATTAAGTGCGAGCGATTTTTCTCATGTTCACAATGCAAGCGACTTCCAGTCCTGGCGCATTGAGTTCAACAAGAGTTTAAGAGTCGCGCTTATGGGATGCAACCCATTCATCGCTTGGATGCACCGCATCCAAATAATCGATTTTACGAATTGTGCGCTATGATCCATTAAAGGAACATCGCTTGATCGCTATCAAATACATTGATGGCTGTCGCAAGCGGTTCGCGAATGGACAGGTATTTGGTTGCAAAGCCCCACAGTCAGGAACCCAGCGCCACGAGCGATCCTATAGGCATGAGGGCTACAGTCGGCGGCAGACGAATGCCTTTTAGGCGTCCTCAACCCGGTGACTTTCATCGCATAGCTGCTTTTAAAAAACACTCGGAAGAGGAGATTTTTGCATGTGCTCTCAAATGCGGTGGAGACTATGCTGGGAAAGCGAGCTGGAACTCGCCGATCATGTGGAACTCGCCAACTTCTTTCGAACGACCTACGGGCCAACCGGGGCCTTTAATGCAAAACCATTCGAGGGCAGTCAAAGCTGGGCCGGAGCAAGACCCGAGCTTCGCCTCATCGGTTATGACGCTCACGGGATCGCCGCTCATCTGGGACTGCTACGTCGCTTCATTAAAGTTGATGGAATTGACCTGCCGGTAGCTGAGTTGGGATTGTACGGGATACGCACCGATCGCGAAAGACTCGGAATGAGCCATTCAATCCGAGCCATGCTTCCAACCCTTCAGGATCTCGCCGTTCCGTTTGCTTTCGGCACGGTTCGGCCAGAGTTGCAAAGGCATATCGAGAGGTTCGGCCGTTACGGTCCTGTGACGGTTTTTTCGGACGTTCGCGTGCGGTCCACCTTACAAGAGCCGCGTCTCGATAAGCCGCCCACACGCATCGATGACGCACTTGTCGTCGTTCTGCCGATTGGACGATCAATGTCCGATTGGCCTGCTGGCTCGATGATCGATCGCAATGGACCGGAGCTATGACGCACCTGGCCTGCCAATGCGCCGTATATGTCGAGTGCACCTAGGGCCGCAGCGCGCTCATGAAGTCAGAACCGATCCAGCGCTGGCTTGCTTGGGCAGCCTACTAAACAGTCACCTTTCGGCCAAGTCATCGGTCAATCCCATCAATTGAGAATTACATCAGGTCCTACCGATGCCGCGAGAATTTCGAGCCGATATCCAAGCCCTACGAGGGCTCGCTGTTTTGCTGGTTGTTCTCTATCATGCCCATATTGGGCCGTTCGCAGCTGGTTATCTTGGCGTTGATGTTTTTTTCGTAATTTCGGGCTTTCTGATCACCGATCTGATCAGTAGGCAACTGGAGCAGTCGCGGTTCAGCTTCTTGGAATTCTACTATAGACGTGCGAAGCGTCTGTTGCCGGCCGCCTACGTCGTTATTGCGCTTACGACGATCGCTGCGCCTCTTTTTCTGTCGGACGTGGGGCTGCGGGAGTTCCGCAATCAGGTGATAGGGGCCCTCACATTTTCCGCCAACATCGTTCTTTGGTTGCAGGCGGACTATTTCGGCCCTGTCGCCGAACGGATGCCCCTCCTGCATTTTTGGTCGCTCTCGATCGAAGAACAATATTACCTGCTGCTGCCTCTCTTCTTGGTTTCGGTTCCTAGGAGATGGTGGCTCGTTGGAATTGCCATGCTCCTTGTCGCCAGCCTGACCCTGTGTGTTTGTCTGGTCACCTGGAACCCCTCGGCTGTCTTTTATCTTCTGCCGACCCGATCTTGGGAAATGGCCATGGGTTCACTCGGGGCTTTGCTTCCCATCAGGCCCTTGGTGTCTGCCGCGCTTGCGAAGTTACGTTTCCCAGCACTCGCGCTTCTCCTCCTTGCCCCAATGGGTTTTGCTCATCCTGTCGTCAATGCCGCTTTGGTTTGCTTGGCCACTCTCGCTCTCCTACGCGCGCCTAACTGGGACAACGCGGTCGTGCGTGGCATGAGGAGGATCGGTGACCTCTCTTACTCGCTTTATCTCATCCATTGGCCCGTGCTCGTCTATGTGAGAGCTGTGTGGTTGGCGGAACCTCCAGCGCTTGCGATCTATGCGGCCGTTGCTTTTTCAATGGTTGGGAGCTGGGCGCTTTCCAGGTTCGTGGAGGAGCCATTCCGACGCGGATACGCCATGTCGCGCGTCCGGCTGGTCTCGGGATTGGCTGCAACGTCGGTTCTACTCGCCTCCTCGCCCTCCCTTGCCATTGCCGCGACCGAGAGCAAGTCTGATTTCGCCACCATCCGGCGGATCAACTACGGCCTGGGAAGAGCATGTGATTTCAGCCTGGGATCGCCTCCCCAGGAAATCCCCAAGAGCTGCCAGACGGCAAGCAGGCCCGAGCTATTGGTCTGGGGCGATTCTTTTGCAATGGCACTTGTTCCGGGCCTGGCCAAAACAGTTGGCGAAGGCGGCCTTGCCCAGCTCACGATGAGCGGGTGTCTCCCCGCCATTGGCGTTGCTGCTGTCTCGAGGGAATTAGCGTCACCCTTTTCCCTTGCCTTTGCCCAGGATTGCATTGCCTTCAACGACCGCGTTTTGGCCATTTTGAAAAACCGACCGGAGATAAGCACAGTTGTTATTTCAAGCCCTTTCGACACGCCTGTATCGGGTGAATTTATCCTGCTCAAGAGAAATGGTGAGACTTTCACTGAGGGCGAGCTCTCGCTCTATGCAGCCGTTGAAGGGATCAAGGCTCTCGTCGAAGCCGTTCGGGCAACGGGCAAGCGCGTCGTTGTGGTTGCTCCTCCGCCAGTCGGAAACTTCGACATCGGCGATTGCCTGGAGCGGAAGGCGAGGGGGAGCATTATGCTTGGGCGCTACAGCGACTGCAAAATAGATGTGAGTGAATATCGCCGCAGACGCGCCCGCACCCTGGAGCTGTTAAACGAAGCAGCGCTAAAGGCCGACGTAGAAGTCGTTTCCTACCACGACTTTCTCTGCGACGGCACAAAATGCAAAACCGAGATCGACGGCAAATTCCTTTACCGAGATAGTGGTCACCTTTCCTATGAAGGATCTGAGATCATTGCTCGCCAGACAAATCTTGCTGAGAGGCTGATCAGGGCCGCTCGCTAGAGCATTTTTGGCCAATGAAATCCTTCCATTTCGAGGGAGGGGACACGTTCCTGGTGCCACCTGTGCGTCGTAGGAAAAATCGAGAGGAGACAATATGGCAGATCAAATCGCAGATAACGTCATCGCCATGATCAAGAAAAACGCTGCTGCGTATGGCACCGACAGAGATCCCTCCTTGAGCGACGCCGAAATAACGACTGAGACCGAGCTGACCTCGCTCGGTATCGATTCGATAGGACTGGCGGATATCCTCTGGGATCTGGAGCAAGCCTATGACATCGGCATCGAGTTTAACACCGCAGACGCCTGGGCAAATCTTAAAACTGTCGGTGATCTCATTGAAGCCGTCCGCGCTTTGAGAGTAAGGGAGGCTTGAATGGACAGGCGCGTCGTTATCACTGGAATGGGCGGCCTATGCGGACTGGGAACCAACCACACCTCCATCTGGGAAGCAATGCGCGAAGGACGTTCCGCTATCGGCCCAATCGCCAATTCAGACCTTCACGAGTTGAAGGGCATGATCGGCGCCGAGATCAAGGCGCTACCGGAGCATGGCCTAAATTCCAAGCAAACCAATTCAATGGACCGCTTCAGCTTGCTTGCCGTGATTGCCGCACGCGAAGCTGCAAGACATGCCGAACTCTCCATTGACGAAGGAAACACCTATCGCATCGGTGCGATGGTGGGTGTTGGCGTGTGCGGCTGGGAAGCGATCGAAGGAAACTATCGCGCTCTTCTTTTAGATGGCGCTCGGCGGGCTGCCATCCTTACTGCACCCAAGGTTATGCCGAGTGCTGCCGCCGCTCAGGTCAGCATGAGCCTTGGCTTGCGCGGTCCGGTTTTCGGCGTCACATCCGCCTGTGCCTCGGCCAACCATGCCATCGCCTCGGCAGTGGATCAGATCAGGCTCGGCCGCGCCGACGTGATGCTGGCCGGCGGCAGCGAAGCCCCGCTTGTGTGGGGCGTGCTGAAGTCTTGGGAAGCGCTGCGCATACTCGCGCCCGATACCTGCCGACCCTTCTCCGCCGACAGAAAAGGCGTGGTATTAGGCGAGGGCGCGGCAATGGCGGTATTGGAAAGCTATCAGCATGCGGCACGGCGGGGTGCGACGATACTTGCCGAAATCGCCGGCGCTGGTCTTTCCGCCGACGCATTCGACATCGTTGCACCTGCCGTCGAAGGGCCGGTGGCCGCGATGCGCGCCTGCCTTTCTGATGCTGAGCTGAATGCTGAGGACGTGGATTATCTAAATGCGCATGGCACTGGTACCAGAGCCAACGATCAGATCGAAACAGCAGCGATCAAACGTGTCTTCCGACATCATGCCAACTCGATGTCCGTCTCCTCAACCAAATCCGTGCACGCGCATTGCCTCGGTGCGTCGAGCGCGCTCGAGATGATCGCCTGTGTGATGGCTCTGCGCGAAGGCGTCGTGCCGCCGACCGCCAACTACCGCGAGCCGGATCCTGCTTGCGATCTCGATTTTACTCCCAATGTGCCGCGCGAGCGGAAATTGCACGTAGCACTGAGCAACGCCTTCGCCATGGGCGGCACGAATGCCGTTGTGGCATTCAAGCGGGTATAGACCAGGCGTTTTCCTCGCCTTGCCTGTCAATGATGCCGTGCTGAATGTCGGATTTTAGTCGTCTGGCGCGAGCTGTGCCAGTGGCTATCTGACTTGGATGATGTTGTCTGCTGGCGCCCGTGAGCTTTGGCCGATCATCAGCCCGTCGATCATAAACGACGAGAGGTACTCAATGAATATAGCACCACGGAACTCCGTAGATTCGCATCGAAAAGAGGATGATCATCTTGCACGTCACCTTTCCAACCGGCATCTCCAGCTTATAGCCATCGGAGGCGCAATTGGCACCGGTCTTTTCATGGGATCCGGAAAGACCATTTCGCTCGCCGGGCCTTCGATCTTGCTCGTCTACGCGATCATTGGCTTCATGCTTTTCTTTGTCATGCGTGCGCTCGGAGAAATCCTGCTATCCAGTTTGGAATATCGTTCGTTTGCGGATTTCGCCGGGGACTATCTCGGGCCCTGGGCGCAGTTTTTCAGCGGCTGGACCTACTGGCTTTCCTGGATTGTGACCGGGGTGGCCGACGTTGTCGCCGTTTCCAGCTACGTGTCATTTTGGCTCCCAGACATTGCGCTCTGGGTCCCAGCGCTTGGTCTGATATTCACGCTTCTCGCCCTCAACCTGCCGACGGTGCGCAATTTCGGTGAAATCGAATTCTGGTTTGCGCTCATCAAGATTGTCACTATCGTGTCACTCATCCTTGCCGGTGTTTACATGCTTTCCAAAGGCTTCACACTGCCCAATGGAAGCACGGCATCGGTCTCGCATCTGTGGCTGCATGGCGGCTTCTTTCCGAATGGTTTCCACGGTTTCGTTGCCGGTTTCCAAATTGCTGTGTTTGCCTTTGCAGGTGTCGAACTCGTTGGAATGACCGCCGCAGAGACCAAAGACTCGGCCCGCAACCTGCCAAAGGCAATCAACTCGATTCCGGTGCGCGTGGCACTCTTCTATCTCGGTGCCCTGTTCGTCATCCTTACGGTCATCCCATGGAATGAAGTCGATCCGAATTCGAGCCCGTTTGTCGCTATGTTTTCGCTTGCTGGACTTGGTATTGCCGCCCATGTGGTGAATTTCGTCGTATTGACCTCGGCGACATCAAGTGCCAACTCAGGCATATATTCAACATCGCGCATGGTCTACGGACTTGCGACCCTCCGGCTGGCCCCGAGCCTGTTCGGCAAGTTGAACCGAAGGAAAGTGCCGGTAAATGCACTGTTCTTCTCGTGCGTCTTTCTGCTGGCGGGCATCGGACTGCTTTACTCCGGTGATAATATTATCGAGGCTTTCACGATCGTCACGGCGGTTTCTGCGGTGCTTATCATCTTTATTTGGTCGATCATCCTTGCATCTTACCTGCAATATCGCCGCAAGCGGCCGGACTTGCACGAAAAATCCAGCTTCAAACTGCCCGGCGGACGTGCGGCTGTCGCAATGGTCTTCGGTTTCTTCATCTTCATCCTGTGGGCCTTGGCGCAGAAGCCGGACACGGCTATCGCCTTGAAGGTTACGCCGCTGTGGTTCGTATTGCTCGCAATCGCCTATGTGGTAGTCAAAAAGGCACGACGCTCACGATTATCCGTCGAGGGTGGAAATGGTCTCGATCGAATATGACGAAGATTTTCCGTCGGATAAGATGCAGCAAGGCGTCGGTGCGCCCCGCTGGCGCTCAGTTTCTCTGCCTGGTCGCCTTTTCCGAAGACCTGCTTGATCCCTGTAACTCAAGAAAGTGGCAGATGGATCCGACATAGCGTTTCCGGTTCGAATGGCGAGTTTGTAGGAAGAACCACGGATTGTCAGAAACCCGACACGGCCGGCCGCCAATCAAGCAGCGAAGCTCTTCCTTCGCTATCGCGCCCAGAAACGCAGGAAGCGTCGCTCTGCAAACGGACGACAAGCCGGCCTAAGCAATGCGAAGTGCAGCGCGCGTTTTCAAATCCAGATGCGACGGTCGCTCCTTTTAAGCCGGGCAGCGCGGACGCACCAAAAATCTCAGGAGAAACAGGCAAGCTTCTTTAAATCATAATTTGCGTGGCGGTTGATTAAAGGCATAAAGTCCGGATGGCCGAGAATGTCTTCGCCCATCCGCTGCTCGGCAGTCCCCTGCGACTTATCCTGTCGGTTCCGCGGTCTCGGCGGTCAATCGCTTGAAGATCGGCACCAACCGCGGATGACGGCCTGCGGGTGGATGCTGAATATCAACCGTGCGCCCCACTTTCTTCTGCCGCTTAAGCCAATCGCGTAAGGTCTCTGCGCAGGTATGGTCGACATAGTGCAAATCGCTGCTGGCGATCCGGACCGTGCAACCAGCTGGAAGCGATTCCAAAGTATTAAGGAGCGCGGGAACATCCCTGCAAGTCGCAACGCCTCCAAGCGTCAGATGAACCGTCTCAGCATCTTCCATTCGATCGATAGCAAGCTTGCGCCGTAGATAAGGAAGGACCTCGAAAATCGAGAGCGTCAAACCTAGAGCCACGCCCACGAGCAAGTCCTGCAAGACGACCATGGCAACGGTCGCAACCCAGATGCCCACGGGCACCCAACCATGATGATCGAAGAGATCGCGCACGTGATGAAGGCTGATCAGCCGCCAACCCGTCACGAGCAGTATTGCGGCGAGCGCCGTCAGCGGCACCGTGGAAAGCAATTGCGGCAGCAATACCGTAAGCCCAAGAATCCAGACGCCATGCAGGACGGCCGATGCCCGTGTCTGCGCCCCGGCTTGGATATTTGCCGAGGAGCGTACGATAACACCAGTGATCGGTAGACCACCGAGCAGTCCGCAGAACCCATTGCCAATACCTTGTGCGAAAAGCTCCTTGTTGAAGCGTGTGCTGGCGCCGTCATGCATCCGGTCGACAGCCGCAGACGACAGCAATGATTCCGCACTGGCGATGACCGCAATTACGAGCGTTGTGATGACGATTCCAGGCTGAGCCATATTCGCGAAACTTTCCACTGTCGGCAATGAAATGCTGTTTGCTAGAGATGCAGGAACCTCGACCCTGGCAATCGGTAGCCGCATTGCAGCCGTTAATGTGGTTCCGGTGGCAACGCCTACCAGCGCACCCGGGACCAGCCTCAGCCGGTTCGGCCTGAATTTTTCCCAGCCGATCATCGCGAGCAAGGAAATCAGCCCTACAAGCAGGTCGACGGATTCGCTCGTCAAACCGGCCCCCCAAAGATGTCCGAATGTTCGCTCCATCGCCACGACGTTTTCAATGCCACCCGCAGCCGGTTTAGCCCCCATCAGAACGTGTATTTGTCCGAGGATGATCAGAATGCCGATACCGGCCAGCATACCGTGAACGACAGCGGGCGAGATTGCCCGAAACCATGAACCGATCTTCAGGAACGCGGCAAGGATCTGCAAAAGCCCGGCAACGATCAGGACCGGCCCGAGCATGGCCACTCCATATTGTTCGACAAAGCCGAAGACAACGACCGCCAGACCAGCGGCAGGGCCTGACACTTGCAGGGGCGAACCCGCCAGCAAGCCCACCACAATCCCGCCGACGATGCCTGATATAAGGCCCATGGCAACAGGCACGCCCGAGGCAACTGCAATTCCAAGGCAAAGCGGGATAGCAACGAAAAAGACGACAAGCGACGAGGAGAAATCGCGCGAAAAAGCGAAGTTGTTATTGGTCATGGCCCTACTCCGCTGCAACTGCGGCTGCGACTTGCGGCCGATCACGACCGGTAACGGCAACCGGTAACGGCCCGTCCTCGCGTATCTTTGTGAAGCGAGCGGCCGACCCGTCGTAAACCTCCACCTCGCCGGTTTCGATATCGAAAAACCACCCGTGCAGCGTTATGTCATTGGTCGCAAGTTTGGCTGCGACGGACGGATGTGTGCGCAGGTGGTCAAGCTGAACAATGACGTTCTCCATGGCGATAGCGCGGACCTTCTGACGTTCGGAAAGGTCGGCCGGATAGGCTTGGCAAACGATCGAATGCGCAGCGCAACCATGCTTCAGCCAAGCGGCGACGTTCGGCATGGATTTTAGCAATTCGGGACGGCAGAGGCCTTTCATCGCGCCACAATCGGAATGGCCACAAACGATGATGTCTCGAACCGCGAGAGCTACGACGGCATATTCTATTGCGGACGAAACGCCACCGTTTGCGGTGGAAAATGGTGGAACGATATTTCCGGCATTGCGGCATACGAACAGCTCGCCTGGTCCTGATTGCGTGATGGTTTCTGGCAGGACTCGACTGTCGGCGCACGAAATCATCAAGGCGTGCGGCTGCTGTCCCTCTTGCGCAAGCTTGCGGTAAAGTGCCTGGTAGTTCGGGAACACGGCACCGCGGAAATTCGAGATTCCTTTTAGTAGATCACCCATAGCAAGTCCTCATTGTGGGGGTGGATGGAAGCAGGGCGCGCGCCTGCCTCGGCGGAAATCATTTCGCAACTGCGAGATGGAAGTGTGATAAGCAAAGAGGATGCCAAGGCGTCGATCGCGTTATTCTATATTGTAATAATATGGGTGTGCTCAGTCCTTGATCACGGCTTGTCGCCATATCTGCCCGGAAAAGCCCGGTGGACGTCCGCGAGACCGCAATTGCCGGAGCAGGCATCGATTAAAGTTGGTAGTAGGTCCTCAACGGGATGCTGCGATGCGGAATTTTAAGCAACTACGAAGTTTTCCGTCCTGCTCGATGGAGGCGCAGTGCTGAGATTCGGCGCAATGGCTCCACGAACGCTCGTAAGAACCACATCGAGCAGGTGGACGCGATCACCTGCCGCAGCGCACCATCAATGCGAGCTTCTGACCGATAAGATGGCCGTGGCCAAAGCTATCGCAGCCAGGCCGGCTGCCCCGATCGGCAGCACCGACACGTCATAATTTGCAATAAGCTTGCCGCCGACTACGGCGCCGCCGGCAACGCCTATGTGCATTGCGGTGACATTCGCACCGATGATAATGTCGCTCGGGCTTCGGCCGAGATCCGCAATATAGCTTTGGACGATCGGCGAGATCGACCAGCTCGCGCATCCCCACATTGACAGGCTCGCGAAAAAAAAGATGCTGCTTTCTGACATGCATAACAGCAACGTTGTGACGAGATAGATTGCAGGGCTGGCGACCAGCGCGAGCCGACGACCTGCGACGTCAGAGAGAATACCGGCAAGCATGCCGCCCGCCATGCCCGACGACCCGAAAACCGCGTAAAGAAAGGCCTCCCAATGTGGCCCGAAGAACCCCTTGCTTGCGGCGTAAGAGGTCAAATAACTGAAGAGGGTGAAATGACCTGCAATGAACAAAATGGAAACACACTGCGCCATCATCTGATTGCGATCTCGGAAATGAGCTAGGCTGTGGTGACGATTTAACTATTTGATCCATAGCATGATGCTTGCAAGCTTGATGAAGCCGAGGAAGTGGGCGGCGAGCTTGTCGTAGCGTGTTGCGATGCGCCGCCATTGTTTGAGCTTGGAAAAGAAGCTCTCGATACCCCATCGTTGCTTGTAGGCGAGGCGATCGTAAGCATGCTGATGCTTGCGGTGACGGCGAGGTGGAATGACCGGTTCGCCGCCATGGTCGAGGATGATGTCATGCAGGCTGTCGGCGTCGTAGGCACGATCCGCAAGCACCTGCTTGGCTGGCAGCCCTCGAATGAGGTCGCAGGCGGGTGCCATGTCGTTTTGTTGTCCGGGACCGAGTCGGAAGCGAACCGGCAATCCCAGCGCATCGACTACAGCATGGATTTTGCTCCCAAATCCGCCTCGGGAACGGCCGAGAGCCTGGGTTTGCGCTCCCCCCTTTTTCGACGTCCACCAGCGGCCTGTGCCTGCGCCCGGATGACTGTGGCGTCGATGGACAGCCATTCCATGTCCGGATCGGCAGCCACAGTATCAAAGATCTGGTCGAATACGCCCTGTTCGATCCAGCGATAGTAGCGCCGCTTGACAGTCTGATAAGGACCGAAACGATCTTCGGGTAGATCGCGCCAGCGTGCACCAGAGCGGGCAAGCCACAACACCGCATCGAAGAATCGGCGACCGTCGCTACGAGGACCACGCCGGCCCTTACGGCCACCCGGTACAAACGGTTTCAGCCGCTCCCACTGATCGTCTCGAAGTGTCTCGCCATCCATCGCTAACCTCCAAAAGCTAGCGTTGAATCTGATTTGAGCCTCAGATGGAATCCAAAACGTTAATTTGTCACCACACCCTAGATACAATTTGCCAAAAAGCGAGCGCTTGCTCCTCGACCGGACATTCGGTAGTCGGACGATTACAAGCCATATAGTGACGACAGATAGCCCGATCATCGCAAGGCCTACGGCGCGCCAACCACCCAGATGTGTAATCCAAATGCCCAGAGGCACCCCCAAAAAAAGTGAGCCGCCTATTCCAAGGTACACGGCGGCTATGGCACGAGCTCGGTCTCTTTCCGAGACGATCTGAACTGCAGAACCGACGGCGCACACCGATATCTGCGCGCAAGCCATTGCCGTGATGATCCTTGGGCGCTTATCACGAGCAGCCCCGATCCACCGATCACGACCGCCACATTGCTTCCTGCAAAGATCGATATCGCTGCGACGAGCGTCGGTTGGATCGAAACGATAGGAAATCAGTGCAGCGATCGGCGCGAAGAAGGCATAGGTGATCGAGAAAACTGAAATGACGCTACTTGCTTCGGACTCGCTTACTCCAAGGCTGCCGGCCATATCCGGCAGCACCCCGATGAAAACGTTCTCGGCCAGTCCTGTGATAAACACAGCAATAGTGAGTACGAGAATTCGACTATCCATGCCGCCAACCGTGCTGGATTGGCGGCTTCTTGCGCGGTCTCTTTTCCACCAGCTCTGCCCCCATGCTCTCAGCAGTCCTCATATGCCCTGGTTTCATTTTGTGTTTTGCGAGCCGAGATGGGCTCCTGCCTCAAACCCGTTTGACGTCCCCGGGACCGTTTGCAACGAGATCGGCTGCGTAAAGTACTCGTACTTGGCCGTCAGCACGCCTTGCGTGAACTGAAGCGCATGCTTGCCAAAGAACCACTCTTCAACAGCATAGCCGCGTGTCAGTTCCGTCGGCGAGGTAAGGTTCACTCCGGGCATTTCGATCCGATTGACCGTCGTCGGTCGGACGCATAACAGGCTGACGTCCGCAACATGCATCCCGAGCGGGATCTTTTCGAACAAGTCGCAAGACAGCTCGTCGCTGTTCGACAGGTCGACTTTGGTGAATGGCAAAGGGCCGTCGGGCACTGCCTTTCTGGACACAAATTTTTCTACTGCGTGGACATGCGTCGCAATCCCGGGATGGGAATCCCATTTTGCATAGAAATCAGAGCGTAGTACCTGCCAATCTGCATATAATGATTCAAGATCGCCCCGATCGAATGAATTGGAGTGCCGGCACTCGTACGGAACGGGATACCGGGAAGTCCCGATGATTGTTGTAAAATTGTGAAATCCGCCCTCGTTGGTCCGTTGTCTCAACTCATTGACCAACGGAACCCACACATCCTTGCTCACAAAATGCAACGAAGAGTGCGCGAGAGCCAGGTCGTACCTCTGATCAGGCACGAAATCCTCAATTCTCCCTTCGATCACATTGATATTCAACGAATGCTTGGCGGTAACCGATCTCAGCTTTCTGACCGCGCTCGATGACGATTCCAATGCGGTCACCGTGTGCCCCCTGAACGCAAGGAAGAGAGCGTTCCTGCCTTCGCCGCACCCTAGGTCGACGACCGTTGCGTTTCTTGGCAGTTGCTGTTCTACCTCATAGACTTCGATGCTTGGCCCGCCCATTGTCCAGACGTTGGGATCCGAATAACCTCGTTCCCAAAACCGCTCACTGTCATTCATTTCGGGACGTACCTTTCTTCACGGATCTTCACATGGTCCGAGAAGAGGTGATGGGCTATCAGTTTGCTGTATTTGTAACCTTTCCGGGTCAGGCGGATGGCCCCATCGGACCGCAAATCGATGCAGCCTTCGACTTCCAGAGCATCTATCACTTCCAAAAAATCGGCTCGGAGATGCCGTTTGAAGCGCCGTGAATAATCCGATTCTGAAAGCTGGTTGAGGGTAAGATTGAGTAGAAAATATCTCAAACGTTCTTCGGATTCGTCTAGTATCACTCCATATTTCAGCAAATTCCGGCCAGTGAGTTCGAGGTTTACGTGATCGTCTATGACTTTGCCGACGTTCTTCAGCGCGACAGCATAGTCGAGGCTGTAGTGGTATTTCCCGTTATAACTTCGCGCGCCTGCTCCTATGCCTATCGTCGGAATGCCGAGAAAGTCAGACGTTTCCTGGCTGTAGGCGCTGGTGCCTTCGGGAAGACAGGTAAAACGGGTGAAGGATTCCTGCCGATACGCATTATCCTGCATAAAATCGACATTGCTGTCGTAGATCGCATATTTGACATGGTCTTCCACATATTCCCCAGGTTGCGATCGCTGCTGCTTTTGCACAGCAGTGAGTGGCCGGGTGACCGCCGGGTAGAGCGAAACGGTTGTTGGCCGAAAGGACAAAACCCGCTCCAGCGAGCGTTTCCAACTTTCCTGTGTTTGACGGAAGAGACCGTAGATCAAGTCGAGGTTGAAATTATCAAAACGCGTCCGAATGGCTTCGATGGCGGAAATTGACACAGAAACCGGATATGGGCGTCCGGACGCTCTCAGTTCGACGGAATCCATCGTTTGGATTCCCATGCTGATCCGGTTCACGCCCTGGTTCTTCAAAAAATCTAGCAGTTCCCCGGACAGAGTGTCGGGAGAGCCTTCCACGCACAGCTCGGTTGAACGGTCGATATTTGGGAAGCCATTTCGAATGGAGGAGAAAATTTGGGCAAGCTGATCCATGGGCAGGAGAGTCGGGGTTCCGCCGCCGATATAGAGCGATGCCACAGGTCTGTGCCCCGCAAATGTTGCATAAAGGCGTATCTGCCAGCAGATCTTTTGGACATAACGTCGAATAAGACCCTCCGTGTGCCGCGTGGTCAAAAAGAGCGTACAATAGGTGCACCTATATCGGCAAAATGGCACATGTATATATAACGATACCGGCGCCTGGTCGTTTGAATCGTATGCGTACGAGCTGAGCCGCCTGCCGTAAGGCTGTCCGATATGGCAGGCACTGTCTTTATTGACGTCAATAAGGACAGAGCGGAATGGAACGACTTGAGATCGTCGATATTGGGCGGCGACGGCGCTTCAGCAGAGAGATGAAGCTGCAGATTGTCGCGGAAAGCTACTCTGAGCCCGGTCAGTGTGCGACAACAGCGCGACGTCATGGAATATCGCGATCGCAGTTATATGAGTGGCGTCGCCTGGCGCGGGCGTGGCAACTCGATATTGCTGCTCCTTTCAGCGGCTTCGTCCCGGCCGTTGTAGCTCCTGAGCCAGGTGCGGCGGCAAGCTCAACACCAGGAGCTGGCCGGATCGAAGTTGTCGCGGCGAACGGCCGTCGTTTGATCGTGGACGGCAGCGTCGATGTTGAGGTCCTGGTTCAGATCGTGCGAGGCCTGGAGACGCTGCGATGATCACGTTGCCCTCCGGTCAGAATGTGCGGGTCTGGATAGCGACGGGCCATACGGATATGCGGTGCGGGTTCGCCGCTTTGGCGTTGCGGGTGCAGGAAGTGTTGAAGCTGAGGCCGCTGGACGGCAATCTTTTTGTGTTTCGCGGTCGCAGCGGATCACTGATAAAGGTAATCTGGAGTGACGGCCAGGGAAGCTGCCTTTTTACAAAAAGGCTCGACCGTGGGAGGTTCATCTGGCCGACTACGGAAGGCGGCGCGGTTGCGATCTCACCTGCGCAGCTCAGTTATCTTCTGTCTGGAATTGACTGGCGCAACCCGCAGGAAACCTTTCGTCCGACGCGGGTCGGATAGCATTAATTCATTGAATAAATTGAATGAATCTGATTGAATAGCTTCATGATGTCGAAGCCATCATGATCTTCCTGCGGACCTTGCGAGCGCCTATCTGGCGCTGCTTTCGCAGCACGATACGGTCGTCGCCGAACGGGACATCGCGGTGGCGCACGCTGCCAATGCGCAGGCCATGCTGTCAGATAGCGAGGCGCTGATCGCCAGACTGGAACTGGCGATCGAAAAGCTGAAGCGCGAACTCAAGGGCCAGAGATCGGAGCGCACGGCGCGTCTGATCGACCAGATGGAGTTGCAGCTCGAGGAAGTCGTGATGGCAGCGACGGAGGACGAGGTGGCGGCCCAGGCGGCTGCCGCCAGAACGTCGAGCGTGCGGTCGTTCACCCGCAAGCGACGGTCAAGCAAACCCTGGCCGGAGGATGTCGTGCGTGAGCGCGTGGTCATCGACCCTCCGACCGTCTGTGCATTCTGCGGCGGGCCGCGTCTGTCGAAGCTGGGCGAGGATGTTAACGAGACGCTCGAGGAGATACCGCGCCGCTTCAAGGTGATCGAGACGGTTCGCGAGAAATTTACCTGCCGCGATTGCGAGGCGATCAGCCAGGCTCCGGCACCATTCCATGCCACGCCGCGCGGCTTCATTGGCCCGCATCTGCTGGCGACGATCGTCTTCGACAAGTTCGGGATGCACAGCCCGCTGAACGGCAGAGCACACGATTCAAATGCGAAGGGATAGACCTGTCGACCTCGACGCTGGCCGATCAGGTCGGCTTTGGGACGGCGGCCCTCATGCCGGTCTACGACCTAATCGAGAAGCATGTCTTCGCGGCCGAACGTCTTCACGGTGACGACACCACCATTCCGATCCAGGCCAAGGGCAAATGCGTGACCGGGCGAATATGGAGCTACGTCCGGGACGACCAGCCATTCGGGGGTACGGATGCGCCGGCGGCGATCTATTATGCGTCGAGTGACCGGCGTGGTGAACATCCGCAGAAGCACCTGGCCGAGTATGGCGGCATTCTGCAGACGGATTGCTACAACGGGTTCGAGCCGGACATCGTTGCCAGGACGAAGAAGGTGCCGATCACCTTTGCATTCTGCCATGCCCATTCGCGTCGGAAATTCTTCGTACTGGCCGATATCGAGAAGAATGCCAGGGATCAGAAGCGCAATGGCAAGCCGATCTCGCCGATCGCTCTGGAGGCCGTCAGGCGTTATGACGAACTGTTCGAGATCGAGCGGCAGATCAACGGACTGAGCGCCGAAGAACGGCGGGCGGTGCGCCAGGAAAGGAGCAAGCCGCTGTTCGACGACATGCACGCGTGGCTGATAAAGGAACGCGCCACGCTCAGCAAATCGTCCGACGTCATCGAACCGATCGACTACATGCTCAAGCGCTGGGAGGGATTTGCCCTGTTCCTCGAAGACGGAAGGGTTTGTCTCACCAACAACGCCGCGGAGCGCTCGCTCAGAGGCCTTGCATTGGGCAGACGAAACTGGACCTTCGCCGGTTCCCAGCGCGGCGCCGACCGCGCTGCCGTCATACTCACCGCCATCACCACATGCCGCCTCAGCGAGGTCGATCCAAAAGCCTGGCTTGCCGACGTGTTCGCCCGCATCGCCGATCTTCCCGTCTCCCGCTTGCACGAGCTGCTCCCCTGGGAATGGAAGAGGCTGCGGGAGGCCGAGAAGGCCCCGGTTCAGCCCAACGCCTGAACATCAGCCCCATCATACGTCAGCAACCGTTCACGCGCGCGAGGAAATTCCGCGGTCCACGGCGTATGGATACTTTGAATCCCACACATTGCTCAAACTAACGTTTTCAAGCTCTTTATATGTCCGTTTTGGGGGGTAGCTATAGACATACGCCTTAAGGTCGCCTTGCCCGATTGCTTCCCGCAGGGAATTTGCAAATGATTGCATGCTCCTTTCTCCTGCGGCCGGCATTATTCGGCAATCTGCGCGAGGTCAGCGTCAAGGCGCTTGCGCACGAGGTTTGGAACGGTTGCAGTCTTAATGGCATCGAGATTGGTCGGGTGGTCGCCAACCTGAACGAGCGCCACCATGCCCATGCCGGCATGTGGCGTGCATTTCACCACATAGGCGCCGGGTATATCGAATTTTGCCCGATATTCTTCGTTTGCTTTGGATTTGAACTCCGGTGCGCCTTTTGGGATCAAACCCTTGAACGTTTCGACATTGTGTCCCTTATCAACCGGAATAAACGTGACCGTGTCGCCTGGTGCTATTTTCGTGAAACCTGGCTCGAAGACCATTGCGCCGTCCGTGCCCTTGTTCACCATCCGAATCTGGTAGTCCGCGGCCAACGGTGGCGTCGCTGATGTGGCCAGCGCCGCCGTTGCGACGATCGTATAGATTTTCAAACGCATTTCTGATCTCCTTCGCGATAGCCCGATTAACCGGCCCGAAGTTTTAGGCGCGGACCGGCCGACATTCCTTGAGATCGAGCAATCTTTGATCAAATTCTGCGAAATCATGCGTGGCTGGTGTCCATCCGCGCGCGGAGAGGTCGCTGCGGCAACCACGCGTTCCGGCTCACGTTCTCAATGAGAACACTCCCAACGCGCCTCATCCTCGGGTGATTCAAAGCGCAATGGGATGCAATCAGGTGGGTCATCAAACAAAAATCGCAGCGATCGTTGAGAGAGATCAAGGACTGAGTGCCCCTCACGTGCGAATAGTTCCCCAACTGGCGAGAAAGACGGCCGCCTGTGGCGCGGTCGTCTGCGCTTCGGGAACCATGACATGAATTACACCGCTGAAACCGTGCTGGTTGCGGTCGGGGCTTTCTTGGCACTGGTCGGCGCGGGGGCCTCTCATGATCAGCTTTTTGCAACCCAGATGGGGATCCTGTTTTTCTGTCTGCTTGCGGGCACCGTGCTGCTTTTGCGGCGGATTGATTTTTCCCCCGAGACAGTGAGCGCCAAATCCAAAAACGGAGCCTATTTTGACGAGGTCATCCGCTATGGATTGATTGCGACCGTCTTTTGGGGGGTGATTGGCTTCCTGATCGGTGTCGTGATCGCCCTCCAGCTTGCCTATCCGGATCTGAACATCGCGCCGTATTTCAACTTTGGCCGGCTCCGCCCACTTCATACCTCCGCGGTCATCTTCGCCTTCGGCGGCAACGGGTTGATAATGACCTCCTTCTACGTCGTCCAGCGCACCTGCCGAGCCCGGCTCTTCGGCGGCAATCTCGGTTGGTTCGTGTTCTGGGGATATCAACTCTTTATCGTCATGGCCGCGACCGGCTATGTTCTCGGGATCACACAGGCCCGCGAATATGCCGAGCCCGAATGGTATGTCGACATCTGGCTCACCATTGTCTGGGTCGCTTATCTTGCCACCTATCTGGGAACGATCCTGAAGCGCAAGGAGCCGCACATCTATGTGGCGAACTGGTTCTATCTGAGCTTTATCGTCACCATCGCCATGCTGCACGTCGTCAACAATCTGTCTGTGCCGGTGTCTTTCCTCGGCTCGAAGAGCTATTCGCTATTTTCGGGCGTGCAGGGTGCCCTGACACAATGGTGGTACGGCCACAACGCCGTCGGCTTTTTCCTGACGGCAGGCTTCCTTGGCATGATGTACTATTTCGTGCCGAAGCAGGCGAACCGCCCAGTCTATTCCTACCGCCTGTCGATCATCCATTTCTGGGCCCTGATCTTCATGTACATTTGGGCTGGTCCACATCACCTGCATTACACGGCATTGCCCGACTGGGCGCAGACGCTGGGCATGGTCTTCTCGGTGATGCTGTGGATGCCTTCCTGGGGCGGCATGATCAACGGCCTGATGACGCTTTCGGGCGCCTGGGACAAGATCCGCACCGACCCGATCATCCGCATGATGATCGTCGCGATCGCCTTCTATGGCATGTCGACCTTCGAAGGCCCGATGATGTCGGTCAAGACGGTCAACTCGCTCAGTCACTATACCGAATGGACCATCGGTCACGTTCATTCCGGCGCGCTCGGCTGGGTCGGCATGATCACGTTCGGCGCCATCTACTACCTGACGCCAAAGCTCTGGGGACGTGAGCGGCTTTACAGCCTCCGCATGGTCAACTGGCATTTCTGGCTCGCCACGCTGGGCATCGTTATCTACGCGGCGGTGCTGTGGGTCGCCGGCATTCAACAAGGCCTGATGTGGCGCGAATACAATAGCCAGGGCTTCCTCGTCTATTCCTTCGCAGAGACCGTGGCTGCGATGTTTCCCTACTACCTCCTGCGCGCCGTCGGCGGTGCTCTCTATCTGGCGGGGGGAGTGATCATGGCCTGGAACGTCGCAATGACCATCCGGGGGCGCCAGCGCGACGAAGCCGCGATCCCAAGCGCTTTCATCGCCAAGGCCGCCGAGTGAGATAAACATGTCAATACTCGCCAAACACCAGATCCTCGAGAAAAATGCCACCCTGCTGCTCGTCGGATCGCTATTGGTGGTCAGCATTGGCGGCATCGTCGAAATCGCGCCGCTGTTCTATCTCCAGAACACGATCGAGAAGGTGGAAGGCATGCGCCCATATACGCCTCTCGAGCTGGCAGGGCGCAATATCTACATCCGCGAAGGCTGCTACCTCTGCCATAGCCAGATGATCCGCCCGTTCCGAGACGAAGTGGAGCGTTACGGCCATTATTCGCTCGCCGCCGAGTCCATGTATGACCATCCGTTCCAGTGGGGCTCGAAGCGCACGGGACCGGATCTGGCGCGTGTCGGCGGTCGCTATTCCAACGAATGGCACGTCCAGCATCTGTCCAACCCGCGCGAGGTCGTGCCGGAGTCGATCATGCCCACTTATGCCTTCCTCAAAGAGAGGGACGTCACGGTTAAGGATATCGGCATGGATCTCAAGGCTAACGAGGATGTCGGCGTGCCCTATAGCAAAGACATGCTGGCGAATGCGGAAGCCGACATGCGGGCGCAAGCCGATCCGAACGCAAATACGACCGATCTGCTGGCGCGATATCCGAAAGCGAAGGTTGGCGATTTCGACGGCGACCCCACCAGGCTGACTGAGATGGACGCGCTCGTCGCGTATCTGCAGATGCTCGGAACACTGGTCGATTTCTCGACCTATGACGATGCCACCGGTTATCGCTGAGGTGCCACCATGGAAACATATACTGCAATGCGTCACTTCGCCGACAGTTGGGGGCTTCTCGCAATGGCCTTGTTTTTCGTAGGGGCTATCGCCTTCACGCTCCGGCCAGGTAGCCAAAAGATCGCCAACGAAGCCGCTGACATACCTCTGAAGGATGATTGAGATGTCGGACAAACATATAGACGAACTCAGCGGCGTCGAAACAACGGGCCATGAATGGGACGGCATCCGTGAACTCAACAATCCCATGCCGCGATGGTGGGTGTGGACATTCTATGCCACGATCCTCTGGGCCATCGGCTATGCCATCGCCTATCCCTCCATACCCCTGATCAGGGATACCACCAAAGGACTGCTCGGCTTTTCGAGCCGCGCGGAACTGCAGCAGCAAGTGGAAGAGGCCAAGGTCGCACAAACTCGGTTTCACGATCTCATCGCCGCGAAAACCGTCAGAGAAATCGATGCCGATCCGACGCTGCGCGAGTTTGCCATCGCTGGCGGCGCCTCTGCCTTCAAGGTCAACTGCGCGCCGTGTCATGGCTCCGGTGCCACCGGCGCTCCGGGGTTTCCCAATCTGAACGACGACGATTGGTTATGGGGCGGCAGTCTTCCCGCCATTCAACAAACCATCGCTCACGGCATCCGCTTCGAGGCAGATCCCGAGACGCACGTCTCTGAGATGCCTGCCTTCGGTGATGTGCTCGAACGCGCGCAGATACGCCAGGTAGCCGCTTACGTTTGGGGCTTGACCGACACAGCTTTCGATCCGACGGCGGCCGACGCCGGCAAGCAGGTTTTCCTCGATAATTGTGCTGCCTGCCATGGTGAAGACGACAGGGGCAAACAGGAGATTGGAGCCCCAAATCTCGCTGACGCGATCTGGCTCAAGGGGAAAGGGGAGCAGGCGATTATCCGCCAGGTGACCCTGCCGAAACACGGCGTTATGCCGGCTTGGTCGGCCCGGCTGGGCGAAACCACCGTGAAGGAGCTGACCGTATTTGTTCATTCCCTGGGCGGCGGAAAATAGAAAAGAAAAATCACGAACTCACGTGCATCACAATCCTCATGGCCGGACGGACGACACGGTCAGCAGTCGATCACAATCTTGTCCATTTAAGCAAGGCGGTTGCGTTCGGGGCAGCCAGAAAACTTGCGCGTCGAACTGAAAAAGTTGGCAGGATTTTGATTTCACTCAACGATTGCAAGCGAGCAAGCTGCTATTCTCCGGCACTGGAGGACGTCCCTTCGTGCTTCGGCTCGTAGTTCCTCCGAGCCACACCCCTCGCGGAGTGTGGCTCTCCTTTTGATTGAGCCGATGGGCTCACTTTTCTCTCCCAGACTTGTGTCAAGAACGCTTGGCTCGTCAAATGCGGGATGAGGATCATCAACAGGATGGCATGCGATGAGCCTCAACATAGCTCCAACGAGAGTTGACGATCGCATCGAACGCTCAGACGTCGACGACGTTGGTGTCCTGCGCAACCGTCAGCCACTCTATGCTGCACGAAAGAAGGTGTTTCCAAAGCGGGCGCAGGGTCGGTTCCGGCGATTCAAATGGATCGTGATGCTGATCACGCTCGGCATCTACTATCTTTCTCCCTGGATTCGCTGGGACCGAGGTCCATATGCGCCCGATCAGGCGATTCTCATCGACTTGGCCTCTCGTCGCTTCTTCTTCTTTTTCATCGAGATATGGCCCCAGGAGTTCTTCTATGTGGCCGGTCTGCTTGTCATGGCCGGCTTTGGCCTGTTTCTGGTAACCTCGGCGGTGGGACGGGCATGGTGTGGTTATGCCTGTCCACAGACGGTCTGGGTCGATCTCTTCCTTGTCGTGGAACGCGCGATCGAAGGTGATCGCAACGCGCGCATGAAACTCGATGCTGGTCCCTGGACGCCGGACAAGGTTGCAAAGCGGGTCGCCAAACACAGCATATGGGTCCTCATCGGCGTCCTCACCGGTGGCGTATGGATATTCTATTTCGCGGATGCGCCATCCCTGGCCGTTGCCTTAATCAAGGGCCAAGCGCCGGCGGTCGCCTATGCCACGGTCGCCATTCTCACCTCGACCACTTACGTTCTTGGTGGGCTGATGAGGGAACAGGTCTGCACCTACATGTGTCCGTGGCCCCGCATCCAGGGCGCTATGCTGGACGAAAATTCCCTGGTCGTCACCTATAATGACTGGCGCGGTGAGCCTCGCTCCCGCCATGCCAAAAAAGCTCAGGCAGCGGGCCAGCCGGTCGGCGATTGCGTCGATTGCAATGCCTGTGTGGCGGTCTGTCCGATGGGCATAGACATCCGCGATGGTCAGCAGATGGAGTGCATCACCTGCGCCCTATGTATCGACGCCTGCGACGGCGTGATGGACAAGCTCGATAAGCCGCGCGGCCTGATCTCCTATGCGACGCTGAGCGAGTACGCCGCCAACATGAGCCTGGCGACCAACGGCGGCACGGTCGCCGTGCAGCCGAACCTCGTGCGAAACCCTGACGGCAGCTTCATCGAGGGCATTCGGCACTTCAATTGGCGGGTGATCTTCAGGCCGCGCGTTCTTTTTTATGCCGCTGTATGGGCAGCGGTCGGGGTGGCGATGCTCGTGCATCTGGCGCTCAGGGAGCGGCTGGAGCTGAACGTGCTCCACGATCGCAATCCGCAATATGTGCTGGAATCGGATGGATCGATCCGCAACGGTTATACGCTTCGCGTTCTCAACATGGTCCCGGCGCCGAGGAAAATCGATATCCGACTGGAGGGCGCAGTAGGAGCGACGATGAAGATCCCCGAACTCTCGAAGGAGGAAGGCCGGCACTTCACTGTCGCTGCCGATCCGGACGCGGCCACCTCGCTCAAAGTGTTCGTAACGCAACAGGCCAAGGCGGAGACGATCAAGGAATTCCTGTTCGTCATAGAGGACGAAAATCACGCGGATCGGGCGACGTACCGGGCCGCCTTCAACACACCTCGGGGATATAAATGCATCGATACGGCGGAGTTTGGCCAATGACTTGCTGCACCATGGACGCCGAAAGCACATTGGCACTATCGAGCAGCCGTTCTTTCAGTGCTGAAGAGATCACTCTTGCGAGCCATCCGTTGGGGAACGGTTTGCGTCAACTGGACCTGAGCGTCCCCGATATGCACTGTGGCGCTTGCATCTCGACCATTGAGGGAGCTTTGCTGAAACTTCCCTATGTAACGCGCGCCCGGGTCAATCTGACCGCCCGGCGAGTCAGTTGCATCTATGTCGAGCGACTGGAGGACACGCCGGTCGATCCGACCGGTATTTTGTCGGCGATTATGGGCACAGGCTATCGCGTCCACGTCTTCTCGCCCAACTCGCTATCGGAACAGACGGATAGCCTGCGCAATCAATTGCTCCTGGCCGTTGGTGTCTGCGGCTTTGCCGCAGCGAATATCATGCTGCTCTCGGTATCGGTCTGGTCCGGCGCAGATGCGGCAACCCGCGACCTGTTCCATTGGATCTCCGCGATGATCGCCGCGCCGGCCCTTATCTACGGCGGCCGTTTCTTTTTTCGCTCGGCGTGGAATGCCTTGAAGCACGGGCGGACCAACATGGATGTGCCCATTTCTCTCGCTGTCACGCTCTCCTATGCCGTATCATTATGGGAGACGATCCATCACGGAGAGCACGCCTGGTTCGATGCCTCCGTTTCGCTGCTATTCTTCCTGCTGATCGGTCGCGCGCTCGACCATATCATGCGCGAGAAAGCGCGAGCCGCGGTCAATGGTCTTGCGAGGCTCGCACCCCGCGGTGCCTTGTTGATAACGGCCGACGGCAGCAGGCGATATGTTTCGGTAGAGGACATAGGCATTGGCGACCATATCTTTATCGCCGCCGGCGAGCGCGTCCCCGCCGATGGCGTCGTGATCGCCGGCACGAGCGAACTCGATCTCTCCATCGTCACAGGCGAGAGCGTGCCGGTCGCAGTCGGGAATGGCACGGAGGTTCGGTCGGGTTCGATGAACCTCATGGCCTCGTTGACCATTCGCGTCACGAAGACCGCGGAGAACTCTCTGCTCGCCGAGATTATCAGCCTCATGGAAGCTGCCGAAGGGGGCAGGGCGCGCTATCGCAGGATCGCGGACCGAGCTGCAAGCCTTTACTCACCGGCAGTCCACCTGCTTGCGCTGGTTTCGTTTCTTGCCTGGGGTTTCATCGGTGGGGATTGGAAGCATGCGATGCTGGTGGCGGTTGCCGTGCTCATCATCACCTGCCCGTGCGCGCTTGGTCTTGCCGTACCGGTCGTCCAGGTCGTCGCCGCCGGGAAACTGTTTCGCAGCGGCATCATGATCAAGGATGGTTCTGCTCTGGAACGTCTCGCCGAGGTCGATGCCGTCGTGTTCGATAAGACCGGCACTTTGACGATGGGCCAGCCATGTCTCATCGAGATGGTGGGCGCGGGGCCGGAGGAAAGGGCGATTGCGGCCGGTCTTGCCGCGCATTCCCGGCATCCACTCTCCCAGGCGTTGCTGCGGAGTGCCGGCGGCAACGGGCAACGGTTCGACAGCGTTGTCGAGATTCCGGGCGCGGGCCTGGAAGTCCAAACGAGCGACGGCCTATATCGTCTCGGCAATATGCAGTTCGCTTGTTCGAGCCCGCCCCGCGAAGAAAAAGAAGCGGGTGACTCGCTCTCCGAGGTCGTTCTGTCGAGGAACGGTATCGCACTTGCCCGATTCTATTTCGAAGACACGCTTCGTCCCGGAGTAGCCGTAGCCATTCGTCAGCTCAGTCTTGCGGGGCTGCATACAATGATCCTGTCCGGCGATCGGCGAGCAGTCGTCGAGGCGACGGCACGGGCATTGCATGTGGATCGCTGGATTGCGGAATTGGATCCGAAGCAGAAAGTCGAAGAGTGCGCACGCTTAGCCGCAGTAGGCAACAAGGTCATGATGGTTGGTGACGGTATCAACGACGCGCCGGCGCTTACGGCAGCGCATGTGTCGATGGCTCCCGCGACCGCCTCCGATATTGGCCGACAGGCGGCCGACCTCGTCTTCCTGAATGACCGCCTCGACGCGGTTCCGGAGGCCATCGGCGTCGCGCGTCGCGCGGCAGCTTTGATCCGCCAGAACTTCGCCCTTGCCATCGGTTACAATGTGCTGGCTGTTCCGATCGCCATCGCGGGCTATGCGACACCGCTTATCGCCGCTGTCGCCATGTCCACGTCTTCGCTGATCGTCGTGACGAATGCATTGCGGCTCGGGTGGAATCGACGGGAGCAACTTAGGCATGCGGGCAAATATGCAGCCTCAGTAGGGAGTTCTACCTCATGAATATGCTGATCTACCTGATCCCGCTGGCATTGTTCATGGGTACGCTCGGCCTGGGAGGCTTTCTGTGGTCGCTAAAGAGCGGACAGTATGATGATTTGGAAGGAGCTTCGTGGCGCATCTTAGTGAATGAGGATAATGCGCCCGACGGGGAGCAACAAACGACAGGCGCCGGCGCAGATGACCCGACGAAACTGCTAAATTCCCAAGTGCCTGGAAGCCACAGACGGTCTAACACGAAGAGCCTTTTCCGAAATGACGATTCGAAAGCATGTTGAATTGCGCAAGGCTTCCTGTCCAGGTAGTCGTAAGGGCCAAACGCGAATGATCCAAAGCTGCAGCAAAGGCCTTTTCCAATGATGCCGTTGTTATTCCATTTCGCTTTTGCGGCAAGCGTCATTCAAGTGCCCGAACGTTGCGAAATTGCCACACAAGGCTAGGGTTTGTCTGCGACAGGCAGTGCAATTTTCTTTAGTTGAGCCGCCTCAAATCCTGACGTGCCAGCCGATGTTATTGCTCCTCGATTGACGAATATCAGATCGAAGGAGACAAGGATGACTTCCAACGACATCGTACGGGTCATTATCGCTAGTGCAATATTGGGTACCGTGAGCACCGCGGAGGCTGCCGATCTGACGACACCACCAAGTAGGGCTCCCATTCCCGCGGCAGCGAACAGAAACCCATGGCAGATACGGCTGCGGGCGCTTGGCGTGATCACCACTGACTCTGGGCGCGTCGACGGATTGTCGGGTTCGGATCTTTCCTTCTCGGACACGGTCGTGCCGGAATTCGATATCTCGTATTTCTTCACCGAGAATATAGCCGCCGAACTCATCCTGGCCACAACCTACGCCAAGGTCCATGGCGGAGGCTCGATTTCAGCGCTCGGCGAGGTCGGCAAGACTTGGCTGCTGCCGCCAACGCTCACCCTACAATACCATTTCACCGACTTTGGCGCTTTTCGGCCTTATGTCGGCGCCGGCATCAACTATACGCTGTTCTACAACCAGTCAGGAAAAAGTGCTCGTAGCCTTGATGTCAAAAACACCTTCGGTGTCGCGCTCCAGGCGGGCTTTGACTATATGATCGACGACCACTGGGGTGTGAACTTCGATGCAAAAAAGATCTTCGTGAGGCCTGATTTCGATGCCAACGTCGGCGGCGCCGCTGTCAGCGGCAAGGCCAGGCTCGATCCGTGGCTGCTTGGCGCGGGCGTAACCTATCGTTTCTAGGCCGTAGACTCATCAAAATTCCTTGGTGTTTTAGCGAGTTGTGTCATTCAAGGCTCGAGAAGCGTTTGGATGACATTGGCAGCCAGTGATGCCGGGTACGAGCGTGCCAACTTGGTCGTCAAACTAATGAGAAGATCAAAGTCGGACTCGAAGTGGACTAGCTTGAGAAATGGAACAAAGCCGCGACAAGTCACAGCATAGTTGAGTTCGCAAAGAGTTCACTTGACCCATCGTATCCGGGTGCGGCGCGATATTCTGGTCGTACGAATATCGCACGACATTGACGCCGATGCCTAAACGGAGGGCCTGGATGCGATGGCGGCGAAATGCCGTAAGGGCGGCGATCTCTATATGCCTATGGGAGCATGACATTGCGAATTCTCGTTAAGGGCGCCGGTATTGCCGGCCTAACAGCAGCACGTGAACTTTGCGCGCGGGGGGCTCAGGTCACAGTCTTCGACCCGCATCCAGGATTCGGGCGCGCTGCGTCCTGGCTCGCCGGCGGCATGCTGGCGCCGTGGTGCGAACGGGAAAACGCCGACGAGAGAGTGATGACATTGGGGAAAATGGCCGTGGAATGGTGGGATGCGGTCGTGCCTGGCCAAGTCGTCCGCAAAGGGACACTGGTCGTCGCACCTCAAAGGGATTCGGGCGAACTCGCCCGCTTTGCGGCCCGTACGTCTGGGTATGAATGGTTGGACGAAAACGGTGTAGCCGAGCTTGATCCCGCCCTTGCGCGGCGTTTTCGCAAGGGCCTGTTCTTTCAGCGTGAAGCTCATCTGAACCCTCGTCAGGCGCTGCGCGCGTTGAAAGAGCTGCTGTCAGCAGAGGTCGCCTTTACCGACGAAGATGTGAGCGAAGACGATTTCTCCGATATCGTTGATTGCACAGGTGCTGCCCGCATTGGGCAAAGTCGCGATCTGCGGGGCGTACGTGGCGAAATGCTCTATCTTCATACGAAGGAGGTTACGCTCGCCAGACCCATCCGCCTGCTGCATCCGCGCTTTCCCGTCTATATCGTCCCTCGCGGCGAGGGCCTGTTTATGGTCGGCGCGACGATGATCGAGACCGAATTCGACGGCCCGATCACCGCGCGCTCAATGATGGAGCTGCTGAACGCAGCCTATACACTGCATCCGGCCTTTGCGGACGCCACCGTCGTCGAAACCGGGGAGGCATCCGCCCGGCCTTCGCCGACAATTTTCCGCGCGTGATGCGGGACGGCAAAGTCATCCACGTCAACGGTCTTTATCGCCACGGTTTTTTGCTGGCGCCGACAATGGCGGCCGAAGCCGCCGATCTCGTCTTTTCCGAACGGACGCAAAGGAGTTTCCAATGCACCTGATCATTAATGGCGAAGCGCAGTCGATCGCCGCTACGACGCTTTCGTAGCTTTTGGCCGCCCTCGACTACGAAGGCGACTGGCTGGCAACCGCCGTCAACGGCGAACTCGTTCATCGCGAGGATCGAGAGGGGCGGACAGTGCTGCAGTGGTGACGAATATTGTCTTGAATGCGGATGCTGAAAACCAAGGCAATGGATCGCAGCAACGAGGCCTGCCCTGAACACCATCGAGCATTTGGAGCTGAAGCGCCGCGACACTGCACCCATGCCTAAAACCAAAAAATGTTGAACCAGCAAACAAAAATGGACGCTGCGGCAAAATTCGGGATGCCTGGCTAACGACACGCCGCGGTTAATATTTTAGAAAATAAGCATAGTCGCAGTGCAGTTAAGACAGAAATGCAGGACAAAATCTACAACTAGTCAACCTTCAGAGGGACGTCTCATGGAACCTAACCGACCCACAACAATACAGATCGGCGCCCCTCAACATGACGCGAATAATCCATATCGCGTCATCGAGGGCGAGGAGGTGCTTTCCGTGGCATTCCGCGAATTCGTGCTGACGGCCGTCGCTGCCGGTTGGAAGGAGCCGGAGGTCGCTTTGACCTTGGCCGATATCGCAGATGACTACGTTATGGCGCTCGCTCGAAGAGCTGCGGCAAATTAGCATTGAGTTCCATCTGCGTTCGTCTGTGGCATGCGCAAGATGGCTGTTAACAACTCTTCATCCAGCCGGCCGGCAAGTCGCTTAAGGCGAGATGGCTTGCCGGCGGTATACCGACGTGCCGCAGGGCTCCCGTTGCTTTGTTGCAAAGAGAAACCTCAGGCCGTCTTGCTATAACGGCGCGCAGGACCCCTCACATAGGCATCGAAAGCGGCTGCAACGGCGCGGATCAAAAAGCGCCCTTCTTCTAGCAAACGAATGATGCCGCCCGCGTTTTCGATTATTCCGTCGCTCTCGAGCACCGCGAGCCTGGTGTTGCCGTCGAGAAGCGCGCGTGGCTCAAAACCGTATGTGACGGCCAACGCCGGGACGTCGACCTGAAAGTCGCACATCAGGCGCTCGATGATGCTTGCCCGCAGGCGATCCTCGGCCGACAAGCGCCAGCCTTTCGTTGTGGCCAAACGTCCGGATGCGATCCGCTTGGCGTAACGATTGGGAAGCACCTCGTTTTGAACATAGCCGCCTGGCGTGCGGCCAATCGCTGACGAACCCAAGCCGATAAGCGTCTCACAGGCATCGGTCGTGTAGCCCTGAAAGTTGCGATGCAATTGCCCGTTTGTCTGCGCGGCTGCCAAGCTGTCGTGCGGCCTCGCAAAATGATCGATCCCGATGCGGCGGTAGCCGGCCGCAACAAGGTGTTCCGAAATTGCCTTTGCCTGGGAAATACGGCTTTGCGCATTGGCGAGAGCGGCTTCGTCGATCAGCTGTTGATGCTTCTTGAAGGACGGTACATGCGCATAACCGAAGACTGCGAAACGGTCAGGCTCCATCTCGATCGCTGCCTTGGTCGTCTCGATGCAGGATTGAACCGTCTGGTTTGGCAGGCCATACATAAGATCGAAATTGATGCTGGCGATGCGCGCCCGGCGCAGCTGAAAAACCGCCTTCATTGTCTGTTCTTTGCTTTGGATGCGGTTGATCGCCCTCTGGACCGTCGCATCAAAGGTCTGTACCCCGATACTAGCGCGGTGCACCCCTGCTTCCCCGAGAACCATCGCCATCTCTTGATCTAGCGTCCTCGGATCGATCTCCAACGCGATTTGGGTCGAACCTGTGAACTCGAAGTGCTTGTGCAGAAGCTCAACAAGCTCAAACATTTTCTTCGGCCCCATGATCGTTGGCGTTCCTCCACCAAAATGCAGATGGTCGATCCTGACCGGTGCCCCGGTCTTTGCGGACACAAGGCGTACTTCCTCGCGCAGCATTCTGAGATAGTCGACGATCGGGCGGCTGCCGCGCGCGTTCGTGGTGTGACATCCGCAATACCAGCATATCGATGGACAAAACGGTATGTGCACGTAAAGCGATGCCGCTTTCTCCAGCGCGCCAGCGGTAAGCCAATTCTCATAAGTGTTATCGTCGACGTTGGTGGAGAAACACGGCGAGGTCGGATAGCTGGTGTAGCGGGGCAGGCGCTCATCGCCGTATTTTTCAACAAGTGCCGATCGCATGCGAAATCCTTCTACGGAGTGCGGCCTAGAATGCGGGCATTCTAGGCACACGCTTTGCATAGCTCTTTGATCGACAACAAAGAGCGCGTCGGATTTCTTTGAATTATTTTCAAAATCGTGGCGTCGACGCAAAAGGAGGCGCAGCATAGTCGATGACGAGAATGCAGCTTATTTTTGATCTGCCAGCGAGGGGTGCGGCATGATGACAATACCTTATCCCCTGGTAGACCACGAAATGCATTCACGAGGCGCTGGCGGGCTCGCTTGGATGTTCGTCCGGTGGCGGGGCAGACCGATCGTCGCCTATAGTATCGTTGCCGCTGCTCCATTAGGCGTTCTCGCACTGAGACTGGCCCTGTCGCAGTTCACTAGCGACGATCTTAACCTATTGCCGTTCATCCCTGCTATTCTCATAGTTGCAATCGTCGGCGGCGTAAAGCCGATTGCCCTCGCGGCCGGCATGTCGCTTGGTGCTGATGTCCTTGTTCAGCGGCTGCACGATGGGGCTGATCCGACGGTCTTTGAACTGGTTTCCTTTGGCGTCGCAGTGCTTCTGATTGCTTGTCTCGGAGAGGCGTTGCAGGCGACAAGACACGCCATCATCGAGAGGGAGATTGCCCCCACAGCCTGCACTGCGCATCTGACATCGATATTGGACAAAATGCCAGATGCGACGGTGATCACTACCCGCGATGGTGCAATTGTTTTCTTCAACACAGCCGTCTTGCGGCAGTTCGGGTATGCCGCACAAGAACTCGTTGGCGCGAACCTGCGACTGCTGATTTCTGACCCTTATCGTGCCGACCACGGTAACCATCTGCAATGGCAACTTGGAACCGGCGAAAAGTGCGTTTTCGAAGATCAAGTGGTTGTCGGACGCAGGAAGAACGGATCGACGTTTTCCCTCAAATTTACCGTGAGCCGGCTGGAATCGGGTGGTGACTTATTTTTCATCGCCTTCCTAAGAGACCTTACGGAGCGGGAAGAAGCTGCTGCTCACCAGCAGCGAATCGAGGCGGAATTGGCAAGATTGGCCCGCCTGAGCGAGATGGGCGAAATGGCATCCGCCCTTGCGCATGAGCTGAACGAACCGCTGTCGGCGATCGCAAATTATGCTTGCGGGTGTACGAAGCTCTTGAGCGACATGAACAACAGTGTCCCAACGGGCATGAGAAACGCTTTGGAGGAGATTGAAAGTCAGTCCCTTAGAGCGGCAAAAATTATCAGACATCTCAGAGAGTTCGTAACGACAGGTGAAACGGAAAAGGCCCTCGAAAACATTCGCACGCTGGTGGAGGAGGCAGGCGTTCTTGCGCTTGTCGGTTCCCGAGAAAACGGCATCAGGACTGTATTCGAATATGTGCCCGGCGCTGAGATGGTGATGGTCGATCGTGTTCAGGTCGAACAGGTCATCATCAATTTGATGCGAAACGCCATAGAAGCTATGCGCCACGTCGAGCATCGTGAGCTTACAATCCGCACGATGCCCACGCAGGAGGGTGAAGTCGCCGTTATTGTGGAAGACACCGGCGATGGCATTCCGGAGGAAATTGCCGCGGAGCTCTTCGAGCCATTCGTCACGACAAAACCAACTGGAATGGGTGTAGGCCTTGCGATCTCGAAACGTATTGTCGAGGCCCATGGAGGTGAAATGACAGTCTCGAAAAACGCGGCTGGCGGAGCTACTTTCCAGTTCACGCTTCCCGCCTATGCGGAAGGACAAACGTATGAAAACAACTGACTATACGATCCATATTGTCGATGACGAAGAGCCGGTGCGCAAATCGTTTGCCTTCATGCTGGCCACGAACGGCTATGCCGTCAAGGTGCATCAATCGGGCGCCTTATTTCTTTCCTTTGCCCCGAGCATCCACAACGGAATTCTTGTTACGGATCTCAGAATGCCTGAGATGTCGGGTATCGATCTCATCCGTCAGCTTAGTGTGAAAAAGATCTCGATTCCGTCAATCGTAATCAGCGGACATGGCAATGTGCCCATGGCAGTTGAGGCGATGAAAGCCGGTGCAGTCGACTTCATAGAGAAACCCTGCCAGGATGCCGTTATCATCGAGGCGATCGAACGAGCGTCGGACCATTTACATGTTTTTGACACTAACGCCGACGAGATCCTCGCCATTCAAGCGCGCGTCCAAACCTTGAGCGAGAGGGAGCGCCAAGTGCTTCTTGCCGTCGTGGCCGGCCTTCCGAACAAGTCGATCGCACATGATCTGAATATTAGCCGCCGCACGGTGGAGGTTCATCGCGCCCGCGTCATGGCGAAAATGAGAGCGAAAAGCCTCCCGCATCTCGTCCGTATGGCTGTTGCGGTAGCGGATGGACCCTTCTAGTTTCGTGGCGTTGATCTCGCCGTATTCGGCGTCCTGCCGGAATCCTCCGAACGGAAAAGGTCGCGTCATGGCATCCGTTTTTCCAGAAACTCTGTATTTGGTCGTCATCGCCGAGTTCCTTAGCCTTCGCGGGTTGAAGGATATGCGCCCAAGTTCCGCAATGTCTTGGGCTGAAACCAAAAAACGCTCTCTACCAGCGAAGACGGAACCACAAAAGCGGTAACTTCGGTAGCGTTTCCGCGGACTTCGCAGGGAGCGCCCTCCTGCGCGTCGAATCGAAATCTTTACCGAATAACTGGCCGTATGGTCCTTCTGACCCGGCGATACGATTCTTATGAGGACGACGAGCCGCTGCCTCTTGTGATGAATACCCGTCGAAAGGGATCGGAATAAAGCGCCGGCGAACCGTACGAGATGCCGTTTAAGTGTTTACCCTTAGTGATGAAACCGAATTTATCGCTCCCATAAGAACCGGCAATCTTGCCCTGGAACATGGGGAATACGAGATGCATCCCAAATTAATGCCTGCAGCACAGACTTCGATCACGCCGGCGAAAATTGTGGGGCCGCAAATTCCGGGAGCGCACCTCGTCGTGACATATGAGCGCGGCCAAGAGATATACGCCCAGGGCGGGAACGTCGAAAAGTGCTATCAGGTTTCTGCCGGAGCTGTTCGGATATGTCGTATCCTTCCCAACGGGGGGAGGCAGGTCGTTTCCTTCCATGTCGCGGGGGAAATGTTCGGCTTGGAAGCCGGCGCTCAGCATCGCTATTTTGCCGAAGCGCTCGCCCTGACAAGGATAGTCGCGTTTGAACAGGGCCCTGCCCAGCATCATTTGCCGGAACTCCTTGCGTTTGCTCTTGAAGCTATGGAACGCGCTCAGGAACACCTTCTGCTTATCGGACGGCAGTCTGCGATTGAACGGGTCGCAGTATTTTTGCTGGATCTCTGCGAGCGCCTGGGAGGCACACGACAGTTTAGATTGGCCATGTCGCGGCAGGACATTGCAGACTATCTCGCCTTGACCATCGAGACGGTATCGCGTGCCATGAGCGAGTTGAAGGAGCAAAGCATAATCAGCCTGCGACATGCGCGAATGGTCGACATTAGGAAGCCCGAGGCACTTCGTTCGCTCTCGGGCCATGTTGCCCGACTATCTTAGTTTGACGCGACCTGTGCAATGCAGGACGTTGCAGCCTTCGGGCTGAAAAATCGCCATTGCGCTCGCGCATCTCATTTGTGGGACATGGTGTGGCGGGCCCACGTCAGCTTGTTTCCGGTCCTTGCCTGGAACTTATGGCGCGACCGTAGGACGACGGCCACCTTCCGTGCTGTCAGCAGGAGTTTTGCGGATATCAATGCCGATGCTGTCGGCAACGATGTCGAACATTCGGGCATTCGCCTGAGGCGGCACGACCGTCCCGCATCATCATCAGGAAATCCTCCGCCACCGTGCCCGGAGCGAAGAGCCAGGTGCTGCCGCCAGCCGGAATGGAGATCAGATCGTAGCGGCTGTCGTCCACGGCGAGATCCACGTCGAGAATGGCCTTCTTCCTATTGCCTGACGGCGCCAACACGACGGCGCCGATAGTAGCCGCTGAGCGTCTCGGCATAGTCAACGCCGTGGCGCGGGGATGCCGGTCCGGCGCTCGATTGAGCCGGGTCCTAGGCCGAGCCCGATTCAATCCCGGCATTTTCCGGCACGGCATGGCCGATACCAACCAGAGAAGACGAGCGCCTCCCCCATAGCCGCCCAGCCCCAAGAAAGCCCTCAGTAAGCCTTTCGCTTTGACGCTCTGCGAGCTTTTACGATGCGCTGGCCGACCGGTTTCGTCCTTTGAAGACACGCGCTGTCCCGTCCGCTTCGCGCGAGCAAGCCGGCCATCAGAAATGGCTTGGTTTCACGCAACAACCGGAGAGGGATAATCGATAAGGCTCTCTGGGGAAAACCATCACCACGGTACCATCCTGCTTTTCCTCATAACCAAATGGGATATAAGCGGACGCGAAGATGCGTCGACCGTTGGCTCGGCCGTTCACATCGGAACCAATGACGATTGCCGCTGGTTCCATTGAGGAGCTTCAGGGTGTATTCGCGAATTTTGGCTGCATTTCAAGGTGATCGTGATGGCTTGAAGATTGTCGCAGCGAGTAATCGTTTGTCGCTGATTTGATCTGACCGCCGATCTCACAGCCGTGATTTGACTTCAGCGTGCATCGGATTATTGAAGCAAATTGGCTAAACTCTTTAAAGTTGTTATAACCTGATATCTCCTTTCGGAAGGGACAGAAGACGACCGCAAAGTGGCAAAGGCAAGCAGTTCAAGTCCGTTCAAGGTGATCCACCCTGACCGGCGATTGTTGAAAAAATAGGGACAGGCGGTGACGCAAGATCTAGAAAGTTACAAAAGTTCGAGAGGCCTGGTGGATACCACCGATCCGGAAGTCGACAAGCCGATCTACCGCAAGCCCGGTTTTGACGGGAACGTTGCGACATTAGGGAATATGGAAGAACTGATCAGCGCATTTTTAAAAAAAACGCGCGAGGCCGAAGGCCTCTCTCGCGCGGATCTTGCGCCAATGCTCGGCCTGTCGACACCCGTTTACGGACGTTACGAGCGGGCGTTTTCAAAAATGACGGTCACCCGAATGATCCATCTCTGTGAGATTCTCGGTTTCATGCCCATAGACATGCTCTATGAAGCGGCACCTCATCTTTGGGGGCGCACGCCTGAGGAAGCCGAGGATCGTCTCACTCTGGATCGAATTATCAGAACCCTTCCGAGCGACGCAACGCGCGATCTCGTTCGGCTGTTGAAGCGTATTATGCCCCAAGATAGCGGGAGCTGATGAGACATTAATCGCGGGTATGTTCGACTTGTTTAATGGGCACCCCGCCAACGGCCAGCGTCGGTCTTCACCGACGATCTCGCCGCAGATGTAGTTTCCATGATCATCTTTCTGAGGGAACCAGGCGACGTAAACATAGAAGCGTGGATCCTTCACTTACTCGTTTTCCGGTTGGACGCCGCATGCGCCGATATCGTCGATCGCTTTGATCGTGGCGCATGAACAGTGTCGACTAGAACGCTGCACCTCTTAAAAGCGTGACCCACCAGTTAAGTTTGCCCGGCGATTCGAGTGCTTTCCTCAAGGTCGCGGCGAGCCGCCAGACCGAAGACCGAGCGGGTAAGATGTAATCGGCCCGCGGCTGCGCGCTCGGCCATTGCGCGCAGATATCCCCCAGGCGAACTGACCTCCCTCCGATTTGCTTTTTCAAGAGTAACTGCCACCGCCACTGCTGCTTGTCTTTCGCCCATTGTCGCGACGGCGCCGCGACGGGCATCCTCTGAGATCCCGGCGAAACGGCACAACATCGGAGTCAGACGAACAAGCTCCTGGAAGTTTTTTGGGGTGCATCCAAGCTCCCCGAGCGCCGGTGTCGCCCGCAAGATATCCTTAAGCGCAAGTAGAGCCTGCCGCTGAGGCTCCCGCTCACTGACTGAGCCTGGTCGACGCGTCGCGGTATGTGCAAAAGCCGATCTGCTGGCGGCGTCGGCTTTTGGAAAACTGTGTTGTCCGACATGAGCCCAACCCTCTCGAACATTACTACGTTCTGATTGATAGGGAAGTGTAGTCTGTTTCTGCATGTCGTTTTCGACACGTAAGCATGTCGTTTTAACTGCCCCCAGTTGGTCTTGAGGTCGCGGGTCAAGGTGCATCAGTCGGTCCATAGACCATTCAAGAAGGAAAGTCGCACGACGCAGCATCCGGTTGGACGCTTTGGCCGCAATTCCGATATAATTACTGATGCGCTCGACGCGGTCGGCGACGCGTTGGCGCACCGTCGCACTTACATCACCGGCAACGGCGAGGGCATAACGGATATTGCGCAACGCGCCGCGATATCGTCGCAACGCGGCTTCGGTCGCCTTCTTCTCCGCTCGGATATCTTTTACGAGGCGATTAAGGTCGCCATATCGCAGGATCAGTATTCGAAGGTCGACCCCGCATCCGTCTGTTATGTCGCCATCACTGTTTCTGATAGGATATCGCTTATAGTTTCCACTGTCCTGCATCGTGATCAAACCCAGATCGAAAAGCCTGGAGAGCATTCGACTGACCCGACCGACTGAACGCCCGACCTCAAACGCCAATTGTCGGTTCGATTTGAACACTATTGGCCGCCCCGACTTTTCGAAAGCATCGGCGGGGGCGGTGTTGATCAATATCAGCAACAGATGGCTTTCCGTTCCATTTATCAGGCCTGTGCAGGTCAGGTTTTGAGCAAGCACCGCCAATTGGGCACGTGTCACCATTCCGATTTCTGCCGATTTTGCCAAGCGGCGGAATTCGGCCCTTTGAGGCGTGATCTTACGGCCGACCGGCCGCTGGCAGGTGGTTATATCTTCCATGTCCTCGTCTCCATTCGGGACCAGGCAAAGCTCCGCCGTTCACCAAATTGGTGTTTTTTGTTGACAAGGAAGGAAGGGTCTGCGAGAAAGGTTTTGGCTAATTTATTCTCTTACAGACCCGCTTCCGGATTTCTTCGGGAGCGGTTTTCTTTTTCTGGCCGGTTTTGTCTCTCCATTTCAAACCCGACCCACTCGTCGGGATGTTTGCGGTCAATACGAGAAAAAGCATATCTCAACAAATCAATTTGGCGCAAGATATGTACGAATTTGAGCTGCTACTTGAGGTCGCAGCCGGACAATCTGTAAATTAAGTATTTGATATCGATAGATATAATAAAATCAGAGCGCAATTTCGATGCAGTTTCGGCCGATCCTATTTGGTTCGCCTTGTGGACAAGAGTTCGAAAATTTGCCGGGTGCTCAGACATTGAGCCAAGACGCGTGACCGAAAACGCAATGCTGCTGCGGCACTTGCCGTTGAGGATCAGAGTGCGAAATGTGGATGGTTGGATGAATAGCGATGGCCCGCTTTCCCGACTGGTCATTATCGACCCCGGGGGCTATCAGAAGAGGCGGGACGATTGTGCCGTCCGCGGTCGACGTAAACTCCATCCCCCGTTGGGTTTTGAGATCTAATCTCCTGGAGCGATGATTACCTGAGGTGCGTGGGGTCGCGATCTCAGACCTGCGAACGGTGTGCGCGTTTTGCGGAGCCCCCTGAGATCTCTCAGCATGTTGAGCTGAAGCGCCACCGCAGCAGGTTCATCAAGGGATTGCCGCTTTGTGAGTCAGTTGAAACCGAGTACTTAAGCCTTTGCCGCCACGCCCGCGCGAACGTTCGTGAGCGTGGCGGTCGGATTTATTGTATCAAGCCGCGGTTTTCGCAAGTTGCGCTCTCTTCGAGCATAGGAGAGCGACGATCAATGCGGACTTGCAAGCTTGCCAGTGCCCCGGCAAGTATAAGGCCCTTTGGCGTCATATCGTCAGCCGTGACAAAGACTGGATCGAGCACCGGCCGGCAACATTGGAAACGTGCGGCCGCATCTGCAATCGTGATCAATGGGGAACGATAAGGCTGTCCGCCGTCGCCTCCCACAAGGACAATTTTCCCCGCCAGAGGCTTTGGATAGCCGTCAAAGATCGTAAAGGCGGTTAGCCCATCACGCAACGCTTCTTCGTCTAAGAACAGCGAGTGCATATCGTCAAAGCGGATCATCTCGATCAGCCTGCTACCAATCAAGTCATAGATCGGAGCAATGCTGCATCCGTCCTGAAGCTCAACCGCCCGAAAAAGGGCGGTGTCCGACTCTAACACGTACGCGATATTTTTCATTTGTTTGGCCTTCTATTTGAAGCGATCTCGTGCCCACAGAGATGAGCGAGAAGAGAGGGTCATTGACACCAACCCTAGATAGCGGCGACGCGGCGCAATATGCTGATTTCAAAAGGCGCTGTAAATGCCGTCTGCGCCAATTTGGCACGCGTTTCGTAATCTGGATAGCTTTCCAGGGCGGTGAGATTCGAAAGAGTTGCGGTGAAATCAGATGGCTAAGGCTGGTATTTCACAGGATTTCTGGCGCGAGAAAGCCTGAAGGCGCGCCAAATATATTTTGCGTTTTTTTAGCGAAAAGTTGAAAAGCAGTATGTTAGTCGGCGCATGCTTAAATTGAATATGCAATTTTCAGTAGTCCTGCTGGGTGGGTAGTGCTGTGTGAACTGGATCGCTTGTGCAGACTTGTGACCGGGGCGTCGCTTTCCCGTATGTCGACCATCAGACCCAAGCGGCAGAGAGCCGTTTTGGCCACGCTACAGAGTCTAGAAAATGGCATTTGGTGCGTTTCTCACGAAATTGGATCCGTCGGAAACGCCATGCAAGTCGGTCCCTTTCGGGTTATGATGATAACCCAATTTGGCGCGATGTTTGCACGCTCTGGCACCAAGAGAGGCTGGTGTCGCTTTCTTTATGGATTGAAAAATAAGGATAATATCAAGAATCAACACACGTGGCACGAACTCGCTTGATAGAAAGCTGCGCCAAAAAAGATCAAAAATGCAACGTTATAGGTTTTAACCTGAACATTTTTCCGTATAAAAGAGGTCTTGTGCGATAACCTTCAGTCTCAGCAATGACAGGTCCATCTTTGAAGCAATGGATTAAAGAACTCGGTTTACAGCAGGTCGTTGACCCACGCATAGACAAACCAGTCTATCGGAAGCCCTTTGACGGGCGAATTGCGCTTAGCGCGGAACTGGAAGAACAGATCTGCACCAGTCTTCGCGGCGCCCGCGACAGACGAAAACTGCCTCGCTCGAAACTGGCGCCCTTGCTTGGTCTCAGCGAACAGGTTTACGGTCGCTACGAAAATAAAGTCTCCCGTCTGACGGTGTGCCGGCTGATTCATCTCTGTGAGGTTCTGGACGCCACTCCGGAGGAAATTATCGCGCCAGCAGCACCCCATCTGTGGGGTGGGACCGAAGCCAAAGCGGTTCTGCTATTGGCATCAATCGAAAAATTGAGGACTTTCGACGAAGAGACTTTGCGGGATGTGTTCAGCTTGTTAGGTCGCATAGGCGAGACCTGCGGCGAAAATGATGGCCAGGCGGCGGACGACCCTGAATGCCGCAATGCTGTCGAAATCGCAATCGGAAACCAAATTAACGGCAGCAAATGACGGAAAGACGTCGCGCCGATTGGAGTAGATCCATCATGACGGTTCTTCTGGGCTTTGCGATGTTGCGCAGGAAACGGAAGGCGCCATGCGGTGAAACCGGCCGATTCAGGAGCGTTCCTACTCTCGCCGCCTTCCAAAAAAACGCGGCAGGGAAACCGCCATACTTACGCGCGTTTTCAGCCGCGTCAGCATTGATTAAAGAACGGTATCCAGCTTCTTCGGCTTCAGCCAAGAATGCTCGCCGCGCTTCGTCGGCAGAGATTTTGCCATCATGCGCATCAATGAGTGCTTGTTTGGCTTGGTCAAAGAACTTACCGGCTTGGTTTCCCGGCCACTCTTCCAACATGTATTCTGCTGCCTTGTCCGCACTGTTTATGATAAGATATTGGCCAACCCGGGGCGGTTCGATCGTCACTGGCAGCGTCCACCATTGTAGTGTCATCTTCATTTCCTCCCACTACCGAACCGCGATCGCTAAACTGGGTTCCGACGCAGCGCAGGGAGCGCTTCAATGCTGGTGGCAACTTCCCAGGGACACCGAGCTCAGGGAGAAAGTAAATGATATTCACTCAAGCCGACCTTGATATCGTGGATCGCCATATCGCAGAAAGTGAAGAACAGGTTTCACGGCAGGAGCGAAAGGTGACTGTCCTTCGTATGCAACATTTGGACACGGAATTGGCGGAAAACATTCTGACAGTTTTTTACGAAACGCTGCTGATACAGAACGTCAATCGCGATATGATTGCTGCTCACTTGAGACAGAAATGATCGCAATGCCCTCTCCAGTATGCCGAAGGATCCAACGGGCATCGGCATAATTTTCGACGACGTCCGTATACCAATTGACGGTTTTCGCATAGCTGGCAACGGAGGTGTGGGGCGCCGCACCAGAAGTGTCGCTAGGCCGTATCGGTACTTCTCAATAGGCGCGTATTCCACGCTTATTGCACCATCCAAAGCGCATATCAGCGCTAACCAGTGCTCCGCTTCAGATGGGCTCCAGCAGGCATATCCGCGCTCAATGCTCTTCGGACGGTAAGGCAAGGCGCGATGCTTCCTGCAATAAGATCCCGCGCATCCACAGGCTTGCCGGATCACTGTTTTGAAGCGCAGGCCATTGAACGGCCTCTATGAATGGGGGAAGTGGCAGTGGAAGGTCCATGATGCGAAGAGGCAGAATTCTGGCGAAATGTTGCGCCAGTCGCAACGGCACGGTCGCTATGCGATTGGTATTGGACAGAACGGGCAGGATCATGCTGAAGCCCTGCACGACGACCTCGATACGTCGCTTGAAACCGTGTTCGAGCAAATACCATTCTTCGATTGAGGGCCTTCGTGAATTCCCGAATTTGGCCGCGACATGCCCCATGGACATGTATCTATCGAATGTAAGCGGCTGTGATAGCTCTTGGTTAGTGCGACAGCCCACGCAAACGAGTGTCTCATCGAACAGTTTCGCTCGAGGATGCCCAGTTGGCATGAACACTTCCGGGAGAATGACAAAATCGACTTCGCCACGGCGCAGAAGCTCGTCATAGTCATCGGCGAGGGGCAGAAATTCGAAGCTCACGCCTGGGGCTTCCCGCGCAGCACGCTTCACGACCTTTTCCATAAACACGAGTGTGAGGAAATCGGAAAGGCTGACCTTGAAACGGCGATCCGATTGAAAAGGGTCAAACGGCTCCCAGGAAATGATGGAGAGCTGAATATACAGCAAAGCTTCACGGACGGCCGAAACGAGCCCTTCCGCACGCGGTGTCAGGACAAGTTCACGACCATTCATCGTAAACAGTTCATCCTCGAAATAGACACGTAATCGGGCAACAGCGGCACTCATCGCCGGCTGGCTGAGGTGGATGCTGCGTGCCGCGGCCGTAAGATTACGCTCCGTCATCAATGCGTCCAGCGCAACAAGAAGATTTAAGTCCAGTCCTTTAAAACGCATTTTTCCGTCATCCAAGATGTGGATGGTTGCCATCCAAACAATCAATTTTACCGATTCGGCGTGATAGTGCATGAGAAAAATGTCGATAACCTGACAAGTATGTCGATTAGCAGACGAGTACATCGGCGCAAGCTTACGAACGACTGAGGAAGGTCGGAAGTATTGGGAGAGTTGATCATCTCAGACGCGAGTGGAAGAGAAAGGCTCTACTATCACGATTGTTTGTCGCTGCGGTCGTCAATGGCGCGTATGACGTGCGGAAGACGAAGCCATTGCTGCAATCACACGGTGTTTCCCTCAGAACTACAGCAAGAAAAGGAGGTCTTTGCATGCGCTCAAAGGTGCGGTGGAGACTGTGCTGGGAAAACGAGTTGGAACTCGTCGAGCATGTCGAGCTCGCCGACTTCTTTCGGATGACCTATGGGCCAACCGGGGCCTTTAATGCAAAACCATTCGAGGGCAGTCGAAGCTGGGCGGGAGCAAGGCCCGAACTTCGCCTCATCGGCTATGATGCTAATGGTGTCGCGGCTCATATGGGCTTGCTACGCCGATTTATAAAAGTTGGCACAACCGATCAGTTAGTGGGGGAGCTCGGACTATATGGCGTACGTCGGGATCTCGAGGGGTTAGGGCTCGGGCATTCTATCCACGCCATGCTTCCGGTATTGCAGGAGCTCGCCGTCCCGTTTGCATTCGGCACGGTTCGGCCCGCCTTGCAAAAACATGTTGAGAGGTTCGGCCGACACGGTCCGCTGACGATTTTGTCGGGCATTCGCGTGCGGTCAACTCTCCCAGAGGCGCGCCTCGACAAGCCGCCCACGCGCATCGAAGACGCGCTTGTTATCGTGCTGCCGATTGGTCGGTCCATGTCCGATTGGCCTACTGGCACGACGATTGATCGGAACGGGCCAGAGCTATGACGCACCTCGATTGCTTATACGAAATGCCCGATGCGTGCGCTGAAGCTATCGATCAGCCGAGCATCTATCTGACGTTTGACGACGGACCTCATCCCTTCTGTACGCCGGAGGTCCTCGATGTGCTGGCGCAACATCAGGTGCCCGCAACCTTCTTCGTTATCGGAACTTACGCGGCCGAGCGGCCGAAACTCATCCAACGAATGATCGCAGAAGGGCACAAGGTCGCCAATCACACGATGACCCACCCGGACCTGTCCAATTGCAGCGCCAGCGAAATAGAACATGAGATATCCGAGGCGAGCAGGGCTATCAGGACTGCATGTCCGCAGGCGTCGGTGCAATACATGCGCGCTCCCTATGGGAGCTGGACCCAAGACGTTCTTTCCGTGTCGGCGAGCGCAGGGTTGGCGGCCGTCCACTGGTCGGTGGACCCCCTAGACTGGTCTCGTCCTGGCGTCGATGCGATTGTCGATGCAGTGCTCGCCTCTATTCGTCCCGGGGCAATCGTGCTCTTGCACGATGGATGCCCTCCAAGCGAGGCAGAGCCGAGCACAGATAGCAGTCTGCGCCATCATACCATCATGGCACTCTCTCGCATCATCCCAGTCGTGCGCGACCGCGGATTTGTAATCCGCTCGCTTCCTCAACATCACTGAAAGCGATATCCATGAATCTGCTCGACACAACCAGCACTGCCGCTATCTCGCTTTATGCGCTGCTCTCGACGGCTTATAAAAGCATGCAGGTCGTTTATGCTCGGCCGACCGATGAACCATCGACGTCGGCAGAGCCGATCGGCTCGGCGCATTGGCCGAGCGTCGATGTCATTATACCCTCTTTCAACGAGGATCCGGGCACTCTTTGGGATTGCCTTGAGTCCATCGCGCAGCAAGAATACGCCGGGGATCTGAATGTCTATGTGGTTGATGACGGTTCCAGCAATCGCGACGCCATCACGCCCGTTCACACGGCATTTGCACGCGATCCAAGATTCACATTCATTCTGCTCAAGGAGAATGTTGGAAAGCGCAAGGCGCAGATAGCGGCGATACGCCGTTCCTCTGGAGATTTGGTCCTCAACGTCGACTCCGACACCATTCTCGCCTCAGACGTCGTCATGAAACTTGCACTCAAGATGCAAGATCCGGCGATTGGCGCGGCTATGGGCCAGCTGGCTGCGAACAACCGCCACGAGACCTGGTTGACCCGTTTGATCGATATGGAATACTGGCTGGCCTGTAATGAGGAGCGGGCGGCACAGGCCCGTTTCGGTGCTGTCATGTGCTGCTGTGGTCCATGCGCCATGTACCGCCGGACTGCGCTCACGATGCTACTTGACCAGTACGAAACGCAAATGTTCCGGGGAAAGCGAAGCGACTTCGGCGAGGATCGTCATCTTACAATCCTCATGCTGAAAGCTGGATTTCGAACCGAATATGTTCCAACCGCCATCGCGGCAACTGTTGTTCCAAACAAGCTGCGCCCTTATCTGCGTCAGCAACTTCGCTGGGCACGCAGCACTTTCCGCGACACGTTGCTTGCAATGAACCTTCTGCCTGGTCTTGACCGTTTTCTCACTTTGGACGTGATTGGTCAGAACCTTGGACCGCTCTTGCTCGCCCTGTCGGTGCTAACCGGACTAGCGCAGTTCGCACTCACCGGCACCGTGCCCTGGTGGACATGCCTGATGATCGCATCGATGACCATGATCCGCTGCAGCGTCGCAGCGGTCCGTGCCCGCCAATTACGATTTATCGGATTCTCGCTGCATACCTTCCTCAACATCTTTTTCCTGCTGCCCTTGAAGGCCTACGCGCTCTGTACGTTGAGCAATAGCGATTGGTTGTCGCGCGGCTCTGCTGCCAAAGCACCAGACAAGAATGAAAAGCTCGATGCCATCCAAGACCCGATTGCCGGATCAAGCCCACGAGAATTACAGGAAAATGAAGCTCCGCTTCGCCGGCACAATCTTGCGAGAGATGCGACCAGATCGATGGCATATGACGGCATTTGCACCGACCAGCAATGATTGCTTTATCAAGGTAGACGGGCTTGAAAATGCACGACAATTATCAACTTTTAAATCGCGAACTGGCTGAAGACGATCCGTGGCGCCTCGACGGTAATCCGTTCGAACGCAAGCGTCACGAGCAAATGATCCTGCTGTCGCTTGCCGAAGGCCCCATCGCAAATGCACTCGAAGTCGGGTGTGCGGCCGGCGCCTTCACGGAAAAACTGGCGCCACACTGCCGGCGCCTCACAGTTGTCGACGTCGTGCCAGAAGCGATTGATCGAACGCGCCGACGGATGAACATGCCGGCACATATCAGCTGGGTTGTCTCAGACGTTAAACAGTTTTCCTCTGAAGAGCTTTTCGATCTGATCGTGGTTGCAGAAGTTCTTTATTACCTCGGAGACATTGCCGAGATGCGAATGGCAGTTGGCAACCTGCTTCGCATGCTTGCGCCTGGCGGGCATCTGGTTTTCGGCTCGGCACGCGATGCGAATTGCCGGCGCTGGGGTCATGCTGCCGGCGCTGAGACGGTCATCGCCATTCTCACCGAAATGTTGGTCGAGGTAGAGCGTCTGGAGCTACAGGGGGATCCGGACAATGAAGACTGCTTGCTCGTCCGCTTCCGCAATCCCGTTTCCTGTTCCTGATCAATCGAAGTTTCGACCCTTAGACATGGAGACACTATGCGCATCTGTGGTATAAAGCTCACCCATGACGGGGCGATCGCCCTTATCGAGGACGGACGGCTAGTCTTCTGCATTGAGCAGGAGAAGCGGGACAACAATCGCCGATATCAAACCATCGACAATCTCGACGCAATTGTTACCGCTTTGGCGGAACACGGTCTCAATCCACGCGATGTCGATCAGTTCGTCATCGACGGATGGGACGGTGAGATCGAGTCGCGTTTCCAGGTCCTCAGTGGCGCAGCTCCCGTCACTCTCACGGGGGCGCCGTACGTTGAACGGCACAGCGACGGTCTTCTCGATTCGCTCGATGGCACAGGCCTCATTCTCAACGACCGGGTTTTTTCTTATAAGAGCTATCCGCATGTGACCGGCCATGTGGCCTCCGCATACTGCACCAGTCCGTTCGCCAAGGCTGGCGAACCCGCGTTTTGCCTCGTGTGGGATGGCTGTATCTTCCCGCGTCTCTATTACGTCGATGGCCAAGGGGCCCGGTTCCTGGAATCCTTATTCCCGATGATAGGGCAAGCATACGCGGCCGCGGGCCATTACTTCGGGCCGTATAAGCAGCCAAGCCGCGCGGGCTGGGACCTCGGTGTCGCCGGCAAGCTGATGGCCTATATCGCGCTTGGGTCGATTGATGAAGACATCGTCGCGGTGTTCGAAGAGCTCTACGAGGAGCACTTTTCAGGCGATACCGAGCGAGCCTGCCGCTACCGCGCAAACATCAACGACGCTGAATCATCCCTTGTGGCCGTGCATGATTTCTTCGATGCCAGCGTGGTCCGACTGGAGGATAAGGCGCCCGAAAATGTGCTTGCATCATTCCATGCTTTCCTCGAGCTTCTCTTGGTCGGTGAAATGGCGCTTGCCATGCAGCGCCACTCTTTGCCCGGGCCGCGAAATTTATGCATAGCCGGCGGCTGTGGTCTCAACATCAAATGGAACAGTGCACTGCGTGCGACCGGCCTGTTCGATGCCGTCTGGGTTCCGCCATTTCCGAACGACAGTGGTTCTGCAATTGGTGCCGCCTGCAGCGCCATGGCGGCGCATGAAGGCTTTGTGCCGCTGGAGTGGTCGGTCTACAGCGGCCCGGCTTTGAAAAATGGCGATGCGCCGCAAGGATGGGAGGCTGCCCCGTGCAGCATATCAGAACTCGCCACGATCCTCGCCAGCAATAAGCCCGTTGTCTTTCTTGCTGGGCGCGCCGAGCTCGGACCTAGGGCGCTCGGAGGCAGAAGCATTCTCGCAGCCGCGACGTCGCCGCAAATGAAAGACTATCTCAACGAAGTCAAATTTCGCGAACACTTCCGGCCGGTGGCGCCAATATGCCTGGAGGACCGGGCGCCGGATATATTCAGTCCCGGAACGCCCGATCCTTACATGCTGTTCGACCACCAGACGCGCCCGGAGTGGAAGGACAAAATTCCAGCTGTCGTCCATCTCGACGGATCTGCACGTTTGCAAACCATTTCCAGGAGCTCTGAACACGGAGTTACCGAACTCCTCATCGAGTATGAAAAACTCACAGGCATCCCGCTGCTTTGCAATACGAGTGCAAACCTCCATGGACGTGGCTTCTTCCCGGATGCTGCCGCAGCCTGCGAATGGGGACGCATCGAACATGTATGGTGCAACGGCGTGCTCTTCACCAAGGAGCGGGTATCTGAATTGGCGCCCGTTGGCGTCGCAGCCAACATGAGATGAGCACATGTCCGCGGTAGCAATCGAACTTGCCGGCGTCACGAAGTCATACGGCGGAAGGACCGTTGTCGACGAGCTGTCGTTTTCCGTCGCAGCGGGAGAGTGCTTCGGCCTGCTCGGGCCGAACGGCGCAGGAAAAAGCACAATTGCGCGCATGGTGCTCGGGATGACCCTTCCTGACGCCGGCAAGATCAGCGTCCTTGGTGTGCCGGTGCCGGCGCGCGCGCGCTTGGCGCGCCGGCGCATCGGCGTCGTCCCTCAGTTCGACAACCTCGACGCCGAGTTCACCGTGCGCGAAAATCTTCTGGTGTTCGGACGCTATTTCGGCATGAGCACACGCGAGGTCGAAAAGGTCATTCCGTCACTGCTCGAGTTTGCGCGCCTCGAGAGCAAGGCGCATGCACGCGTTCCCGAGCTGTCCGGCGGCATGAAGCGGCGCCTGACACTGGCACGTGCGCTGATCAACGACCCGCAGCTGCTCGTCATGGACGAGCCGACGACGGGCCTTGATCCGCATGCGCGCCACCTGATCTGGGAGCGCCTGCGTGCGCTTTTGGCGCGCGGCAAGACGATCATCTTGACCACCCACTTCATGGAAGAGGCTGAGCGTTTGTGCGACCGCCTGTGCGTCATCGAGAAAGGACGCATCATCGCGGAGGGCCGCCCGCACGCGCTTGTCGACGAGCAGATCGGCTGCCAGGTGATCGAAATATACGGCGGCAATCCGCATGAACTGCATTCAGCGATCCGGCCTTATGCGCAACGGTTCGAGGTGAGCGGCGAGACGCTCTTTTGTTATGCGTCCGATCCGGAACCGGTGTTGGCGCAGCTGCGCGGGCGAACGGGCCTGCGTCTTTTGCAGCGTCCGCCGAATCTGGAGGACGTTTTTTTGCGGCTGACCGGGCGCGAGATGGAGAAATGAACGATGGGTGAAGGTTACGCGACAACGCTGCCGGCTAACGCCTGGAACTGGATTGCGGTGTGGCGCCGCAACTTTCTGGCATGGAAGAAGGTCGCGCTTGCGTCAATACTCGGCAATCTCGCCGATCCGATGATCTATCTGTTCGGTCTCGGCTTCGGCCTCGGAATAATGGTCGGTCGCGTGGACGGGGCTCCCTATATCGCGTTTCTGACGGGCGGCATGGTTGCGGCAAGTTCCATGACCTCCGCGACGTTCGAGACGATTTATGCGGCTTTCGCTCGGATGCAATCTCACCGCTGGGAAGCAATCCTATACACACAAATGACGCTCGGCGATGTCGTCCTCGGTGAATTGGCATGGGCCGCAACCAAAGCGTTTCTGGCCGGGACGGGAATTTTGATCGTCGCCACCATGCTCGGCTATGCGGCGTGGACTTCGATCCCCTGCGTGCTACCGGTTATTGCACTGACCGGGTTTGCGTTCGCGAGCGTGGCGATGGTCGTGGTGGCACTTGCACCCAGTTACGACTATTTCATTTTCTACCAGACGCTCGTCCTCACACCCATGTTGTTTCTGTGCGGCGCGGTCTTTCCGGTCGCACAACTGCCGGGTGGATTTCAGGAAATGGCGCACTTCCTGCCGCTCGCACATGCGATCGATCTCATTCGCCCGGCAATGCTTGGCCGGCCGGCTGAAAGCGTCGGCCTGCATGTCGGTGCGCTTTGCCTCTATGCGGCCTTGCCGTTCTTCCTTTCGGCAACGCTTCTGCGGCGTCGTCTGATGCCCTGAAGCCACTACCGCTTACGAAAAGGAGCTATGAAATGCAGTATCGCGAACTCGGCCGCAGCGGCCTCAAGGTAAGCGCGCTCGGCTTAGGTACGATGAGCTGGGGAGAGCAGAACACGGAAGCCGAGGCGCACGCGCAACTCGATGCGGCTCTCGATGCAGGCGTAAACTTTGTCGACACGGCGGAGATGTATCCCGTGCCACCCCGCGTCGGGACATACGGTCTTTCGGAGTCCTTTATCGGCAGTTGGCTGCGCAAAACCGGCCGCAGGCAGGATGTGGTGCTCTCGACCAAAGCGGTTGGTCCCGTTCGACCAGGCAAGGCGAACCTGCCCTATGTCCGCGACGGCCGCGTCAGCTATACGCGAGCAAATCTTTTCGAGGCGGTTGACGCCAGCCTCCAAAGGCTGCAGACGGATCATATCGATCTCTTTCAGCTGCACTGGCCGGACCGCAGCACAAACGTCTTTCAATTGCTCGACTATCAATATGAGCTCGACCACGACACGATCTCTATCCTGGAGACGCTGGAGGCCTTGGATGCGCTCGTCAAAAGCGGCCGGATTCGCCACATCGGGCTCTCCAATGAAACGCCGTGGGGGCTTGCCAGCTTTCTGCATCTTGCCGAAATGCACGGCCTGGCTCGCGTGACAAGTATTCAGAACCCCTACAACCTTATCAACCTCGATTTCGAGAACGGCCTCGCAGAAATGGCTGTGCGCGAAGGGGTAGGGCTCCTCGTATACTCGCCCCTTGCGATGGGTACCCTCACTGGTAAGTACCTGGGTGGTCAGCGGCCAAGCGGTTCGCGGCTGAACTTGTTCGGACGGTTCTTTCGCTACAGCAACGAAAGAGCGCAGCATGCAGCTCTCGCATATACAACGCTCTTTCGAGAACATGGCATCGATCCGGTGCATGGCGCCTTGTCATTCGTCATGAGCCGGCCTTTCGTTGCAAGCACGCTCGTGGGCGCGACTTCCCTGACGCAATTGACGCACAACTTCGCCGCCGCCGAAGTCACTTTATCACGCGAGATTCTGGATGGGATCCAGTCGATCTACCAGCGTTACGGATCGCCGGCACCATGATGGGCTTCATCGGTTTTTTATCCGATCGCGCGGTCTTCGGCCCTCGGGTTTGATTTTGGAGAAGGCAATGCACTTGCGCTCGTCAGCGCGACCGAGGAGTTCTTGTGCAGGCGCCATCCACACCTTTGTGATCAATATCAGTTGGGAACATGCGCAATGATCCATTCCGTACCGTCGCCTCAGCCATTTGTCATCCTTGCGATGCCGCGAACCGGGACGCACTATCTCGAAGCGTTGCTGAACGACCATGCAAATGTGTTGAGCAACGGTGAGTTGCTCAACAGCTATGATGAAAATTGGCCCGATAAGGATCGCCTCCGGCGCAGCGATCGCGAGCTTCTCGAGCTCGCCTATCTGCGCTATCCGCCAACCAAGAAGAAGGTGACGCACGTCGGTTGCAAAATCAACGAGCCTCAATTTTTTGACCGTCCGGGCTTTTTCGACGAATTGGCTCGTTGGCAAGGCCTCAGGGTCATTCTGCTTACTCGCAACACATTGGAATCCCTGCGATCGCTGGTGCAGGCAAGGCAAACGGGTCAGTGGCTGAAATTTAGCGCGGACCATAATGAGCCCCCAAGTGTCTCGCTGTCAGTGAACGAATGCGAAGCCTATTTCAAAGCTGCCGACGATTTCCATGCACGGGTCAAGAGCGCGTTCGATCCGAGCAAACTGCTGATGATCGAATACCAGGATCTTCTTCTTAAACCGAGCGCATGCCTGGCAGCCGTTTTGGCGTTCCTCGGAGCTCCCGCGCATAAGTCTTCCAATCGCGCCACCATTCAACGGCAGGAAACACGCTCGCTCGCCCAGTCGCTACAGAATTTTGAAGAGCTACGGCGGCACTTTGCAGGCGGGCCCTACGCGAAGTTCTTCGAGCTCGACGACGCATCGGCTCTGCAAGGATAAATGAGATGTCTTTCGACAATCTGCGATACCTTGAAGCCGAAGCCATCCATATCATTCGGGAAGTCGCTGCGACCTTTTCAAATCCGGTTGTGCTCTATTCCATCGGAAAGGACTCCTCCGTTTTATTGCATCTCGCGATGAAGGCGTTCTTTCCGGGAAAACCACCCTTTCCCTTTCTTCATGTGGACACCCTGTGGAAGTTTCAGGAGATGATCGCCTTCCGCGACCGGATGATGCGGGAACTGGACCTGAAATTGATTGTCCACGTCAATCAGGATGGCATCGATCAGGGCATCAGCCCCTTTCGAGACGGCTCCAACGTGCACACGCACGTGATGAAGACTCTGGCGCTGCGCCAGGCGTTGGACAAATACCGTTTTGACGCTGCGCTCGCAGGCGCGCGCCGCGACGAGGAGAAATCGCGAGCCAAAGAGCGGATATTTTCCATTCGCAACGCCCAGCATGCTTGGGATCCGAAACGCCAGCGTCCGGAGATGTGGAAAACCTACAACACGCGTGTGAGCGCAGGCGAAACGATGCGCGTCTTTCCGCTTTCCAACTGGACCGAGCTCGACGTCTGGCAGTACATCCAAAAGGAAAATATTCCCGTCGTGCCACTCTATTTCGCGGCGCCGCGGCCCGTCGTGCGCCGCGGTGCGACGATGATCATGGTCGATGACGAGCGCATGCCGCTTGAACCCGATGAAACGGTCACGCAACGGATGGTCCGTTTCCGCACGCTCGGCTGCTATCCTTTGACGGGCGCGATCGAATCCGGTGCGGCGACGGTGCCAGAAATTCTGCGCGAGATCGTGGAGGCACGCACCTCCGAGAGACAGAGCCGGCTGATCGATCTCGATGAGGCCGGCGCAATGGAGAAGAAGAAGCGCGAAGGGTACTTCTGATGTCATATCCTTTTTCCATCTTGCCGCATGACATGAAAGAGCATCTGGTCCAAGAGGACAAAGCACCGGTTCTTCGATTCATCACCTGCGGCTCGGTCGATGACGGAAAATCGACCTTAATCGGTCGACTGCTCTGCGATGCGGAATTGGTCTTCGAAGATCAATTGGCGGACCTTCGCCGCGTCGGCATCGGCGGCGGCAATGGCGATGAAATCGATTTCTCTCTGCTGCTCGACGGCCTTGAGGCGGAGCGCGAGCAGGGCATCACCATTGATGTCGCATATCGCTATTTCTCCACGTCGAAGCGCAAGTTCATTGTTGCCGATACGCCCGGCCACCACGAATATACGCGCAATATGGCAACCGGCGCATCGACAGCCGATCTTGCCGTTATCCTCGTCGACAGCCGCCAAGGCATACTCCAGCAAACACGCAGGCATTCCTATCTCGCCTCGCTTCTCGGCATTCGCCATGTCGTGCTGGCGGTGAACAAGATCGATCTCGTCGATTTCAGCGAGCCGATATTTGATGCCATCGTGGCCGAATACGAAAGCTTCTCGGCAAAGCTGGGTTTTGCCAGTGTAACGGCTATTCCGATGTCTGCCCGCTTCGGAGACAATGTTGTTTCGAAATCCGGGCAATTACCCTGGTATCAAGGTCCGACGCTTCTTGAATATCTGGAAGCGGTTGAACTCGACCCAGCTGACAAGCAAAGACCCTTTCGTTTTCCCGTTCAGCTCGTCGTGCGGCCAAATTCGGATTTTCGCGGCTATGCGGGCTGGATCGCATCCGGAAAAATTGCCGTCGGCGATCCTGTGATCGTTGCAAAATCAGGGCTGCGCTCCTCGGTCAGGGCGATCATTGCCCCTGACGGCAACCAGATATCTGCCGCAGAAGGGGAACCGGTAACTTTGGTTCTAGCCGACGAGGTAGATGTCTCCAGGGGCGACATGCTGGTTGACCCCGCCTCAAGGCCTTTTGTCTCGGACCAATTCCAGGCGCATCTTATTTGGTTCGGTGCCAATCCGATGCTCCCGGGACGAAGCTATCTCTTGCGGACGGAGACGGACAGTGTCAGCGCCACGGTGACTGCGCTCAAGCACCAACTGAATGTCGACAACTTCGTTCGCGAACCAGCCAAACTGCTTCAGATGAACGAGGTCGGCGTCTGCAACATCATGACGCAAAGACCGATCGTGTTTGACGCCTACGAGGAAAACAGGTCAACCGGCAATTTCATCATCGTCGATAGGGTAAGCAGCGCGACCGTCGGTGCCGGCATGATTGATTTCCCGCTTCGTCGTGCTGACAACGTTCATTGGCAAGCGCTCGACGTCGACAAGGCCGCGCGATCCGCGCTCAAGAACCAAGAGCCCGCCGTCCTTTGGCTCACCGGTCTGTCGGGTTCGGGCAAGTCGACGATCGCCAATGCGCTCGAAGCGCTTCTGCATACTTACGGCAAGCATACCTATCTCTTGGACGGAGATAACGTGCGCCACGGGCTTAATCGTGACCTTGGCTTTACCGCGGCCGATCGGGTCGAGAACATACGTCGCGTCGCTGAGGTCGCCAGATTGATGGCCGACGCAGGACTGATCGTGATTTGTTCCTTCATATCGCCCTTTCGGGATGAGCGGCGTATGGCGCGCGAGCTTATGGATGAAGGCGAGTTCATCGAAATCTTTGTCGATACGCCCTTGGAGGAATGCGCGCGCCGCGATCCGAAAGGGCTCTATAAAAAGGCCTTTGCCGGCAACATCGCGAACTTCACCGGCGTCTCGTCTCCATATGAGGCGCCGGACAATCCGGAACTTCATCTCAAGACCGGCGGCCAGGAGCCGGCAACGTTAGCACTTCAGATAGAAGAGTTCCTTCGAAGCCGAATGGAGGAGAAATAGCGCCTGGCCTAACGCTCGCTTTTGGCATGTGCTGGGCGTCAGCGGTCCGAGCGGCGGTTTGGTGTTACCCGCGGCTCAAGCTTTAGTTCGGTAAACTTGCGAAATTATCGGTCCTCGTTCGGCAGACAATTGATGTCGATGCATGAAAAGCTCGTTTCGGCTTATTCCAGCAAGGAGAATGATCAGATTATCTTCGATCTAGCCGCTCTGCTTCGGGCGCTCACCCGCGAGGCAGCGCGCCGGGCGAACACCCCTGTGATATGAGGCGCTGCGGGATGCTTTCCCTGTTTTGCGACAAATCACCTTAAGCGGGCCGTCCCGGCGGCGCTAGAACGCAAAGACGCTGTCCAACCGTGTTATCTGTTGCTGGCCGTGCCTGGGCCTGCTTCTTCACGGCGCTCTATCGAAAACACAGAAGCACAATGCAGCAATCGATCAACATCACCGGGATAACGTCGCCTTCAATAACCCTGCGCGATCTGAAGCTTTGTGATCCAATAGCAATGGCCCGATCCTATTCAAAAGTGGCCAGACGCTCGCGGACAATTTCTCGCATGTGCGCCGCCCGTTCAGCGCCGACTGAGCCATCTGCCAGCGGCGGTGGCAACGTAAGGGCGTCCAGGCCGTGAGCAAGCGCCGCGGCCAGCTCATCCATGGCCATATCCGCCGCCGACGCCGGAATACCTGCGGTGGCGGCAAAGCGCCTGAAGTCCGCTCTCTTGAGCCGTTCGTCCTTGCCGCTGATCTTGAGCGCCATACGGTCGCTCTGCAGGGTCGGAAATACCCGCGTTGTGACCGCATCGTAGAGCGGCGCCATTCGGACGGAGCTAAAATCTCTCCTCCGTGGCTCCGCGATTTTCAGCATGGCCATGTTCTTCAGATGCATATCGCCGTCCGCGATTAGCCAGGCGAACAGTGCCCGCCGCAAGATCAACAGCAGGTCCGCATCCGGATCAGTAGACAGCGGGCGCAGAGCGGATGCGATCCGCTCCATGGTACCCATGTATTTATCTTCCGCGGGCACGCCCAGAACCGACGCCATATCCTCGAGCACCAGACGGCGCATGTCGTCAAGGCTGGTGCGGATATCGAACCGCTCAACCACAAGGGCATGTGGCATGCCATCCGGCATGGCAACGAGCGCAATGGCGGGCACAATGAATCCGACCGCCCGACCGAGTTCCATGGACTGCCATTCTATCGCGGGCAGCGCTTCGAATCCCGACGTGCCGGCGGGCTTGAGAATATGCGTGAACGGCTTGTTCGTGCTGGGCATAAGGGTGCCGTCGGCATCGAGAAACATCGGCGCCTTGATTTGTACGCCTGACAGGCGCGGTGTCGCGCCTGTCGCGAAGATTTTTGCCAGGTTCTGTTCGAACGTATCATGGATATCGCCGCGGCCGGGACCGGCATAGATCCCTGTAAACAGGTGATTTGCCGTGAAGGTGTTCAGCCGCGTCAGTAGAATATCGGCCGGAAGCGCCGTCAGCTCGCTTGCCCGCTCTACAATTGTGATGTTCGACATGTACCGCTTACCGGTGCGCAGTTCCGCCCGCTCGTCCGGGCTGTTTAGCACCCGGTTCAGCCACCCTTCCGGGAGTAGTGATTCAATGAAGGGAGGCAATCTGCCCGGCGTAGTCTGGCGCACAAGCGGCGGGCCGTCAGGATCGGACGCCTTCCACCGCCATTCGAAGCCATCATGCGCAAGGTTGCCGATCGGCGCACCGTGCCATGCCACGGTTAGGTCGAGCGCGGCCTGGTTGGTGAGAGTTACGGCGGCCGCCGGCTTCCGTTTGAGGAAACGCTCGGCGGCGCTGCCTTCAGCAAGCCAGTCATTGTCGCGGGCAAGTTTAAACACCGCATCGGCGGCGCTCTCTGGATTCCCATATTCTTCAATCAGCCGTGCGGCGATTGCCTCTTTCATGTCTTCGTTGAACGAGGCCGCATGTTCACTACGGATGCGGAAGGCTTCCAGAAAACGCTGGCGCAGCGAAGACACGGCCACGCGGAACTCGCCCATGTTGTCGCCGACCGCCGCCTGCGCGACGGACGGGTTGTCCGGCGCTTTGTTCTGAATGATTTCGAGCGTCCTAATGCGCTGCCGCTGCACGCGGCGGCCGGTTAGAAACAGGCGGCCATCGCGCAACGGGCCGAGCAGAACGGCACTGGCGGCCGACAGGTAGGCGTTCGGGTAGAGATATTTAGCGATGCGTACAGCGTGGGTCCGCACCGTCTGATCTATGTCATCGTCGGCATCAACATAGATACCGCGCATAAGCTGGACCAGCTTGCCGGCTTCCGCCTGACGGTGGCCACGCGTTTTGTCAATGTTTTCGCCGACGAGATGAAGAGGCATATATGTAACTTTCGCGTATTTCAGATACGAGAAGGTTACAACATTCGTTTTCGGGCTGCAAGGAATTGTAACTATCACGTATTTCAGATACGCGATAGTTACAATTTTTCGATGCTGCTGAGACGATCAAAGATATAATAACGCATTGAGTTATAAGAAAAATACTTATTTCAAAATTAGTATTGTCATACTGCTATCGAATATCCAAAAGCCACTTCGACGCCGTGCAGGCCATGCTCAGAGCAAAGAACCTGAAGGGTAACGCCGCCGCGTATCGTTATCGGTCCAATCCTTCTGACGGGTATCCCCACCTGCGGCACATGCGCGCTGAAAGGCAAGGGGAGGCCTGCAAAGGGCGCTCAATCCCGATGGCCAGGCTCGACAGGCTGGTGAAGGAGCATATCGTTGATCAGCTTCTCACGGCCGAACGCGTCAGGCGCCTGCAGCTTTGCGTTGGGTCACGGGCGATGAGTGGGACATGATCGATACAATAGGCAACGGGGCTACCCCGCGGCGCAGTCCCGCTCTTACTTCGCGGGACTGGCGATCGAGCGCTGCGTTTTCAGCAGGAGCTTCGCGCGCACCCGCATCTCCTCCGCGGAGGGCTTATCGAACATGTAATTTTTCCGTATTTTCCAGAAATTTTGCGCTTTTATTGTACTTTGATTGCTTTCTGGCCTTTTTAATAGTACACTTTATATGGAGAAATTCCTCATATTACTGAAAGATTGCGCATATAATATACTATGAAAAAACCCAAACTAACTACCGTCCTTCGAGCCGCCGGCGATGTCATTCAAATCGACGATGCTGCGCGCGCACTCGCCATCTCGCGCGTCCAAGCCGCCAAGACTCTGTCGGCATGGGCGGCGCAAGGATGGCTACAGCGCGTCGGCACGGGTGTTTACGCGCCTGTTTCTCTGGATATGCGGGGTAGCGACCAGACGATAGCTGACGCGTGGCTGTTGGTCCCCGCGCTTTTCGGTCCCGCTTATATCGGTGGCCGAACAGCTGCAGAATATTGGGATCTTACCGAACAACTGTTTCGCGACATCGTCGTCTTTACGGCCCGACCTATCCGAAACCGCATCAAGGAAAGCGGTGGAGCGCAATTTACGTTGCGTCAGATCCCGGAGTCGCGCATCTTCGGCATCAAATCAGTCTGGCGCGAACACACGAAAGTCAGCGTCTCCGACATCGACCGGACTATGCTCGACATACTGGACGATCCGCCGATCGGCGGCGGCATCCAACATGTGACCGACTGCCTCGACCGCTACCTGCATAAAAATGACAGCAAGCCGGACCGGCTGATCGCCTATGCCGATCAACTCGACAACGGAGCGGTGTTCAAACGCCTTGGTTTCCTGGCAGAACGTCATCCGCTCGGAGCAGCACTCGTCACCGCGTGCAAAGCGCGGCTAACGAAAGGCTACGCCAAACTCGATCCCACACTTATGTGCGATCGCGTCGTGACACGTTGGAAACTGAAAGTCCCGGCCAGCTGGATCGCAGTATCAAGCCATGATTAGTAAGGCCGAGATCCTGGAAACAGCGGGGAAGGTTGGCCTTCGCCCCGACGTGGTCGAGAAGGATTACGCTCTGGGCTGGACGCTCGCCGGGATTTCCGCGCATGAGGATTTGCGCGAGACGTGGATCTTCAAGGGCGGAACGTGTTTGAAGAAATGCTACTTCGAGACCTACCGGTTTTCGGAGGATCTCGACTTCACTCTAATGGACGAAGCCCATCTCAATCAGGAATTCCTCAAGCGTGTCTTTGGCGAGATCGCCGATTGGATTTATGAGCGCTCAGGCCTTGAGATACCTGCTGAAGGACAGAGCTTCGACCTCTTCAATAACCCACGTGGCAATATCTCTTGCCAAGGCAAGCTGAGCTACAAAGGGCCTGTTTCGCCCAATGTCGCTCTCATTCGCCTGCCGCGCATCAAACTCGATCTCACCGCCGATGAGCGCATCGTCCTGCCGGCGGTAAGGACACCGGTTTTCCATTCTTATAGCGATGCGCAGGAGGCCAGCTTCGAAGTCCTATCCTACAGCTATGTAGAGACCTTCGGCGAAAAAGTGCGGGCGCTTGCGGAACGCACAAGACCGCGAGATCTCTACGATGTCGTCAATCTGTTTCGGAATGCCGAAGCGCGCCCGCGTGCTGCTGAGCTCCTTGATGTTCTTCGGCAGAAGTGCGATTTCAAAGGCATTGCAGTGCCGAAGCTAGAGGACCTTGCGAGCCACCGCGACGCGCTTGAAGGAAGTTGGGCGGCCATGCTGGCGCACCAGCTTCCGGCCCTGCCACCTGTAGATGATTTCTGGAGTGTGCTGCCCGAGTTCTTCGCTTGGCTTACCGGCGGTGAAATGCCTGTCGAATTGCCTGTCTTCGCGCTAGCGGCGGGTGAAACCGTTATTCACGGCCGCACGTTCAGCTTGGATATCCCGAATACGTCGCAGACGTATCTCGAAATCATCCGCTTCGCGGGTGGAAACCGGCTGTGTGTTGATCTTGATTATCAGGGCACAACAAGGCGCATCGAGCCCTACTCGCTGCGTCGCACGAGTGAAGGCAATATCGTCCTTCACGCCTTTAATCTCAACAAGAACGAACACCGCAGCTACCGGGTCGACCGCATCACCGGCGCGCGCGCGACCACCCAGACATTTGGGCCACGCTATGCTGTTGAGCTTACACCCTCGGGACCAATTACCATTCCGCATTCACGGAATGGCGGCTCATTCGGCGATATGGCGTTGAATCGCCCCCGTCTCGCGCCCGCACGATCCCGTGCATTCGGTCATCCAACCTATGTCTATCAGTGCCCGGTTTGTCAGAAAAAGTTCCGCAGGCAAACAAACGACAGCTCACTGAAACCGCACAAAACACCGCAGGGGTATCCGTGCCCGGGCCGCACAGGCTATCTCGCAGATACGCAATATTGAGGGGCGACATGAGCAAACCGGAGTTAAAGCAGGCCGATAAGGGCAACGCCCTTCCGCACGGGTTCGGCGACCCGGCAATCCCGCGCGCGGCTACGGACCAGATGCACAAACAGCGAGCATCAAATGTGGCCACTATACGGGAAAAGTTGAAAGCTGCAGTCGTGCCTCTGCCATTTGCTTGGAGAAATTGCGCGCGTCAGTGGCTTTGACATCGACGAGATAATGACGAGCCATCCCGGCTCGTAAGATCTGGAAGCGCTATAGCTCACTGTTAGCGCTCGCGTGTTTGATCGTGCGTTGGTGGACCTGCTCGCCGCTGTTGCCCGCTTTGAGGAGGCTGGCGGCCAGAATATTTTCGACAGGGTGAATGAAGCCAGACTTGAGGATATTAAGGGGCAACGTTCAGAAGGAATTGTTCGCGGCAACGAGCGCGGCACGCTCGCTCGTAGTTCATTCCAGGCGTCTCCAGAAAGAGGCTAAGTCTGATTTCCGAACGCGAAGGCTGAAGCTAATTTACCAAATTTCACAGAACGTCGATTTTAGAATCGCTTTTCATGAAAAGTTACTATTTTTCACATTTTTTCCAAATTTCTGCCGACTGAAAAGGATCGAGGAGAGAGTCGAATATTACGACGCGAGCGAGCCACCAAGCTGCTCCTGCGATTGATACCGCACATCAGCTGGACCGGTTTGTCGACCTCTGCGTGGCCGCGGCCGAGCATTTTTTGTGATGTTTTCGTCGACGAGATAAGGGACCTGATGGAACTTTCGCGTATCTCAAATATGCGAAAGTTACATCGCCCGACATCGGGGGATACGCGTAAGGGGAGTTTACTTACTGAGTATAATCGAGGTTTGAATATGCTTTAATTTACAAAGTTTCGCTTTGTAAAATCGACTGATTTCAAACCGTCAGTTTGAGAGGAAGGATGATGTCCCAGGGAGTGGTGTAGCAGGGTAGCGGTGGCCATCAGTGTTTTTCCGGTAGGGTCGGTTTGTCGAAGACCAACCTGATGGAAAGACCACCGATGACCGACGAGATGATGAACCTGCGCTCGCTTGTTGAGAAGAGCGCCGACGCCGATTTGCTTCGCGAGATGATCGGGTTTGCCGCCGAGAAGCTTATGGAGCTGGAGGTCGGTGCGAAGACCGGCGCGAGCTACGGCGAGAAGAACGCCTTTCGGCTTACCCAGCGCAACGGCTACCGCGAGCGCGACTGGGAGACACGGGCCGGGACCGTGGAGCTGCGTATCCCGAAGCTTCGTACCGGCACCTATTTCCCGAGCTTTCTCGAGCCGCGTCGCATGGCCGAGAAGGCTCTGACCGCCGTAATTCAAGAGGCTTACATCCAAGGCGTTTCGACCCGCTCCGTCGACGATCTGGTCAAGGCGATGGGCATGAGCGGCATCTCCAAAAGCCAGGTTTCCCGCCTGTGTGAGGAGATCGACGACAAGGTAAAGGCCTTCCTTGAAAGGCCCATCGAGGGCGACTGGCCCTATCTGTGGATCGACGCCACGTATCTGAAGGTCCGCCGCGGTGGCCGCATCGTCTCGGTCGCCGTCATTATCGCCGTCGGCGTCAACACCGATGGGCGGCGCGAGGTCCTGGGTATGGAGATCGGCACCTCCGAGGCCGAGCCGATCTGGACGGAGTTCCTGCGCAAGCTGACACGGCGGGGTTTGCGCGGCGTCAAGCTGGTCGTCTCCGATGCGCATGAGGGCATCAAGGCCGCCGTTTCGAAGGTTCTCTCCGCGACCTGGCAGCGATGCCGGGTCCACTTCATGCGCAATGCGCTCGCCCATGCCGGAAAGAGCGGTCGACGGGTGGTCTCCGCCTTCATCGCCACGGCCTTTGCCCAGGACACACCAGAGGCCGCCAGCCAGCAATGGCGCAATGTCGCCGATCAGATCAGGCCGAAAGTACCGAAGCTTGCCACCCTCATGGACAGTGCCGAAGAAGACGTGCTGGCCTACATGACCTTTCCCCGTCAGCACTGGACGAAGCTGCACAGCACCAACCCTATCGAGCGACTGAACGGCGAGATCAAGCGCCGAACCGAGGTTGTCGGCATATTCCCAAACGAGGACGCCATCGTCAGGCTCGTCGGCGCGTTGCTCCTCGAACAGAATGACGAATGGGCCGTACAGCGCTCCCGATACATGACCCTTGAGACCATCGCCACAATGAGCGATGATCCAATCATCAGCCTGCCTGCTGCGGCAAGCTGATCCAGTCCCGGCTCTGCCCGGAAGGCACGGCGAACGCCGAAGCTACACCACTCCCTGGGACATCATCAGAGGAAGCGCACCTCGGCCGGGGTTGCTGCCTTCCGGTCAAAGGCCGCTTGAGGTTGCTGGACATTCGCTACACACTCGCCACAGACAGAAACAGACTGGATCAGAAAATGGCGGGTTCCTGCGGGTTTCAGAGGATCGCGAATTTGTGGCAAATTTCTCGCTTTTTTCTGATTATTTCTAAATCGTTACCTTCAAACCATTGATTGCATTACTGGAGCGCCGGACGAGATTCGAACTTGCCGTCTCTTTCGAACGCAACCACATGTCCGCTTTCCTGGCCTCGCTCTCGCGAAGCGGACAGTCGGTCTTCGTGAAGAGTTTCGGGCGCCGGCAGGCGTACGAAAGTCCCCGAGGAAGGAACCCGCGGGCCACAGTTGAAGGCTATGGAGATTTCAATCTGCGGCTCATATCCGCGATCGCACGATCGCAGCCAGTGAGCGGGATTATGGACACTGACAGGCCGCTTCGTTGTACGTGTGCGTGGTTTTTCTGGCCTGTCACTACTTTCGTCACGACCCTGTCGGCGGCGATGATCACCACGGACGCATGTGGGTCGGGTGCCGGAGGCGTGATGCCTGCGGCTGAAGTCTTGACCATGCCATGCCGGGTCATGAAGCCGTCTCCCGGTTCGTCGCCGGCGCATCCGGCGGCCCGCGCGGCTGCCTCCAGCGTTCAAACACCTCGATAACGATCATTCGTCCGCCGCAGCAGGGGCATGGCGGGCGGAAGTCATCCGGTTCGCCTGGTGTGCCGTCATCGACCGGTGCGGCGACGTGCAGGAGTTCGCGCGCGAGCGCGAGGCTGGCCTTGCGGGCTGAGCCGGTGAGCAGGCCGTAATGCCCGGATGCGGTGGAAGCCGCGCGGCAAGACATGGAGCAGGAAGCGGCGGATGAACTCATCGACCGCGAGCGTCATGATCTGCTGCCGGTCGCAGCCGTCGCGGCGGTAGTCCTTATAGCGGAAGGTGACGCCAGTTTCGTCGAAGGTGATCAGGCGGCGGTTCGAGATTGCGACCCGGTGAGTATAGCGCGACAGATAGGCAAGAACGGCCTCAGGACCCGCGAACGGCGCCTTCGCATAGACCACCCAGCGTTTCTTTCGGACCGGCGATAGATGCCGCAAGAATGCCTGCCGCTCGGCGAGATGAGCAAGTGTGCCAAAGAAGCTGAGCCGCCCGGCGTCGTGCAGAGCGACCAGCCGGGTGAGGAACAGTCGTCGGAACAGTTTGCCGAGTACGCGTACGGGAAGCAGGAAGGCCGGGCGACGAGATCCAACGGCTCCCGTCCGGCGCGATGCCGCCGCCCGGAACGATCATGTGAACATGCGGATGGTGCGTCATCGCCGATCCCCAGGTGTGGAGCACGGCGGTGATGCCGATGCGCGCGCCGAGATGCTTGCGATCGGCCGCGATGGTGACCATCGTCTCCGACGCCGCCTTGAACAGCAGGTCGTAGACGAGCGCCTTGTTCTGGAACGCTATGTCGGCGACCTCGGCCGGTAGGGTGAATACGACGTGGAAGTAGCCGACCGGAAGCAGATCGGCCTCGCGTTCGGCAAGCCATGTCCGTGCCGCCGCGCCCTGGCACTTTGGGCAGTGCCGATTGCGGCAGGAGTTGTAGGCGATCCGCCACTGGCCGCAGTCCTCGCAGGCCTCGACGTGACCGCCGAGGGCCGCAGTGCGGCAGTTCTCGATCGCCGACATCACCTTCAGTTGCGGCAGGCTCATATGTTCTGCATGCGCGCGCCGGTACGCCGCACCGGCAGCACGGAAGATGTCGGCGACCTCGATCGAGGCACGCAAGGCTCAGCCGTCGGGGAAGGCTTCTTCCGGCTTGAACAGGCCGAGTTTGTCGAGCGGACTCGTAACTGTGCGGACCGTCCTAGTCGCCACCTTGGCGTAGAGGGCGGTGTTGTTGAGTTTTGCGTGCCCGAGCAGGACCTGGATGATCCGAATGTCCGTGCCGTCCTCCAGCAGGTGGGTGGCGAAGCTGTGGCGCAGCGTATGCGGCCCGACCCGCTTGGCGATGTCGGCGGCCTGGGCCGCCTCAACGACGATCCGATAGAGCTGCCGCGTGCTGATCGGCTTCATTGCGTGTTGGCCAGGGAATAACCAGCCGTCGCGATGCATCACACCCTGCTGCCGCCCCACCTTCCACCACTGGCGCAGCAGGGTGAGCAGGTCCTCCGAAAGCATGGCATTGCGATAGCGCCCGCCCTTGCCACGCTCGACGCGCAGCAGCATCCGCTCGCTGTCGACGTCGGCGACCTTCAGCATCGACACCTCCGCAACACGTAGGCCGGCGCCATAGGCGACCGACAATGCTGCCTGGTGCTTGAGGCAGGTGGTGGCATTGAGCAACCGGGCAACCTCGTCGCGGCTCAGCACCACAGGCAGGTTACGCGGATGCGCCAGCCGGACGAGCCTGCGCGCCAGGTCCGGGCGGTCGAGGGTCTGGGTGAAGAAGAAGCGTAGCGCCGACACGATGCTGTTCATCGTCGGAACGGGAACGCCATCCTCCTGCTGCTGGATCTGGAACCGGCGCAGGTCGTCGGCGGTCGCCGTGTCTGGTGAACGCCCGAGGAAGGTCGCCAGGCGTCCGATGTCGCGGAGATAGTTGCGCTGCGTTTCGCGTGAGAAACGCCGCATGTTCATGTCGTCGATCAACCGCTGGCGTAGCGGGCTGACGCGCGTGTCGAGATGGGGGTGCTGCATGGTCAGGCTCCTTTTTGAAGAAGCTCGTCATGCTCCGCCCTTGCCGGACGACGTTCAATCCAGGCGCAACCTCCAGCCTGTGCCCTCTACCTCAACCGCAGACGCCCTCCCGCGCAGCGGGTTCGTTCTCCGGGCGCAAAGCAGACCTTGGCTATTGGTGCTTTTGCTGCCGAATTCCACGTAACGTCAACAAGACTTTATGATCGTCGGTCGACATGCGATTTGCGGAGCCTGGCTCGCGCCTGCAGCTATGCCGGATCGACAAGACCGGCCGCAACTTCGTCAATCGGCAGGTCAATCAGGGTGATGGCGCATTCCGTGCAGAAGCGGCGTTCATTCTTGGTCATGGTTTCGGCATCCATCACAGCGAAGTGTGGGCCGTTGGAGCGCTTCATGATCTGGCGGGCGAAGATGCGTAACATCTGATCGTTGAAGCGGCAGCCCAGAAAGAAAAAACCGCGGTTGGTCCGCCGTTCCTTGACGATTTCGGGGATCGGCGTCTGGATATCGATCTCGGTCAAAACTTCGACATAGTCGGCATCTGACACGAGAAAATTAGCGGCGGGGCGAACGCTTCCGTGAGGCGTATAAAGAACCGTTATTGCCGTGGGGCCGGCGTCGAGTTCTTTCCCAGACAAATCGTAGGTTTTCGTCCAAATGTCCCGGTTCTCATTTGCCCGCGTGACGCCTTGCATCTCGACCACGTCTGTTCGGCCGTTCGCCACGAGAGCCGCGCGCATCGTCCCGTCGTACCAGCTATCGATGATAAGCGAGAGTGGTAGCGTTGAAAGCCAGGCGTGGAGGACAGTCGGCGGCTGGGAGGGGGCGAATATCTCCGCCATCCAGGCTTGAAGCGTCCGACGATGTCGGCGCTGCTCGATAAACTGTGCGACCGACCACATGTTGCTGCGTATCTTGGAAGGTGCTGTCGCCCGTGCGTTAAGAGCTGCTGCAACGGCTTCAGGTCCGTCCGGTACAGTCGGCGGCGCCGAACTTTGCCGGAGAAGCCCGGGACCGAGATACGGGATTATGCCGTCTGCGGCGAGCGCTTCCTTCAGCAAATGAAGCTGCTTTTTGGCGTGATTGCCCTGGCAGACCAAAAGATCATCAGATTCAAGAAGCGCGGTCATGCCGCTCTCGCCTTTTGTCGTTCGTTACCAGCGTCTAGTCCTCCTCAGATATCTTTTTTGCCTCGACCGTAATCGGCAGGCGCGTGTCCTTCGGCAGATCGGGCAGGGCAAGCCGCCACCCATTCCTAAGCAGCACGCACCCGCCCCATAGATTTTCATTCTCCATGGCAATGATCGGCTCTTCGAGATCCTTCTTGGAAACATATGCCGACAAGCCGGTTCCGGTTCTGCGGATTATCACTTTCACGGGGCTATTCCTTCTTTGGCGCTGGTAGCCGTTTCGGCAATGCTTGCCGCGGCTTTGTCGAGGCTCGTCAGTTCACGCGCGCGCATACCGACGATGGTGCCGCGATCCACCCATTCGACCGCATAGATATAGAACTGCTGGAGAAAGGTGCCGATGTCGCGCACATAACCCTCATCGCCCTTCCGTACCAGGTTTTCGCTAACGTCTTTGCCGGGATAGGTGCCGTCATTCTTTATGTGACGCGTGGCACGAACCCGCTCGCCCGGTAGAAATCGCGGTGGAGAGCCGATTTCCACCTCTTGTTCGCGTCCTGGGCCCACGGTGGTGCCTCACTTTCTTGAAACTGGTCTGCTTAGCCGCGGGTTTCAAAATGTCCTTTGGAGGAGATATTGCCTTCGGCGACCAGCGAGCAGGCGATCAAGCTGGGACGCAGGTCTTCGGTACCGGACATACCGATGCGCATTGCTGCGTCTCGAAAGCTCCCTCGCATTCTGTGCACTTTTCCGCATCGATCACGTAGTTATCGCCCTTCAGTTCTATCGCACCTGATGGACATTCGAATTCGCAGGCTCCGCACTGGGTGCATTGGGATGCGATGATCTTGAAGGCCATTATCAACTCCTGAGGCGGTTTAAAATGAACAGTTCAGGCCGTCCCTGTCAGCGGGTCAACGCCAAACTGGGCGGCATAAACCATGCTGATGGCGGTTTCGATGTACTCATACGTATAAGAGTCCATCGCTCGAATGCCGGCGTCCGCCAGTCGCTTTTTAGGGCAATCTCCGATCTTGGCGCAGAGCACGATGTCGATCCCTTCGAGCGCAACGATCACACCCTCGAGTGTAGCGTCGTCACCCCAACCGCCGCGGCAATATTGCTCGACCTTGCGATGGCCCACGAAGGTGATTCCTGCCGGAGAGACTTCATAAATCTGGAACTCTTTCGCATGGCCGAAATGTTCGTTTATACGGCCGCCGCCCTTGGTCGCTACCGCGACGTGAAGCGACCCGTCAGGGCCTACTGCTTTGACCATTTCGATCGCCTCGCTCTTGGCTGCTGCGTGGTTGCCTCTCTCCCGCGCGACTACTTCGCGGTATGCCGCGCGATTGCGGTCGTCGTAGGAGACTGCGTCGGGTATGTGGTCGAGCATGAATTCCTGGCCCCGATCCTCGCCCAGAAGGCCGACGGCATCGGCCCGGCACTGCCGACAATGGCGCATCAGCTTGGCGCCGTTTTCGAGACGACCTTGAAGCGCCTTCAATTCGATTGCCCGCGGAGCGCGTTGCCCGGTCAGACCATAGTAAGTGCCGTGCGCCGGGTCCGAAATCAGGGGCATCACGTTATGCAAGAAAGCGCCGCGCTCCTTCACCCATCTGTTCACTTCGATCAAGTGCTCGTCATTGACGCCGGGTATCATGACCGAATTGACCTTGATGAGGATGCCGCGCGCCGCCAGCATCTCCAGACCCAACATCTGGCGCTTGTGCAGGATTTCGGCCGCTTCGATGCCGGTGTATCGCCGGTGGTCGTAAAAAACCCAAGGATATATCTTTGCGCCGATTTGCGGGTCGACCATGTTGATTGTGATGGTCACGTGATCGACATTCATGCTTGCAAGCTCGTCGACATGATCTGGCAATGCTAGACCGTTAGTAGAGATGCACAGCTTGATGTCGGGAATTTCCGCGGCAATTTTTTCGAACGTCGCCTTGGTTCTCTTCCAGTCATAACACGCATCGCCCGGGCCGGCGATGCCCACGACCGAAAGCTGCGGCACTTCGTTGGCGACCGAAATGACTTTGCATAGCGCCTGCTCTGGCGTCAGCTTTTCCGAGACGACCCCGGGCCGGCTTTCGTTTGCGCAGTCATATTTGCGATTGCAGTAGTTGCACTGGATATTGCAAGCCGGTGCGACGGCGACGTGCATGCGCGCGAAATAATGGTGTGCTTCTTCTGAATAGCAGGGATGATCCTTTATCTTCTTCCAGATCGCTGCATCCATGTCATCCGGTTTTGCAGGCGAGCCGCAGGATGAGGATTTGCAGCTCTCGGACTTCGCGGTAGCCAGCCTACGGTCCGAAGTTTTGGCGCTGGCCGAGCTATCAAGCGAAATCAACGATGCGGTCATCTAGCAATTCCGTGGCTGGTGAAAATTGCAGTTCAAACTGCAAGACCTATGCCAGTGCTAGAAATTGTTTCATGTCAGGCGTTTTAGCCTTTCACGTCCGATTGAATACACTTGCTACGCACGGTTTCGTTCGTTCCTGACAATCGGCACATGGACCACGTCGCGAATTCGACGCGGCTTGTCACGCGGACGGAGGGCATCTTCGACCTGACAAACGACAGGCTTAGAACTTTTTCACCTCGATATTGTGCCGGCGCAGAGCATAGCCGACCTGACGGGGCGTGAGGCCGAGCATACGAGCCGCTTTGGCCTGAACCCATCCGACCTTCTCCATTGCCTCGATCAGCCGGTCCCGCTCTGTAAGGCGCGGTGATAGGGCTTGGCACGCCGGACCATTGGGATCGCAGGCCTTGAGGGGCGCTACCTCCGAATGCGAGACGCTGCCTGGTTGGGTAGAGAGCGGCGATACCGCCGGCATCGTTCCTCTCCGAGTGAGCTCATCGATAGCCTCACCGTCACGGCTGCCGCCATCTCCTTTCCAAAGACGCGCCGAAAGGCATTGGCTGTTCTGGCACGCAAAATCCGAGGGAACGATCGTCTTTGAGCGCGCCAAAGTCGCCGTCCGTCGCACGCAATTTTCGAGCTCGCGGACGTTTCCAGGGAAATAGCATTGCGAAATCAGGTCTAGTGCCGGCGGCGTGAAGGCGAGTTCGCGATTGTTTTCCCGGTTGAAGCGGTCGAGAAAGACTTTTGAAAGACGCGGAATGTCCCCGGGCCGGTCTCTGAGCGGTGGCAAGACGATCGGCACGACATTGATGCGATAGTAAAGGTCGGCTCTGAACTCGCCATTCGCGACAGCCGCCTCGAGGTCCTTGTTGGTTGCGCATATGAGCCTGATGTCGACTTTGAGGGTCTTGGTTCCGCCGACCCGCTCCAGCTCCCCTTCCTGCAACACGCGCAAAAGCTTGGCTTGAAAGGCAGGCGAAATTTCGCCGATTTCATCAAGGAGCAGCGTTCCGCCATTTGCCAATTCGAAACGCCCTGCGCGCTGAGAGACCGCGCCGGTGAAAGCGCCCTTTTCATGTCCGAAGAGTTCCGATTCCAGGACACCTTCAGGCAGCGCGGCGCAGTTTAGTTTGACAAAAGACTTCTTCCTGCGAGGGGAAAGCTCATGAATGGCCTGTGCGAAAAATTCCTTGCCAGTGCCGCTTTCACCCCGCAAAAGCACTGTAGTATTCGTCATCGCCACGGCAGAGACGATTTCCAACACCTGCCTGACTGCGGGGCTTTCTCCGACGATCCAGTCGACTTTGGCTCGCGAACTTTGGCTCGCATCATTCCGCCCCCCTTCGGCGGATTTCCGGTGCAGCTGGATGATCTGCGGACCCGACGTGCTCAGGGCTCGGTGGAACGAGATCGTCTGACCGATAAGATCGGCGACCATGGTGAGGAAGCGAATATCTTCGTTATGACGCAGCTCGGTGGCGCTGTCCCTGAAGCGGTCGATCCATAACGTCCCGACCAGTTTGTGCGCAGCCCTTAAAGGAACCCCGATGAATGTAATGGGGATCGTGTCACTGCTCAAAGACGGTTGAGGAGCCTGAAACAGTTCGGACTTACTTGTTTCCCTTATCACCAGCGGCTGTCCGGTCATCAAGATCTGATCCATCGCAGCCTGCGGGATGATGTGGCGAACGCCGGATTGACGAGGATCGGTCACTCCGGCCGACGCGGTAATTTCCGGCTCCCCTTCGCTCGCCAGTACAACGATTGCTCCATGACGCATCCGCAAAAAGGTGGGGAGGATATTCGCGACCTTGACAAGCGTAATCTCCAGCGGGGCAGCGGCCGTCAGGAGCTTCGATATTTCGTAGATCCCGGTGCAGGAGATTCCGACTTCAGGCGTTTTGCTGGATTGTCCACGCAAAGGTCCAACTTCATCGACGCAATCGCGTAGGATGCGGGTCATTTTCAACACCTCTAGCTGTGTAGAATGCCAGCATTCCAACCACAGTTTGTGCTTATTTGTATAAGTAGAAACTCTAATGTTAGTTTCTGAAATTGCAAGCTGGTTCCAGGCAAAATTGATGCAGCGCCTGGCTGTGACAAAATAACGTGTTTTTGAGATGTTTAATAATAAAGTCGTTCACCCGAACTTGAAGAGAACACCAAAGCCGCCTCGGGGATAGTTCCAAATAACCTCGCCGCTTGCCTCACATAGCACCCTGCATGTGCCGCACTCCATGCAGCCGTCGGCGGTAATCTCCACCTGGCCTTTGTCATTCAGCTCATAGCATTTTGCCGGGCAGATGCGTGTCAGCGCTAAAAGGTTCGCACTCGGATGCTCGTGCGGCCGCACCTTGATGTGAGGGCGTCCCGGATCAACCAGATAGCGATTCTGGAAAAGCTTGTCCTCCACACGCAACTTCGTCACTGCAACCGTCATCCTATTTCTCCCTTAGCGCCAAGCCATTGCGAGGCGCACCGCGTCGCTGACCAGTCCCCAGCGCGAGCGCGCCTTTATGAAAGCGGCCGTCGTCGCCCTTTCATTTTCGATCTTCGGCGTACCATCGACACGCATGAAATTTTTCGAAGCCTCAGACATCAACTTCGGGTATGTCATGAAGAAATTGCGGGAATTGGTATGAAGCAGGGCGGGCATGTCCTTGTATTTCTTGAGATCTTTAATGACGAAGGAATCGTCCAGCATTGTCTTGTAAAGTGCGAGGTTCCTTTTGGTCATTCGACCTCCGCGGCTCTTGACCTCGAAAATCGCCTCCCCGGCGATGCGACCTGACGTCATGGCGAGATTGGAACCCTCGCGGTGAACGGCATTGTTGAGCTGGGCCGCGTCGCCGACAACGACCCAGCCATCGCCGAAGAGCGCGGGAATTGCCTTGTACCCACCTTCGGGAATGAGATGAGCTGCATATTCCTTGACTTCCGAATCCGCGATCAGATGTTTGATCGAGGGATGGTTCTTGAACGCTTCGAGCAATTCGTAAGGGCTTTCGCACGTTGCAGCAAAGTCGGAGACGAGGCAGCCGATGCCAAGAGAGATCGACTCCTTATTGGTATAAAGGAAGGCGAGCCCGGCCATGCCGCGGGAGATGGTGCCGGCTGCCTCAATCACGCAGCCTTCGTTGCCATGAAGTCCGAACCTCTGATCGATCACGTCTTCCGGCAGAAAATGTATTTCCTTGACGGCGAGTGCCACGTTCTCCGATGTGGGCGTTCGACGCAAACCGGCCCGTGCGCCGAGCAGCCCATTGGCGCCTTCCGCGAGAACGACCGTGTCCGCAAGAATGACATCGCCGCTACGGTCGGTGCGCACACCGATCACCTTGCCGCCTTCCTGGGCAAGTTCCGTCGCAGTCGTCTCGCACAGGACTGTCGCTCCCGCCTCGCGCACCTTGCGCGAAAACCAACGGTCGAACTGGGCGCGAATGATTGTGTAGCGCTCGGGCGTCGACTCGTTGAAGTCATCCGATCGATATTGGATGCCGACATGGGACGTGTCATCCATCATCCAGAAGCGCTGCTCGACGAGATGCCGCTCAAGAGGCGCATCATCTCGAAAATTCGGGATGATTTTCTCCAGCATGTTCGCATACATGATGGCGCCCTGGACGTTCTTGGAGCCCGGATACTCGCCACGTTCCAACTGCAGGACTTTCAGGCCACGGCTTGCCATGGTGTAAGTAGCCGCATTGCCGGCCATGCCAGCGCCAATGACGATAGCGTCAAACTTTTCCCCGCTCATAGCCGTCCCCCTAATTCGCAAGCTTATCGCGACTGTGCGGCGACAGCCGATGGGTGAAAACATCAGTGAGGGCCGGCAAGAAGCGGATCGCATCCGTCACGACGCCAAGGTGGGCGAAGTCGAAAATCGGCGCGTTCGGGTCAGTGTTGATCGCGACAATGAGATCAGCCCCCCCGACGCCAACCCGGTGCTGAATGGCGCCGGAAATCCCGGCCGCTATATAGAGCTTCGGCCGGATAGTCTTGCCGGTTTGCCCGATCTGCCGATCAGCCGGCATCCAGCCTTTCTGGACCAGCGGCCGTGAGCAGCCGTATTCGGCTCCAATTACCCGCGCGAGGTTCTTTACAAGCTTCAGGTTCTCCGATGTTCCGAGACCAAGGCCCCCGCCCACCACCACATCGGCATAGGCGAGATTGGAATTTGTCGATTGCACGTCGGAAAGAAACCCGAGGACTTTGGTGACGATCTCCTCCTCGAGCATCGGGACCCCATGCTGAATGACGCAGCCAATCGGCTTGTTCATGCGCTGCGGCATCGCCATGACGCGCGGCCGCACTGTCGCCATCTGCGGTCGGCAGTTGAGCGTGTAGATTGTGCATAATAGAGAGCCGCCGAAAGTCGGCCGCGTTGCGGCAAGCGAACCGTCCGCATCCACATCGAGTTCGGTGCAGTCCGCAGTGAGCCCCGTCAACAGGGTCGTCGCCACGGAACCGGCAAGGTCGCGACCAAGCGTCGTCGCACCCAGAAGCAGGATCTCGGGTTTGTAAGTGGCAACCAGATTTGTCAGAGCTTTGGTGAAGGGCTCGTTCCTATAGTCTGCGAGCAGGGGGTGCTCCACGAGATAGGCAACGTCGGCGCCATAGGCAAACGCCTCTGCAATGGCCTGCTGCGTGGCATCCCCCGGAGGTCCGAGCACGACACCTGCGAGCTTGACGCCAAGCTTGTCCGCTAGCTTGCGGCCTTCTCCCAGCAGTTCGAAGGAGACGGGGTGGATATTTTCGCGCTCCACTTCGATGAAGACCCAAACGTGCCGGTAGTCCTTGAATTGCTCGGGCAGCTCTTTCTTCATACCCGCGCGGCCGACGGCAGGGGGCGGCGTTTCTTGATTTGCGGTCAACGTCATGGCTCCTTGCCGTTATGCGCTGGCGTCGAAGGCGAGTTCGTGTTCGAGCGCCGGCTGACGAGAGAAGATTTCGACAATCAACTCATCGGCAACATCGCTCAGCGCCTTATCGGTGGTGGTGATTTGCTCCGCCTTTTCCACCCTTGCTGTCGGGGCAAAGACGCGTTTGACGACCGTCGGCGAACCACGCAGTCCACATTTGCTGAGGTCCTCGATGCCGGCGTCGGCCGCGCTCCATTTTACGATCTGACTGCGTGCAGCGCGTAGCGCGTCATCAAGCGAGCCGCGCCGGATTTCGTTGGTGCCTTCCAGCATGGTGATGAGGCAGGGAAGCCTGCTCTGCAGCATTTGCGTCCCCCCTTCCGAACGGCGATCGACCTTAATTTCACGCGCATCGAGATCGAGGGAGCAAATCTTTGAAACGTAAGTGAGTTGCAGGAGGTCGAGGCGCTTGGCGATGCCCGGCCCGACCTGGGCAGTGTCGCCGTCGATCGTCTGCTTGCCCGTGAAGACGATGTCCGGGGCGCCGAAGGTCTCGCCGATTTTTGCGATCGCCTGCGACAAAGCAAAGGAAGTCGCCAGGGTATCGGATCCGGCAAAATAGCGGTCGGTCAACAATACCGCCCGATCCGCACCGTAAGTAAGCGCCTTGCGCAACGAATCCTCTGCCATCGGCGGGCCCATCGTGACCGCAGTGACCTCGCCGCCATGGACGTCACGCAACCGCAGTGCTTCTTCAAGGGCGAATAGATCATAAGGATTTATGATGGTCGGCACGCCCTGGCGCATGATCGTGTTCGTTACCGGATGGACGCGAATCTGTGCTGAGTCCGGCACCTGCTTGATACAGACTACGACGTGCATGTGGTCTCCTAGCTGCTGTTCGAATGGCGGGTTTCGCGCTTCATGTCCATCAAAGCACTATCTGTGCCAACGCTTTTGAATTTCACATCCATTTGAAATTCCGCCTTTTTCTTCTGACCTGCGGGCGCTGGAGCCGCTATTGTCGGCTTCTCGACATCGTTCAAGCCACAACCATGTCGCATTCATTCCTTGTCGAAATGCTTCAGGATGGAATCGAATGAAACGAAGGTGTGACCCGGTCGGGCGGGCGTGGCCGGACTGTGGTCTTTGAGTACCTTGAAGACACGGTGCGCAAGTGGCGAGGACGTCGCAAAATCCTCGTAGGCGCGTTCAAGGATGGCGCGTGCCCTGGCCGCAATCACCTGTTCCGGAAGATCGGAGAAATCCTCTTCGGCGAGGTATTGCCCCATTCGCTTCAGGATGTGAAGCCGCGAGACGTCAAGCACCTTGGGATCATAGGCGACGTCAAGCAGCGCGAAAAATTCCTCCGCCGCCGACAGATTTTTCAATCGCGCGAGGATTTGGGCCGTATCGCTGCTTGGGCTGACGTTGCAATAACTGTTCATAACATTCTCCCCGTTGGAACGATGCGCTGCGGTGCGTCCGATGCGATGAATCCGCCGTCGCGAAAACCTCGCAGGAAAAGTCCTCGCGCTTATGGCCTCAAGCGGTTTGGCAAGTCCGAACTATTCTGCGTCGCGTAAGCGACGAACATCGCCTACTGCCGCCAAGCCAAATCGTGTCGTCAGAAATACGAACCGCTTCATGAGGGGTTTCCGTCCGTCTCCGGCGGCTTCAGAAAAGCCAAAGGTCTTCGGCGCTTTGGCGGCGTCGGCCCAAACGAGGAACCATCTCGCAAAGTGCCGACGATTCCGGGTAAAACATCGAGTACACGGTCGATATCCTCCTCGCAATTGTCACGCGACAGGGAGAACCGGATGACCCCGTGGCTCGAGATATCGGGAATGTTCATCGCCGTCAGGACATGGCTCGGCTGCGGCGACTCAGAAGTGCAAGCCGAGCCGGAAGAACAGGCAATGCCATAGCGGTCAAGAAGAAGCAGCAAGCCATCACCGTCGACTTGGTCGAAGGCGATGTTGGAGGTGTTCGGCAACCGCTTTTGCTTATCGCCGGTGACGAACGCATCTGGGATGCGCTGCAGAAGCCCTTTTTCCAGGCGATCTCGCAGCGATCTTACTCGTCCGTTCTCTTTGTTCATGAAGCGCAAGGCAAGTTCAGCGGCTTTGCCGAGCCCGACGATGCCGGCGGTATTTTCCGTGCCAGCGCGCCGATCGCGCTCCTGATGTCCCCCCTTGATCATCGGATCGAAGCGTACGCCGCGCTTTACCCAAAGCGCGCCAATCCCTTTGGGTCCATGCAGCTTGTGACTTGAGAGCGACAGCATGTCGATCGCACTCGATTTCAGGTTCATCGGAAGCTTGCCGACCACCTGCACAGCGTCTGTATGGAAAAAAGCGCCGACTTCCTTGGCCAGCTTAGCGAGGTCGGCGACCGGAAAAATCGTGCCCGTTTCATTGTTCGCCCACATGATCGAGACGAGTGCAACATGTGGGGTGAGGGCTGCCCGGTATGTGCGCAGGTCGAGGCGACCATGCCGATCGACTGGAATCCTGTGCACCTTTATGCCACGCGTCTTCTCAAGGTGCGCGCAGAGCGTCAGCACGGCCGGATGCTCGACTGCGGACGTCACGATCTGCGTGCGATCGGGCATGATCTCGAGCGCCGACAGGATCGCTGCATTGTCGCTTTCCGTCCCGCCGGACGTAAAGACGATCTCATGCTCGAACTCCGCACCGATCAAAGCTTGCAATTGTTTGCGCGCGGTCATTATCGCCGCACTTGCCGAGGCGCCGAAACTGTGACTGGACGAAGGATTGGCAAATTGATCCGTAAAGAACGGCAACATCGCTTGTACGACTTCAGGATCGACTCGCGTGGTTGCATTGTTGTCGAGATAGACAGATCTCATGGAAGCGATCCTCAGTTGGCGGAGTACCTCGATAGTCTCCGTCGTTCAGCGCTGGAGCGAGAACAATCGCGGCAGCGCTCGATTGGTCGAATTCGCTGTAGCGACGTCATTTGGCAGTCTCAGATTATGGTGGGCATGTTTCAGGCGAGCCCCATGCGTCCTCGATCCTTGGCGACATCCCATCGAAAATGACCATCGGTTACAAAGATGTTTCTGTGACCTCGAGCGCGCTGCCTTCCTTTGTGCCCGCCGACAAAATCGTCTCTGACCTGATGAGGCCTTTAACGAACAACGCCGCAGGGACCGCAACAGTCGCTTCCTCGACACCTTTGACGCTTGTGACGGGATCCGGCTACGACTTTGCGCCAGATACGACGCAAGCGGTGATCGTGAGCGTCCGGACGGCGGCCGATCGACGCCATCCGCTAAGTCGCGATTGATAATTCGAAGGGCTTCATGGGCGGCTTTGCCGACGATATAATCGATCAACGCGGCCGGGCAGGTGATCGCGAAACGGCTGCGGAGCGTCTGCAATGTTGCCACACTGATTGCGTCCATCGGCCGGGCGAAGCCCATCGTCAATTCAACCAGATCCCCACGTGAGACCGCGCCGACCTCGCGTTCAGTATTGGCTGTTTGCAGACCGCGGGCGCCCTTGTGATTGCAGGACGATTTCTTGAGCTTGTCGCGATACTTCCGCATGACTTTTCACACCAATTCGGGATGATCAGGCGAAGGACTTGCCGCAAGCGCACATCTCTGCTGCGTTGGGATTGTCGAAGACAAAGCCTGAGGACTCCAGCCGTGTAACGAAGTCCACCGTCATGCCGTTGACGTGTGGCTGAGAGCTCGCGTCCACGAACAGCGTGATCCCATCTGTTTCGATGACAGCGTCGCCCTCGCGTGAGCTGCTCTCAAGCCCCATCCTGTATTTGAGCCCGGCGCAGCCACCGGTCTCGACCGCGATGCGCAGGCCCTCGGCCGGCTCGTCCGCTCGGCTGAGTGCAATCCTCATGGCGGCGACGGCGTTGTCTGTGAGCGTGATCATAAATGTCGTTCTCGTTGGTCGTCGGCAAAATTCGCAAATGACCTTGCATGTGCCATGCCAAACAGAAAAACACTTGAGGAACCTTCGGATCTTCCAGTGGCAATATGCGCATCTCCGACATCGTTGAACGTCAAACATCAAAAAAGGGCAGTCACCGGTGAATGCGAGAATCCCACCAAAGGATCACCGCGCCATTCCACGCCGCGGCCGTTATCGCAGGTGGGAGAACGTTCCTAGCAGGCGCACCGGGGAAAGGGCTGAGTACCAACGATGACTGTCGGGTTTGTCGATGAGCCGACATTTGGCGTTGGCCGCTCTGCATTTGCACGCTCATCACATCGCTCAAATAACCCCGAAAGGCCCGTGCCTACGCTGTTTGTCCGACCACGCTGGCATGGTTTTTGGAGGTTTCTCGTCATGGCCGTCAATGCTGCAGGCGACCTTGATCGATGAAAAACGAAGGAGCAAAAGCGCCGTGTCAGATCTGCATCAGTTCCAGGTTTTGAGGGGCAAGGGCATCAGTCGCGGAGCACGAATGTCTGATCGGTGGCAACACTTGCAGTCATCCAAGGCCGGGCAGTGGCTGCGAATGGACTTGGAGATGGATTTTGACGAATATGCGCTTGCCTGCGTCTTTTCGCGAGCGCTGGAGGAGATCGAAGCTGGCCAGGCGTCGGCGACAGAGGCGACCGGCCTTTCTCGCGCCGAGCTGCGGGACATCCTTACAAGGAATTTTCCTGCCAAGCTCATCGACGCTTTCTTTCCGGAAAAGGCGAGCGATCCAGAACTCGGTACGGAGGAGGGGCTCCTGCGTGACTTGCTACTTTCGCATGCCCGTCCAAACGATCCAGTCAGTGCTCGCTTTGCTAAAATCATCGCGCGACGTGCCCTGCGCGACGACCATCTTTGGCAGGACCTTGGACTCCTCGAGCCGGCCGAGCTCGGGCGGTTGTTTGCTATGCATTTCCCGACGCTGGCGGCTGGCAATACCGACAATATGAGGTGGAAGAAGTACCTTTACCGCAAGCTCTGCGAGGCCGAAGGTTTTTCGCTGTGCGCCGCTCCGAGCTGTCAGGAATGCGGTGATTACGAAACATGCTTCGGCCCCGAAACGGATGAAGGCCGTCGCTAAGTCGCTTCTGCGAGCTGTGCGAGATGGTCAGCGCTTTGGTCGGCGTCTATACAAATCCCGCCCGCATCTCGCGGCGGCGTTGAACGGAAGAGGGGATATTCATTCCTTCCCTGTATTTTGCGACCGTGCGGCGCGCTATATCGATGCCGCTTTCCCGAAGTTGGGCGACCATGTTGTCGTCGGAAAGCACGCTGTCCTCCGTTTCCGCGGCGATCATTGCCCTGATGCGATGGCGGATAGCTTCGGCCGAGTGCGCCTCGCCGCCTTCGCAGGAGGAAATCGCGACCGTAAAAAAATACTTCAGTTCGAACACCCCGCGGGGGGTGAGCATGTATTTATTCGACGTCACACGGCTCACCGTCGACTCATGCATCTCGATCGCGTCAGCGACAGTCTTAAGATTGAGAGGCCGAAGATAGGCAGTGCCGCGTTCCAGAAAGACATCCTGCTGGCGGACGATTTCGGTCGCTACCTTAAGGATCGTCTTGGCGCGCTGATCGAGACTGCGAACCAACCAGTTCGCGTTTTGGAAGCATTCGTTGAGGAATGCCTGATCTTTGGAATCATGCGCGGTCAGACGGGAGACTTCGGCAAAATAGGTTTGGTTGATGAGCACCTTGGGTAGCATGTCGGGATTGAGCTCGATCTGCCACCCGCCTGCGTTCGAAGGCAAGACCCGAACGTCCGGTATGATGGCCTCCGGTCGTCCCGATTGGAATCGGTTTCCGGGCCTGGGGTCAAGCGTACGGATCTCATGCAACATGTCGAGAAGGTCATCTTCGTCGACGCCGCAGCGCCGCTTCAATGCGCGAAAGTCGCGTTGTGCAACCAACTCAAGATTGGCGACCAGCGCTTCCATAGCAGGGTCGAACCGATCGCGCTGCCGCAACTGTATCTCGAGGCATTCGCGAAGAGTTCGTGCAAAAATTCCAGGTGGATCGAAATGCTGCAAGGTCGCGAGGACCCGCTCAACCTCAGCCTCGCGGACACCCAGACATGCTGCCAGCTCTGATAGGTCCACCTGAAGATATCCAGTGCTTTCCAGATGATTGGCAAGCGCACCGGCAATCAGCCGATCTCGAGAGGTCAATGCAGTGAGGGCGATCTGCCGGGCGACATCGTCGTGCAATGTTTCGGTAGAAGCAGCAAACTCCTCGAAGCCAGGGAGTTGCTCTGACGAAGCATTGGCTCCATTCCGAATTGATTTCCATTCTCCAAGTGGCTCTGGAGCGTCGACCCGTGTAGGAGCATCAACCTTGCCCTCCTGCGCGGCAATGTCGGGCCTATTCTCCGAGCTCGAAACGACATCGTCAGAAGCGATGCCATCGCTTGATGCCAGCTCCAGAAACGGGTTCTTCTCCAATTCCTGTTCAACGAACTGATGCAGCTCGCCGTGCGCCAGTTGCAGCAAGCGAATAGATTGGATGAGCTGAGGCGTAATAACCAGCGATTGCCTTTGGCGCTGGAGAAGGTTTGCTAAATACTGCATCCTAAGAGCGAAACCCCTATCGATCTTGGTACTTAGTCGCGCGAATTTTCATTTTATGAGGCTTTGATTCCGATGTTTATGCTGCGGCCGAGGCCTTCAGCGTTTCCAGGATGTTTTGCGGTGACGAAATGCCATAGGGATCGGTTTGACAGTTGTCAGAGAAGCCTTCTTCCTCAAACCATTGCTCCACCTCGCCGTCATCGACTACCGCCGCGTAGCGCCAAGAGCGCATTCCGAAACCGAGATTGTGCTTGGTGACGAGCATGCCCATCTTGCGGGTAAATTCTCCCGAGCCGTCAGGGATGAGCTTGACGTTCTGAAGTCCTACGGACTTGCCCCAGGCGTTCATGACGAACGCATCGTTTACGGAGAGACAGTAAATCTCATCGATGCCGTTCTTTTGAAACTCCCCATAAAGGCTTTCGAAATCAGGTAGTTGTTGGTTGGTGCAGGTGGGGGTGAAGGCGCCTGGCAGCGAAAACAAGATGACGCGTTTGCCGCTGAAATAGTCGTCGGATGTCTGGTCTTTCCAGCGATACGGATTCGGTCCGGGTAGGGACTCGTCGCGAACACGCGTGCGGAACGTGACGAAGGGAACCTTCTTTTTGCTGGTCATCCAATTGCTCCTTCATAACAGACAATTGACGCGTTGTTTTGCGATTACGGCCGCAGTATTCGATCTCAGCCGAGATACTGGTCTAGCAAGCGCCGTGCCATTGCCTTGAGGGTAGAGAGCTATTCTACTTCTGCGCCGAGCCCTGGCATGAGTAGGAGCGCCTCGAACAACGGCGCTGACCCAGATATCCGAGCCTCGAATGACGTCCGCCGCGGTGACATCGGTTGGTCGCCCGTTATCGGGAAGCGTCCGATATTCGAAAAATACAGAAACGTTCCAGAAAGTCGTGTCAGATCCTTCAACTCGCACGCCGGCAGGCTTTGATGTGGCCGCGGTACTCGCGCTTTTGGGCGCAACGATTTGCCGAGACATCTCTTCTTGCAGCGCCGACCGACGCGTCGCAGTTGTTCTCGACCATCTCCAGATTAAGACCTGTACCACTCTCCAGCTCTTCGGCAAGACGGCCGCGTGTCCGGTCCCAGTGAGATTAAAAGTTCGGGAGGGGTCATCGCGATTGGACGATTAGGTTCGCTCGCGCGTGTCCCTTCGCAACCTTCTTATGTTCGAAACGGGACAAGAATGTTGGAAGACGGACGAAGGGATCGCAGTGCCTGGGCTGCCTGCCCGGACAGGTCGTGTAGCACGGCCGTTTGCGCCCATCCGGCACGCAACTTGCGTCGTTGCTCTTTTCGCTGCGCTTGGCACCGGCAGATTTCCGAAGGAGCATGATATGGATCAAACGGTTTTCGTTCCAAAGAGCATCGGGGCGATTGAGGATCCGACGAAAACGCTCCGCGATCTGATTTCCTCGCCGAACCTCACGCACCTGATGGGGGCGTATGATGGGCTTTCTGCGCTGATCGCCACGCAGGCGGGCTTTAAGGCCATCTGGGCGTCTGGACCGTCCATTTCGAAGAGCCTCGGCTATCGCGACGTCGGGGAGGCAAGTTGGATACATCTGATGGAGGTGTTGGAACGAATGGGGGATGCCAGCGGGCTGCCGATCCTGGCCGATGGTGACTCCGGCTTCGGGAGCATGAATAGCGCGCGGTTGATGGCAGCAAAGCTTTTGCAACATGGCGCATCTGGTGTGTGCATCGATGACAAGGGCTTCCAGAAAATGAATTCCTCTGTCGGCCGTCGTCATCCGCTGGACGATATCGAAGTGTTTTGCGGCCGCCTGAAGGCGATCAAGGACACGACGGGAAACGATCTTGTGCTTGTCGCCCGCAGCGAAGCCTTGATCGCCGGTTACGGTCTCAAGGCGGCCCTGTTGCGCGCGGACGCCTATGCGAACGCCGGCGCCGATGCAATCCTGATTCATTCGCGAGAGGCGAAAATGGAGGAGGTTCTGACCTTCGCAAAGGAGTGGAAGCGGCTTCCGATCATAATTGCGCCCTCCAACTACTACCGCACAGTCATTTCAGTGCATCATGAGGCTGGGATATCCAATGTCATCTGGGTCAATCACGCGATGCGGGCCGCGGTCGCAGGCATGCGGGCCGCTTGCAACTGGATCATCGCCGAAGCAAGCGCCGGGCCGATTGGGCAGGAGGTAGCGACGGTCGACGACCATCCCGCCGCGTTATGGTGAACCGCCTTCGGCGGAAGTAGATATCTATCCTCGCAAGTAATTAGAATCGGTCCGGCTGAAGGGGCACCCAGCGCATGGAATATGATCAAGCGCTTCTGCCTGCATGGCGCTTGCCATCGCCGGCTTGGTCAAAACTTCGTCTCTTGCCGGTCGACTTGCGCCGCAGCCGGTTCTTCGCCAGTTTTCCAGCAGACAGAGCCGACGGTCTTGGCCAAAGGGACTGCACAGTGCCGAATCTGCGATCTTTGTGACTGCGAATTATCTCGATCATAGAGTGTTCAAAATCCAGATCTTCAGTAAACCGTCCAAGCATGAAGTCATGCGAGGCTTACATTGGTGCGGTCGCCCTACTTGGATCGGCGCCGGCGGATATGGAACTTATTTCCTCGTAAGATTGCTCGTGCCGCACTGGATCGTATCGCGTGGGACCACGTGTCGGCCATTGCTGCCTCGCCGACGACGGCCGCAAAAGTTCCCTTCGAAGGTAACGCATCAGCGGAACAATCTCCGCAGCGCATATGTTCCGACTTCGCTCGAGGCGTGATAGCACGTCGTAGAGGAGAATCGGATGACGACACGCAACCACGCCGCCATGCTTGAAGACGCCGCTGATCGCATCGGCGACATGTCCCGCGCCGATCTGCAGATCATGTTGCGCCGGGCCGCCCTAATGCTTCGGAATGCCGGCTCGATCCCCTTAGATGGGGAGGTTGAGGAAGCGATCGACAGCATTGCCGACGAACTCGGCAAGACCCGCAACGACATGATCCGCTACATCATCAAGGGATGGCTGGAGACGAACGCCTATCTGCCGGTACGGGAGATGGATGAAGATGGGAACGGCTGATGTACTGCCGCCGAACATAAAAAATAATGGGAGAAGGGAATGGTTGGACCCGGGGGCCGGAGCAGCGCAAAAATTGGAAGAGCAATCAAAAGTACCTAATTCCGTACTTTCTGATTAGCCTTCTTGTGATCTACATTTTTGAAAACACACCGCTCGGCAACGTCTTAGGTATTCTCTTTATTTGCGGACTCGCCTTATTCCCGATGATCGATTTAAAGGAGACTTACCAAAAGCTAGCGAAGAAAATTCGCGAATGAAACAAGCCCGAGGACACAGCCAAGTGAAATGAACTCAGTTGGCCTGGGAGTGGAGCCCCTGCGAGACAGCCTGTCGCGTCGAAACATGCTATGAAGCGATCATGGGGCTTAACGGGAGGGAGGCAGCTTAGCCATGTGCGGACGTGTCTATATCCGATCATCGTTGCGGGAATTGCTCGCCAATTTCGCCTTCGCCGGGCCGGGAGACGTCGAGCCGCTGTCTAACAGCTTCCCGCGTTACAACGGCGCACCACAGCAAGACTATCCGATTATCATCCGGGAGATTGTGCAAGAGCCGGACGTCATGGGTCCGGTGTTCGCTTCGGCGCGCTGGGGCTTCATTCCGGCTTGGGCGAAGGACGCCGGCCGGCCGGTGATCAACGCCAGGGCCGAAGGCATCTCGACCAGCGGCATGTTCAAGCATTCCTACAAGTCGAAACGCTGCCTGGTGCCGATCAATGGCTTTTTCGAGTGGAAAGACATGCACGGGACTGGCAAGAACAAGAAGCCTTATGCGATCGCGATGAAGTCGGGCGAGCCCTTTGCCCTTGCCGGCATCTGGTCCAGTCGCCGCAATCGGGATACCGGTCTCGATGAGAAGACGTTTGCGATCATCACCTGTGCACCCAACGAAATGATGGCGCAGATACACGACCGCATGCCGGTCATCCTGCATCCGGAAGACTATGAGCGCTGGCTGTCGTCGGAGCCCGATCCCTATGACCTGATGAGGCCGTTCCCGAGCGAGCTTATGACCATGTGGCCGATCGGCAAGGACGTCGGTTCGCCGAAAAATGACCGCCCCGATATCATTGAGCCTTTCGAGGATCCGGAGCCGCCGTTGCTGTGATCGATGGCGATATTGTGAAAGAACGTGCCGGAGGAAGGAACCATGATCAGGCCGTTTGACGCCGGCAATGTCGTTGACTAAGCCGAACGTGATGGGGCGCTTTCTTTGTAGCGAAATGTGGTGATGTAGGTCGCTCTCACATGCTTTCCCTCGGTCCAATCACGGAGCCGGTCTGGATGCGTGCCGTTGATAATAACCCCCGCAGCGCCTCGCAAGGACATGAAATGGGCCGCACAAGCATCGACCGGCGCATGACCAAGCTCCGCAAGATCGTGGGCATCTATCTCCTCGATGAACGCGTCCGGATTGTGAATTGCCCCATTTCGATAGACGCCGTCTACATCGGTAAGAATTGCCAATAAAGGAGCGTTGGTTACCCACGCAATCCACGCGGCCACAGCGTCGGACGTAATGTCCCAACCCCATTCAACCGAATCCGTCGTGGGGAGCATGCGCGACGGAAGCAGAACTGGAATTTTGCCAACCTTTGCCAGGCTCCGACATTCGCTCAACGTTGCAGAGGGAACAAGTTTCGAAGAGAAAGCACGATTGGCCAGCGAATTTCCTTTCTGATCTTGGACAAGAGCGCACGCGTGACGGGTCGAAACCGGTGCGAGAGCAGATAGGTCGTCAACACGCTCCATCGCCTTGTCGTGAAGGTCCCCGCCGGGAACTACTAAAATTCGATGTCCACGCTGGACCAAGCGCTCGAGTTCCGCGACAGCCGTCCTACAGGCCGACAGATCATGCATGAGGCTCCCGCCGAACTTCACAACTATGGAAAAGCCGCATGGGGGAAGACTTTCGGTGAACATGTCTGGACCTCGCCCTTCCACTGTGTAGGCCACATGAGCGTTTGCAGGGATCTTCGATGTCAGATTCCGATGCGAAACTGAGACTTTATGAAACCCCGCAGCGTACAACTGCATCCGTTCAACGCCATTTGGGGAGCAAGCTCGATTACGTTGAACCTAACGTCGAGAAGTTTCGTCGCATTCCAAACGTCGCTCTTCCACCATTTCCCAGCAATTCTTCACCGAACGATATTGGAGAAGTCTCGAACGTGCCGCGATCTTCCATCTTTGTCCGCGACGCTCAAACTGACGGGCCTCTTCATTTAGCTGCAGGCCTCCATGATCCGGCGTTCCATGCGGCGACCAACGCGAGAAATATGGGTCGGCGGCTCTTAGTGCGTCGGAACAACGTCAAAAACCGTGCCAACCTTGCAGAAGGAGCCGGCAAAAGCTTTGTCCATGTTTCTTCCCGAGGGCTGAGGACAGCGAAACGTCTCAAAGAGGCGATAAAACGCGTTATGGAGATTCAAGCGCAAACACTGTCCAATTTGTCAGATGCCCGACACAGCCTTCGTTAAGTCAATCTCGCTGCTCCCAACGTAAGCAGTTGAAATCAAGCCCCTAAGACATCTCGTCCGGCGATGCCAGTCGCGTTGGCATGAGATTTGAAAGTATTTGTCTTTGAAAGTGGTGGGGCCTGTAACGGCGATGCCGACCGGTAAATGATTATTCGGTACCGGTCGGCAGGAGGGGAGGCGGACCATATCAAATCGTCAAATGGATTTCGTCGAAGAAGAGAACAATGGAAGCCAAGAGAGCGAACGGTCTGAGGGGCCAAATCCCCGATAACTTTCAACCGCGGCCGAGCGCAGTTACGGATCTTGAGCCAAACGACGGTTTGATAGATGGGAAGCATATTGCCGGGCCACCCCGTACCAGGTGCAAAGTGCAGCATCTCCTCGATGGTCCGCCGGCTACGAACATCCTGGCGTCGTTGCCGCGTCGATCAATGCACGAATGCCTCTTCCCGACCTGGAATTAGCGACAAAGCGATGTGCCACGAACAAATTACCGAATTACTTGATCGCGAGGCGATCCGCGACTGTCTTTATCGATACTGTCGCGGGATAGATCGGGCAGACGAGGCGGCGCTGCGCAGTGCGTACTGGCCCGATGCGCATGACAATCACGGCGCTTATTCCGGCTCCGCCGAGGGGTTCATAGAGTTCGCGCTGGGTGTCTTCAAGACCGAACCGCGCAATATCCATCAGATCACGAACGTTCTGATCGAGTTCATCGATCCGGCGGAGGCTACCGTCGAGAGTTACTTCACTGCGCTGCAGCGGGGACCGGACGGCGCGAGGACGATACGTCAGGTTCTCTTGTGTGGCCGCTATTGCGATCTGTTTCAGAAAAGAGAAGGTGAGTGGCGCATTGCCGAGCGGACCGTCGTCTACGATTGGTTCGAGGAACAAACCGCGCCAGTGACCTCCGAGACGGAGCGTTTCGGTCTCCGGCAGCCGATCGGGGCATCGTATCCGGCCGATCCGGTCTACGCGCTCGTGAACCGTCGTTTTCTTCAAAAACGTGAAGAACTGATCCACATGGCGAAAACACCTCGGTGATGAGTGGTTTTAAATCTTCGTCGGTGGCCGAATGGACCTCTCAATCTACTGCCATCCCGGGGTGGTTGTCCGGAAAACATGGTCCGGGAAACGGTCAGGAGAATTCCTCATGAAACAGCAAGGACGCGTCGTCATCATTACAGGCGCTGCAGGCGGGATCGGCCGCGCACTCGTCGACGCTCATCTCGCTGTCGGGGACATAGTTGTTGCCGCAGACCTCCCGGACAGCGGCGTGCTTGAACTGGCTCGCGGTTTCGGCGCGGCGGATCTCGGGCTTGAATTCGATGTCTCGCGGGAAGAAGATATCCTTGCCCTTTATGCGCGGATCGACGCGCAGTTCGACCACATCGACGTTCTTGTCAACAATGCGGCGATGGGACCCAGCATGGCCGCGACCACTGAGACCCCCATCGATGACTTCCGACGCGCATTGGCGGTAAACCTGATCGGGCCCTTCCTCATGGCTCGCGAAGCGGCGCGGCGGATGCAGCCAGGTGCTGCGATTATCAACGTCGCCTCGATGGCGGGCATAATTGGCAATCCAAAACGCAACGCCTACGCTGCTTCGAAAGCGGGCCTTATCTCGGTTACGAAATCGCTCGCCTGCGAGTTGGCTTCGCTTGGCATCCGCGTGACGGCAGTGGCGCCAGGCTATGTGCGCACGCCGATGGTTGCGAAATTGGAACGCGCGGGCCAGACGAACTTGGCGGCGGTGCGTAGCCGTGTGCCGATGGGGCGGATGGCGCGTCCGGACGAAATTGCGCGAGCCGTGCGGTTTCTCGCCAGCCCGGATGCGCGTTACATCAACGGCACGGTGCTGACAATTGATGGGGGGTGGATGTCCTTCAACCAGCCCGGCGACGCGCACCCGCGAGTAAGCGAAATACCACTAGCCGAGCTTTCCCGCCCGCCACAATCAACCAATAAGCGGATCGTTCTCGTGACGGGCGGCGCGACCAGCATAGGCGCGGCCGTTGTTCGCCGCTTTGCAGCAAACGGCGATACCGTCGTAATTGCGGACATAAACGGCGTCGCAGCGGTGAAGCTCGCAAAATCCCTCGGCGGGGAGCACATGGGAAAATCCGTGGACATCTCAAGTGAAACGGAGGTGGTAGCACTGTTCGACGATGTGCGGGCGCGGTTCGGGCGGCTTGAGGTCCTCGTCAACAGTACCGCTTGGCCCGACAGCTGCGAGTCGGGAGTTGAGCAAACGCCTGCCGAGATCGCGCGCGTCATCGATGTCAACCTCACCGGTGCCTTCACCTGCGCGCGTGAGGCTATCAAGACGATGCGGCCCGACGGGGTAATCCTGAACGTCGGATCAATTAACCGTTCCCTGACGATTGCCCAGCGCCATGCGTATGGCGCATCAAAGGCGGGGTTGGAAATGCTGACCCGCTGCATGGCGGCCGAACTCGGGCCGGTTGGCATCCGAACTGCGACGATTGCTCTTGGCTTCATTCACACACCTGATAGTGCACGGAAAGCGAACAGCCGCCGCAACCCGGCCCGTAGCGGTGGGCAGTTCGAAGGCATGGCAAACGCCGCGTTTTTTCTAGCTTCGCCAGATGCTTCATACATCAACGGTTCGACCCTCTACGTCGGCAACGGCTGAAGGTCGGGCGATATTGGATTCTCCCACGATCAGAACATTCACGGGAGATCGAAAATGGCACCATTTGCCAGATGGGATGCGAGAGATCATCGAATTTGACAATTTGAGGGAGCACTTGCGGCCGGCGAACGGCAAGCGATCTGTCTCGAAACCTCGAATACCAAAAAAAGGCGGATCGGGACCGAGGCCACGACACGTAGCCATCGGCCATTTGCCGACGGGCCCAACGTTAATGAGGCAACGCTATGGAATTCGCGACCTTCATCCTTGCTTCCCAGCGGGGCTATCATCAATCGCCCGCCAGCATCATCCGCAACTCAATCGAACAGGCAGTCCTTTCGGAGCAAGCTGGCTTCAACACCGCGTGGTTTGCCGAACACCACTTCAACAACTATAGCCTGGTTCCATCGCCCTTGATGATGGTTGCCCATTGTGCCGGCCGGACGAACTCCATTCGCCTCGGCACTGGTGTTTGCGTATTGCCGCTTTATCAACCACAACGTCTGCTTTCCGAGATAGGTTTCGCCGATATCGTTTCGAGCGGTCGCCTGGAGCTTGGCGTCGGTTCCGGATATCAGCAGTTTGAGTTTGACCGCTTCGGTGTCGAAATCGATGAGGCGCCGTCCATTTGTTCGGAATATCTGGACGTCGTTCTCAAGGGCCTCAAGCAAAAGATTTTTGAGCACGATGGCCAATATATAAAGGTACCTCCGACGGCGATTTCGGTGCGGACTATCCAGAAGCCAACTCCACCGATCTGGATTGCTACCGCGTCCGGATACAACATGGGCCGCGCTTATCGCGAGGGACATAATCTTTTCGTCACAGCATTCCACGATGGCTTGGAAACATTGAGCAAGCTGCGCGAAAGCATCGAGAACGCAGCATTGTCAAAAGGTAAGACTGTTACGGACGCCAAGATTTCGCTGTTACGTTGTTGCTATGCCAGCGACAATGAGGCGGAGATCAACAGCTATCTCGACAACGCCCGTTTCCAGCGTCGGCTATCTGAGGCGCTTCATCAGCGCCGCCAACAAAGTGAGGACGGTTACCTGCTGCAGGAAACCCCGACCCAACAGGATCTCTCGTTTCAAACGATGCGCGACAATCTGCCAATCGGCAGTGTGAACCGGGTGATCGATCGCCTGCTGGAAGAGATTAGTGTGCTGAAACCGTCCCAGATCGCGATTCACTGCCAATTGGGCGATTTCGACCATCAGGCGATGCTGCGGCAAATCGAACTCTGGGGAGACAAGATCATCCCGGCTGTCAACAAGTCGCTCGGTCACGCGCCCGCCGTGACCGGATAACTACGTTCCGAGATCACGGAGCAATTTTTGATGATGAGCCGTTCGGATAGACCGACGTCGATCTCGCTTCATGGCGAACGGCCCTCGCTGACGATGCCGACCTCTGGCCTCAAGGACGGCGATTTAAACTTTGGCGAACTCGCAACGATCAATTGCCGTATTGACCATCATCAGCCAGCCAGATTGAGTGTTTCGAAGTGAAACGGGCCGCGCACCCCGGCGGAAAAACGCTCGGCGGCGTTGAGAGCCATCTCTAACCTTTCGCGGGGCGGAGAGCTTGATGATGCAAAGAGCGCGCCCAGTGCTATTTGCTGACCACATCCACAGGCGTCAAATCCATCGACCGGCTCAACAACCTGGTAATCATCGTCAATTCTGAAGAGCCTTCCGGCATAGCCGACGAGGAAGGTCCCGCCGCGCTCAGCTTCGTTCTGCCGTCGTGCGTAGCCGCCATCTTTCAAGCATTGGCGAAGCGCGTTGACGAAATCCGTCACCATGAAGGCATAGACATCCGTTTCGGGATCTCTTTTGGGCGGCTTAAAGGAATGTGCCAATAGCTGGCTCATTCTGAACGAAGAGGTAAACCCGAAGAGAAAGTCCTGGTTGCGGAATACTTTGCGATCGGCTCGGACGGTAAGCGAATAGCCGGCCACACCAGCGCTATCGCCCCCGATGTGAACAGATGCGTCGCTGATTAAACCGACAATGCATGTCATCCGCCGCCGCTCCTCCTGTGGGTTGATTTTATAGAATCCAATGTCGCAATAGCAGCCGACCAGCTTTGTCGCTTTGGCTGCCCCAGGCTCAGCTAGCAAACAGCGTGCCGACCAGCGCCCCGGCCACTGATCAATCGTGACAGCTTCGCCCGGTCTTACCGCTTTCTGGTTGATCGGCACGATTACCAGGTCTGGGATGAATTGGCGCTCTCTCGCCTGAAACTTCAATAAGTCTTGGCGTTGTTGTTTGATCCGGGGGAATTCTGTCGGGTTTGTTCCGTCCGCGACACGGACGTGTTCGGCTAACTGGCGCATCCATGCCTAAACCGTTGGATAGCGGGTCATTTCACGCTCTTTGCGCAGCTGGCATGGCTTTTGAAGTTCCCTTGCCAGGAGGTGACAGGAACGGCCGACCTGTGACGACATCGATCCGATAAAATGGAGGAGAAAGGTATCATGCCAAGTCTGGCGCAGATCCGCATTCAGCTCGAAAGAACCGTTGCCCGCCTGGCATCGGAACGCTCGATTGCTCGAGTTGGCGGCGATTGTCATAATTACGGCGTCGATCAATAGTCGCCAATGAAGCTTCGCTGGGATTTCAATGGACATGTGCTTACCGGACTTTCGCATTCGCCGGATAAAAGTCGCGCGGGTGCAGCGGTGATCAGCGCTTTTGGCGCCAAATTGCGGACCGCCCGTTTCTTCGCGGCGCCAGCTACGGTTTTTCCTGCGGATGTGAGTGGAGACCCAAGTTCTGTGCGAGCTTTCCGCGAGCCTAGACCGACCCATCTATGATTGCTCGGTTCGCGAGGATCATCGCCTAGCGGCCACGGAGCGGTAACGATTTCTGGCGGGGCCGAATCCATTTGGTCGGCTAAAACAGCCACTTATATGCCGCCTGTTTCCAACCTCCGAGGCTCGGCAACACCAAACCAGGGCGAAGACAATACCATCCATCTCCGGACAGATCGCCGAGCCAGGTGCCCGCCATCACAGACTTACAATTCCCCGCACCACGGAGTTTTCTCGATTAGGAGTTTTTCGCACATGACTGGTTTCGATCCTCGCCCGACACTGAATGCGCCCGATGACGACCCTTATCTCTGGCTCGAAGACATTGATGGCGAGAAAGCCTTGCATTGGGTCACTGAGCAATCGGCGCGAACGCTGGCGCGCTTTGGCGGGCCTCGGTTCGAAGGAGACCGCGACACGCTCGCAGGCATTTTCGGCCGCCCTGATAAGATTGCGTGGATCACGCGCCGGGACCGATACCTCTATAATTTCTGGCGAGATGCCGCAAACCCGAGAGGCGTGTGGCGCAGAACAACGCTCGCCGCCTATATCACGGCGGAGCCGGAGTGGGAAATCGTTCTCGACTTGGATGACCTCGCCAAGACAGAGGGAAAGGACTGGATATGGGACGGTGCCTCGATCGAACCGGGAAGATGCGAAAGAGCCGTCCTTCGCCTATCGCTAGGTGGCAGCGATGCGGTCGAGCATCGCGAGTACGATCTAACCACGCGAAGCCTCGTCGCCGACGGCTTCAATCTCCCGGAGGCCAAAGGAAATATTGCCTGGCTCAATCACGACACTCTTTTGCTTTCCATCGCTCTCGGCGATGGCATGGCCACGCGCTCCGGCTATGCGCGCACAGTGCGGTTATGGACGCGCGGCTCGGATCCGCTCGCCGCGCCGGTTATCTTCAAGGCGAGTCCCGACTCTATTCTCGTGTTCGCCTATCTGGATCGTACCGCCGCAAGCGAACGCGTTTGGTTCATCGAGCGGACCTTTTTCGACACGATCGGCTGGATCGGCGACAGGAGCGGTCCGAAGACCCAGATCGATCTTCCCCGAGATGCGAGCTGGAACGTCTTCGGGGATTGGCTGGCTGTGAAGTTGCGTAACGCATGGACGGTCGGAGGGACTACCCATGCGGCTGACGCGCTGCTCGGCATCTCCCTGTCCTCGTTCATCGCCGGCGCGCGTAGCCTTGCTACGCTATTTGAACCGGGCGAAAGGTGCGCCCTGCAGTCCTTCTTCTGGAATGACGGAAAGCTCGTGGTATCCCTCCTCGACAATCTCGTCCCGCGCTTTGCTATGTTCACGCCCGGACGAAAGGATTGGACGCACCGAACCTTGGACACCATGCCGGCTGCGACGACCGTTCGAGCCTGGCCGTTAGATGCGGAAGTTCACGAGAGCAATGGAGAAATCCTCGTCTCGGCTGAAGATCCAGTGACCCCACCGCAGCTTCTCTTGTTCAATCTCAACGGAGCGCCGCGGCTCGGCGCCCCCGTCGTCCTGAAACGCGATCCAGACAAGTTCGATGCATCCGGATTGGTGGTCACGCGTCATGAGGCGGCTTCGACGGACGGTGAAATAATCCCCTATACACAAGTTGGTCCGGAGAACGGAAACGGAAATGCGCCGGTTCACCTCACCGCCTATGGCGGCTACGGCAAATCGGTTCTGCCCCGTTACAAATCCGCGATAGGCAAGCTGTGGCTGGAACGCGGCGGCACGAGCGTGGTGGCCAACATCCGCGGCGGCGGCGAGTTCGGCACCCGCTGGCACGAGGCTGGAAGAAGGGCGGGCAGGCGTCTTGCCCATGACGATTTCGCCGCCGTGGCCGCTGACCTGGTGCAACGCGGTGTCACGCGTCCGGGACGGATCGCTGCCCAGGGCGGCTCAAATGGCGGTCTTCTGATCGCCAACATGCTAACTCGATATCCGGAGCGTTTCGGCGCGCTCTTCTGCACCGTTTCCGTTCTGGACCTGCGTCGTTACACGAAGCTCCTCGCGGGTGCGAGTTGGATTGAGGAAAAGGGTGATCCCGACAAGCCGGAAGATTGGGCCTTTCTCAGTCAAATGTCTGCCTATCACACGGCCGAAGCGGGGCAATCCTACCCGCCCATCCTGCTCGCCACCCGGAGACGCGACGACCGCGTCCATCCGGGGCACGCACGTAAGATGGCTGCAAAGCTACAGGCACTCGGCTGCCCCGCCTACTTCTACGAAGCTGAGGTCGGCGGTCATGGCGCCGGCTCGGACAATCGCGAGCAGGCGGCCTTCCTCGCCCTCGGTTACAGTTTCCTTCGCGATGCCATCGGTTTTCCGGAACGTCTATGACTTGTTGAGGAAAGCAGCCGATCGACTTGAAGCGGTGAGGCACTCCCTTCATCATCAGCGATATCATCGATCGCTAAGGCGCGCCGCGTGGCAGCAGGGGCTGGCGCCGACCGCCAGCTTGACGGTCGGAGTGTATTCCAATCGCCGAAACAGAGCTCTGTCAGTAATTGCATCGGCGCCTGAACGGCTGCCCATCTAGCGAAGAACCGGCTCTCCATGGAAACGGCGCTTTGATGGCTTTGAGACGCCAAATCCAACCTCCATCATCAGCCGCGGCCGCTGATTTGCCAAGGTACCCATATGAAAGCCGAAAGGATCTTCGACGAAACCTGAACCCGCTTTGCCGGTCAAAGTGATGGCATTTTCCTCGCCATAGAAATCCAACACCTCACGCGCCGGATGGCCGACGAGCAGAGTCAATTGATGCTTCAAGCGCCGACGATTGTGGCTGCCGCGCACGTAGACATGCGGACCGGAATTGGCATCGACGTCGGTGAGATAAAAGAAAAACTTCAACATCCGCCAATCATCGAGATCGAAGTGAAACTTGAAGGAAGCGCGGCTAAGATCAGCATCCGAGGCATTTTTTGTCGGAAAGCTCCACCACGTCCGCGTGGTGATCAATCTCGCATTGCCGCCGAGATAATGCCTTGCCACGTTAAGAAGCAGCGGGTCTTGCTGAACGGCAACGACGGCATCACATCGTAACGCCCGTTCGTAATGGTGGCCACTCAGTATCGTCCGGCCAAACCACCGCTCGGCTTCGATATGGTCGCTGGCCAAAAAGTCAAACCTTCGGTCGAAATTGCCGAAGCAAGGAGTCTCATTCCCAAAACGGGCAATTTCCTCGTGGATTGCGGTGGGAAGCGTCAATCCCGCAAATAGGCCAGTTCTTCTCAGTTCGGCGGCGATCGCCTCTGCCTTTAGGTCGCCAAACATCGAGGTCTTGCGACTTTCCTGCCGCGGCGCTTGTCTTGCGGTCAGCCAATGTGCCTTGCGGAACGGCATCGTGCGTGCCAGCAGGAACATTGGCAGCCAAGCCGGGTTCTCCCGCATATCAGTGAGATAGGTTGGAATTCGAGACACTATCCGGCGAAATACCCCTCCGTTGCGCGCGATCGTTTCGAGATTCTTCGGGTTAGAGTTTGCGGAGCTGAGCATTCGATAGCCTTTCATGGATGATAGAAGTTCCTCCTGCGGGCAAGAACCTTGCACTCAATACGGTGTAGTCTCGACTGAGCGTGTTCCTGTTGATGCTACGAAATCCAGTGACGGACCGACGCAATGTGCAAAGGCGGTATGCTCTCGCACGCCGCCTTTGCTGGTCTTATCCAGGGAGGATCCGTTCAAGGGAATGTGTCGTTGCTCCCCTAATCCAGTTTTCACATCAGGCGCGGTCGGACCTAGCCCAATGAACGGAAATCGGGCGCACCGACTTTGATTGCATGACTGAACATCAATTTCTCTAAAGTTTGTTTCGGCGAATACGATCAAAGTCGGGGACATAGGGACCTTACTCCAATGCCCCACAGGTTTGGCAAATCTATTGTTTAGATAATGCTTATTTACGAGATGGATAATTCAAGACACAGCTCCGCAATTTCAGGGACTGAGACCCGTTCATGATGCTGATCGAGACCGGCATTTCGGTACGGCATTTTCCTGTTGAAGACTCCCCACCGGATGTCGGATCGCCAAGGCGTTCAGGAGTGGGGATTGAGCGGATCCTGCACGGGAGCGTGTTCCGCAACTACACGCGTTGGCATATTCGCTAGTGTTCAAGGGATTGCTTTGCCGCGATTGCGTGAGTGGAAGCCCTTGTGCCAAGCTGCCGGGCTGGCCCGAAATTTTGTCCAATATCGTGCAGCGCCCCAAGAGGGTGCTCGGTGAGGCGGATTTGCCAAAACGCGCGGCGAGGTAGGCCGCTTAAGTAAAGTTCACCGACCGTTTTCAGGCGATCCACACGAAAATTTGCATCGATCTACTTGATTTCCGAGAATATATATTCTTTCAATGGCGCGATGATCGATGGCGTGTATGGCATATTTCCACGCCGTGGATGAAGGAAAGCATGCGTTTCAAAGGTCTTGATCTAAATCTCCTCGTCGTGCTCGACGCCCTCATGACCGAGCGCAATCTTACGGCAGCGGCACGAAGTATCAATCTCAGCCAGCCAGCCATGAGCGCGGCTGTTGCGCGGTTGCGGACGTATTTCAACGATGATCTCTTCACAATGGTTGGCCGTGAACTTGTCCCAACGCCACGTGCCGAAAGGCTCGCCGTGGCAGTCCGGGAGGCTTTGCTGTATATCCAGCTCTCCGTTATTGCCTGGGAACCGTTCGACCCCGCTCATTCGGATCGCTGCTTCAAGATCATCCTCTCCGACTACGTCACGCTCCTGTTTTTTGAAAACGTCGTGAAGCGTTTGGCGAAGGAAGCTCCTGCTGTCAGCTTCGAGTTTGTCCCTGTTTCAGACGACTTCGCTGAGCTGCTCCAGCGCGGCGATGTCGACTTTCTTATTATGCCGGAAGTGTTGATGTCGAAGCATCCTCATGTGGCATTGTTCGACGATATTTTCGTGTGCGTAGGGTGCAGTACGAACAAGCAGTTATCAGAGCCATTCACGTTCGAGCAATACATGTCGATGGGGCACGTCGCCGTCAGGTTCGGAAATACCTGCAAGCCCGCGATTGACGAGTGGTATTTGCGCGAGCGGGGTTTCAAGCGACGTATCGAGGTCGTGGTGCAATCCTTTAGCATGATCCCACCCATGCTGTCTGGTACCGACCGCATAGGGACAATGCCTCTGCGTCTGGCGCAGCACTACGCAAAAACGACACCCCTGCGCATCATGGAGCTCCCGCTTCCGATCGCGACGTTAACCGAGGCTCTCCAATGGCCCGCGCTCCATAATAGCGATGCGGCAAGCCTCTGGATGCGGGAGACACTAATTCGGGAGGCGGCTCGGATGGCTCCGCCGCCGACTGCGGAACGTCAAGATGCTCTGACAATGAAGCCCAGTCGTCCGAAAGTTTACGCCGGATGAATGCGCCGCTCGCTCGATGCGGCTGAAATGCAATTAAGCCTTCCAAGCTATGGGGCATGCGAGCCTGTCCGCGACCGGCGACCAAGAATATTGCCAACTCGCCTGGATCCCTCGCTTACCGCCGAGTCTAACAACGCATAAATTGCCAAGGCTGGTCTGATCAGTTTCGTCCGTGTCGCTCCGCACGGATATGCCTCTTTCGATCCCCGGGGCCATGATGCGGCAGAACAAACAGTTGGGTCTCAACTGGTTTGGCGTTGTTTCGAGGCAGAATTGGGTGCTTCGCTACTCGCACGATTTGATGTGGGATTGTCTCCAATTTTAAAAGTTCGTTGGACCTGCTGTTGATCGTTGCCAACCTACGACACCCAACGATCTCCAGATTCTATCCGTTTACGCGACACCTTGCGTCCGATTTGTCGGGCCCGCGACAAAGGCCTGTCCAGTTTGCGCACATGTTTGGCGCGGCTAAATAGCTGAAAAACAATCAAGAGAGTTTCCCTTCAAGTCGGTCGCCAACTTGGCATGCGTTTTGAAACGCTTCTTGGCGGGCGGCGCGAGCTGCCGACCGTACTCCGCGATGGATGGAACGAAAGAAGGAAGGCAACATGTCAGATTTGCGTCAAATCGCATTCTACGGCAAAGGGGGCATCGGCAAGTCCACTACCTCCCAAAATACGCTCGCAGCCCTTGTCGATCTGGGGCAGAAGATTCTCATCGTCGGCTGCGATCCCAAAGCCGACTCCACCCGCCTCATCTTGAACTCGAAGGCGCAGGACACCGTCCTGCATCTAGCGGCAGAGGAAGGTTCGGTGGAAGACCTCGAACTCGAGGACGTGCTCAAAATCGGATATAAGGGCATCAAATGCGTGGAGTCCGGTGGACCGGAGCCGGGTGTTGGTTGCGCCGGTCGCGGCGTCATCACCTCCATCAACTTCCTTGAGGAAAACGGCGCCTACGACAATGTCGACTATGTCTCCTATGACGTGCTTGGCGACGTCGTGTGCGGCGGCTTCGCCATGCCGATCCGCGAGAACAAGGCCCAGGAAATCTACATCGTCATGTCCGGCGAGATGATGGCGCTCTATGCGGCAAACAACATCGCCAAGGGCATCCTGAAATATGCGCATGCAGGCGGCGTGCGGCTCGGCGGTCTGATCTGCAACGAGCGCCAGACGGACCGCGAAGTCGACCTCGCCGAGGCCCTGGCCTCCAGGCTCAATTCCAAGCTCATTCATTTCGTGCCGCGCGACAACATCGTCCAGCACGCCGAGCTCAGGAAAATGACGGTCATCCAGTATGCGCCGGACTCCAAGCAGGCCGGAGAATATCGCACCCTGGCTGAGAAGATTCATGCCAATTCGGGTCAAGGGACCGTCCCGACCCCAATCACCATGGAAGAGCTCGAGGACATGCTGCTCGACTTCGGCATCATGAAGACCGACGAGCAGATGCTTGCCGAACTTCAGGCCAAGGAATCGAAGGTGGCGGCCGCCCAATAACCGCCGCTTTCGACGGACGCGCCGGCCCTTGACCCGGCGCGTCCTTCCCGAGAACGCGCCTCAGCGCGAGGCGTCATCCGAACCTTAAAAGAGGGCAGGCCCTATGAGCCTCGACTACGAGAATGACGGCACATTGCATGAAAAGCTGATTGCTGACGTGCTGTCGCAGTATCCGGACAAGGCGGCGAAGCGCCGCAACAAGCACCTCAGCGTTGCAACGGGCGGAGAGGCGACCGACCAGGAGGACGACGTCCTTTCCGAATGCAGTGTCAAATCGAATATCAAATCCATTCCAGGCGTTATGACGATCCGCGGCTGCGCCTATGCCGGCTCCAAAGGGGTCGTGTGGGGCCCGATCAAGGACATGGTCCACCTATCCCATGGACCGGTTGGGTGCGGCCATTATTCCTGGTCGCAGCGTCGCAATTATTATGTCGGCACGACAGGGATCGACACCTTCGTGACGATGCAGTTCACCTCCGACTTCCAGGAAAAAGACATCGTTTTCGGCGGCGACAAGACGCTGGACAAGATCATCGATGAGATCGAGGAATTATTCCCGCTGAACAAGGGCATCAGCATCCAATCCGAATGCCCGATCGGTCTGATTGGCGACGACATCGAGGCTGTGTCGCGCAAGAAGGCGAAGGAATACGAAAAGACGATCGTGCCGGTGCGCTGCGAGGGCTTCCGCGGCGTATCGCAGTCACTTGGCCATCATATTGCCAACGATTCCATCCGCGACTGGGTGTTCGACAAAACCGACGCCGAGTTCGAGGCGGGTCCTTACGACGTCAACGTCGTCGGCGATTACAATATCGGCGGCGACGCATGGGCCACGCGCATCCTCCTGGAGGAGATGGGGTTGCGCGTGGTCGCCAACTGGTCGGGAGACGCAACGCTTGCCGAACTGGAGCGGGCGCCTAAGGCCAAACTCAACCTCATCCACTGCTACCGGTCGATGAACTACATCTGTCGGCACATGGAGGAAAAGTACGCCATTCCGTGGATGGAATACAATTTCTTTGGTCCTTCGCAGATCGAAGCCTCTTTACGCAAGATTGCCAAGCATTTTGGGTCGGAAATCGAGGAAAAGACCGAGAAAGTCATCGCCAAGTACCGACCTCTGGTGGACGCTGTCATCGCCAAATACCGACCACGTCTCGAAGGCAAGACAGTGATGCTCTACGTCGGCGGTTTGCGTCCTCGTCACGTGGTTACGGCCTACGAGGACCTCGGCATGGAGATCGTCGGCACCGGCTACGAGTTCGCCCACAACGACGACTATCAGCGCACCGGACACTACGTGAAAAAAGGCACGCTCATCTATGACGACGTGACCGGTTATGAACTGGAAAAGTTCATCGAGGGTATCCGCCCCGATCTCGTTGGCTCCGGTATCAAGGAAAAGTACCCGGTGCAGAAGATGGGCATTCCGTTCCGCCAAATGCATTCGTGGGATTACTCCGGCCCCTATCATGGCTACGACGGCTTTGCCATCTTCGCCAAAGACATGGACCTCGCCATCAACAATCCAGTCTGGGATCTCTACGACGCCCCCTGGAAGAAAAAGGTCGCGCCGGCTGAGGCGGTTGCGGCCGAATGAGGGCCTGGCCTGTCTTGGAGCAGGGGCAGGCTAGGCTCTCGCCGCGGAGTTGATCCGCACACCTTAAACATCTCGACGTTCTTTGCCGCCACCGGTGCGGCACGATGAAAAGAAAGGCGAATACCATGCCGCAGTCGGCCGAAAAAATTCTCGACCACGCGCCCCTGTTCCGCGAGCCGGAATACAGGCGAATGCTTGCCGAAAAGAAGCTGAATTTCGAATGTCCGCACCCGGACCAGATCGTTACCGATCAAGGCGAGTTCACCAAGAGCTGGGAATACAGGGAGAAAAATCTCGCCCGCGAAGCCCTCGTGATCAATCCCGCCAAGGCCTGCCAGCCGCTCGGCGCCGTCTTTGCTGCCGCCGGCTTCGAGCGGACCATGTCCTTCGTCCATGGCAGTCAGGGCTGCGTTGCCTATTACAGGTCGCACCTTTCACGACATTTCAAGGAGCCTTCGTCGGCGGTTTCGTCCTCCATGACCGAAGACGCCGCGGTATTCGGCGGGCTGAAGAACATGGTCGATGGGCTCGCCAACACCTATGCGCTCTACGACCCGTCGATGATTGCCGTCTCGACCACCTGCATGGCGGAGGTCATCGGCGACGATTTGCACGGCTTCATCGAAAACGCCAAGAACGAAGGCTCGGTCCCCTCCGACTTCGATGTTCCTTTCGCCCACACACCCGCCTTTGTCGGCAGCCACGTCGACGGCTATGACGGCATGGTCAAGGGCATCCTGGAGCACTTCTGGAAGGGCAGGGAGCGCAAGGAACCGAACGGCACCATCAACATCATTCCCGGCTTCGACGGGTTCTGCGTCGGCAACAACCGCGAGCTCAAGCGCCTGCTCAACCTCATGGGCGTGTCATATACCCTCATCCAGGATGCATCCGACCAGTTCGATACTCCCTCGGACGGCATGTATCGCATGTATGATGGCGGCACAACGATCGGAGACGTCAAGGAAGCTCTTGGCGCCGACGCGACACTATCGCTGCAGCACTACAACACCCGCAAGACGCTGGAATATTGCAAAGAGCTCGGACAGCCGACCGCTTCCTTCCATTATCCGATTGGCGTCGCCGCGACCGACGAATTGCTGATGAAAATCTCGGTGATTTCCGGCAAGGATATTCCTTCCGCGATCGGATTGGAGCGCGGGCGGCTCGTCGACGCCATGGCGGACAGCCAAGCCTGGCTGCACGGAAAGAAATACGCGATCTACGGCGATCCAGATTTTGTCTATGCGGTGGCCCGGTTCGTGATGGAAACCGGCGGCGAGCCGATACATTGCCTTGCCACCAACGGCACATCCGCCTGGGAAGACGAAATGAAGGCATTGCTGGCATCCTCGCCTTTCGGAAAGGATGCCAAAGTCTGGGCGGGCAAGGACCTCTGGGCACTGCGCTCGCTGCTCTTCACCGAACCGGTGGACCTCTTGATCGGCAATTCCTATGGCAAGTATCTGGAGCGCGACACCGGCACGCCGCTGATCCGCCTGACCTTTCCGATTTTCGACCGGCATCATCACCATCGCTTCCCGCTGATGGGCTACCAAGGCGGGCTGCGTGTCTTAACGACAATCCTCGACACGATATTCGACAAACTTGACCGCGAGACGAGCCAAACAGGTGTCACGGATTATTCCTATGACCTCACACGCTAACGGCAAACGATCGGCTCCGCCGCCAAGCGCCTTGCGATCGGCATCCAAGACCGTCGCAAGGCGCTCGCTCGATGCCAGGATCCAGGAGGTCTTCGACGAGCCCGCTTGCGAGACGAACCGCGGCAAAGATGCCAGCGTGCGCAAGAAGGGCTGTTCCAAGCCGCTCACTCCCGGGGCAGCAGCCGGCGGCTGCGCGTTCGACGGGGCAAAGATCGTGCTGCAGCCGATCACCGACGTCGCGCATCTCATTCATGGTACGCTCGCCTGCGAAGGCAATTCCTGGGACAACCGCGGTACTGCTTCGTCCGGCCCGACGCTTTGGCGCACGAGCTTCACCACCGATCTTACCGAACTCGACGTGGTGATGGGTCACGGCGAGCGGAAGCTCTTTAAAGCGATACGCGAGATCAAGGAAACATACGCGCCCCCGGCATTCTTCGTCTATTCGACGTGCGTTACGGCGCTGATCGGTGACGACATCGAAGCCGTCTGCAAGCGTGCTGCGGAAAAATTCGGGCTGCCGGTAGTGCCTGTCAACGCGCCCGGCTTTTCCGGCTCCAAGAACCTTGGAAACAAACTCGCCGGCGAGACGCTGCTCGATCATGTCATCGGCACCGTGGAGCCCGACGATGCCGGTCCCTACGACATCAATATTCTCGGCGAATTCAACCTCTCCGGCGAGTTCTGGCTGGTAAAGCCGCTTCTCGACCGGCTCGGTATTCGCGTGCGCGCCTGCATCCCCGGTGACGCGCGTTATCGTGACATTGCCTCGGCGCATCGTGCCCGGGCAGCGATGATGGTGTGCTCGACCGCCCTCATAAATCTTGCCCGCAAGATGGAGGAACTCTGGGATATTCCGTTCTTCGAAGGTTCCTTCTACGGCATCACCGACACGTCGCAATCGCTGCGGCAGATCGCTGAGCTGATCGTCAGGAAGGGTGCCGATCCGGAAATTCTTGCGCGCACCGAGGCTCTGATCGCAGAGCAGGAGGCGATTGCATGGAAAAAGCTCGCGGCATACCGTCCGCGGCTTCAAGGCAAGCGCGTGCTCCTCAATACCGGGGGTGTGAAGGCCTGGTCGGTCGCCCATGCGCTGATGGAGATCGGCGTCGAAATTGTCGGCACCTCGACCAAGAAGTCGACGGCCGAAGACAAGGAACGCATCAAACAGATTCTGAAGGACGACAACCATATCTTCGAATCGATGCGACCGAGCGAGCTCTACGACTTTCTCGCAGAAGGCAAGGCCGACATCATGTTGTCGGGCGGGCGCACGCAATTCATCGCGCTGAAGGCCAAAACGCCTTGGCTCGATATCAACCAGGAACGCCACCACCCCTATGCCGGCTATGACGGTATGGTCGAGCTCGTTCGCCAGATCGATCTTGCCATACACAATCCGATCTGGAGTGAGGTGCGAGAGCCGGCACCCTGGGAATGCCCACCTGTGCCGGAGGCTCGAGTGCCAAGCGGGCAGGGCAAGACCGAAACTTCCTGCCCTTCAAGAACGCCGTCGCCACTCTCGCCAGTGGCTTCCGCAACTGGTGAGGAAAGCTGATGGCATGCATTCTCCCGCAGACCAAGTCGGCGGCGGTCAACCCGCTGAAGTCGTCCCAGCCCCTGGGCGCGGCCTTGGCCTATCTCGGCGTCGATGGTGCTATACCGTTGTTCCACGGCAGCCAAGGCTGCACCAGCTTCGCGCTGGTGCTCTTCGTGCGCCATTTCAAGGAAGCGATTCCCCTGCAGACAACGGCGATGGACGCAGTGGCGACGATCCTCGGCGGCGCCGGCAATCTGGAAGAGGCGCTCCTTAATCTTAAAACACGCGCCAAACCGAAGCTGATCGGAATCTGCACGACGGCGCTGGTCGAAACCCGCGGCGAGAATTTCGAGGGCGATCTTGCCAATATCAAGTCGGAGCGTGCCGAAGAGCTAGCAGGTACCGAGGTCGTGCTAGCGAGCACACCGGATTTCGACGGTGCGATCGAGGAGGGTTGGGCAAAGGCCGTCACCTCCATGATCGAAGGCATTACGGCCCCAGGCGGGCGGCCCCGCGATCTGAAGAAGATTGCGATCCTCCCAGGTTGGCACCTGACGGTCGCCGATATTGAACTGCTGCGCGAAACGGTCGAAAGCTTTGGTCTCAAGCCCGTGATCCTGCCGGACGTCTCTGGTTCCCTCGACGGTACGGTTCCTGACGACCGTTGGGTGCCGACCACCTACGGCGGTACGAAGGTCGAGGAAATCCGCGAACTCGGTACCTGCTTCCAGGCGATTGCGATCGGCGAGCACATGCGCACGGCCGCCGCGGCGCTGCAGGCAAAGACCGGCGTGCCTTATGTCCTCTTCGAGCAGCTTGTCGGCTTAAAGGCAATCGACCGTTTCATGACCATGCTGGCGATGATCGCCGGCAATCCTGTGCCGGCCACGGTGCGGCGGCGCCGCGCCCAATTGCAGGACGCACTCCTCGACGGTCATTTCCATTTCGGCGGCAAGCGTGTCGCGATTGCCGCCGAGCCGGATCATCTTTTTCAACTTGCAACGTTCTTCAAGGGTGTGGGCGCTGAAATAGTCGCCGCCGTGGCGACCACCGGCACCAGCTGCATTCTGCAGAAGATGCCGGCCGACGCTGTGCAGGTCGGTGACCTTTCCGATCTGGAGACCATGGCGCGTCACGCTGGCGGTGACTTGATCGTGACCCATTCCCATGGCCGTCAGGCGGCCGAGCGGCTTGGCGTGCCGCTGATGAGGGTCGGCTTTCCGATCTTCGATCGGCTGGGCAGCCCGCATAAGAAAACCATTCTCTACGAGGGCGCGCGCAACTTTCTGTTCGAGGCCGCCAACATTTTCCAGTCGAACTGCCGCCGGCCGAGCCCCGAAGCGCTCAATCCCTTGCAAGATATGGAGGCAAAAAATGACCGCTGTCCGACGACTTTCACTCGTCACTGACGAGGGACCGGTACCTGCCCCAGAATGCCCGAAGGGAGTTCTGCGCGTTGCGATCGCGACGCAGGACCTGAAGAGGCTCAACGCACATTTCGGATCTGCCAAGCTTTTTGCTGTCTATGACGTCACCCCAACCGGTTGGGAAATCGTCGAAGCCGTCGATTTTGGCGAAGCAACTGACGAAAGCGGCAAGCACACGAACGACGGCGGCACTGATCGCATCACGATGAGGGTCGAGGCGTTGAAGGGATGTCATCTGCTGTTCTGCCTGGCGATCGGCGGCCCCTCCGCCGCGAAGGTCGTCGCGGCAAAAATCCATCCGATCAAAGTGCCGGAGCCATCGCCCATCGAGGAGGTCCTGACGCGCACCCAGACCATGCTGAAAACTGCCCCGCCGCCATGGCTGCGCAAGGTGCTTGCAGACGCCGGGATGGGTCTCGCCAAGCCGTTCTTCGACGATGAGGATTAAAGGAGATCGGAGATGACTTCGCCTATCAGCCTCGCCAACCCAGTCGCAGATGATGATAGCGACGCAATGGCAACCCCGTTCATGAAACGCCTGGTTCGCTTGGTGAGGGCCCAGGATACTCATGGGTCGTGGGATGGAAAATCGGACACCGACCTGCTTGCCGATTTCATTGTGACGAAGGAGCAGCGCCGCCAGATGCCAATCATCGGCGACCCCGATCCGGACGTGATTTGGAGGCTTCAGATCTTTTACACCTGCGTCGGCCTTGAAATCGAGGGGCATTCCGGCCTCGTCGCCTCCTCGATCGTGACGATGAATCCCGAGGGCTTCGGGCGAGTGGTTCTCACGACAGGGCGCTTGGTCGTTTTGTCGAAGACGCTCCGAGACGTGCATCGGTTCGGCTTCGAGACGCTTCGCAAACTCGCCGAGGCCGGCACGAAATTGGTCGATGATGCGATCGTCGCCATCAAAGCCTATCCCGACGTGGCGCGGGCGCCATGAAATCGGTTTTTGAGGAAAAAGATAATGTCAGACATTGTGGAGCAGCTTAAGAAGGTCCGTAAACTCCAGTCACGAGCGGCAACTGCGAAAATGGAGTTGCACGACCTTGCCGAGGACCTCCCGGTCAACTGGCCTAAGATCAAGACGATCGCAGAAAAAACGTTCGACGCGTTCGCCGAGTTGAACACGGCGAAGAAAGAGCTTGCGGTATTGGAGGAATCCCGATGACGGGGTCTTTCGTTACCCGCGATGGATCCAACTGGATGCCGGAGTATCTGACCGGCATCGATGGTAAAACTTGCATCGGCTGCGGCCGCTGTTTCAAGGTCTGCTCGCGCGACGTCATGCACCTTTACGGCGCCAATGAAGGGGGTGAAATCCTGGGCATCTGCGATGACGAGGACGACGACTTCGATGGCGAACTCAGTCGTATGATTATGGTCGTGGACCAGGAAGGGCGCTGTATCGGCTGCGGCGCCTGCGTCCGCGTCTGCCCGAAGAACTGTCAGCTTCATATAGCGGCTGACAAGCTCGCTTCATGTGCTGGCGCATAAACCTGGAGAACGACGGTGCCTTTTGCAATTTTCTGTCGCCTCCTGCAACTAATCACGTGCGTCAGCCTTCTAGGCACTTACCTCGTTTCCCATTCCATCCTCAGAGCAATGGTCACGACGTTGGGTATTTGGCTCCTTCTTCAGGTGGTCTATTTCGCAAGCGTGCTCTTCCTGATGTGGCGAGCTAGTTGCGCTTCAAAGAGGAGCCGGCGGGTCTTGCGGTTCGATGATCGCGAGGAAATGCGCTACCGGCCAGAGCATTGCGAGAAGAAACACTGAACTACTCCGATGTCCTCCCAGCTTGGCTCGATGGTGCGGTTTGCTGCCCTTGAGGGCCGGGAATTGATCAGTTGTGAGCCTCGGGCTGCTTAGAAGGGACATTGATCATCGAGCATGACGTTATTGGAGCAACTACACGACATGACCGTCGGCGATCGCTTCCAGTGTTGCAACTGAGAGTTTATTGTTTGTTTCATCGGCATTGACGTTGAAGCTGTGAGCACCGGCCTGGATTGCGTCGTCTCGATGCCAACGAAGGCAAGGGGACAATGGGATCTTTGGAACGTGGGAGGGTGCCGTTAGTCGCTTAAGGATCGCGCATAACTGACTGGATTTAAAGCCACATTGGAAGAGATAAATGCTGAAAAATTTCGAACGATATCCGCTTACCTTCGGTCCTACGCCTATCGAAAAGCTCGATCGCCTCAGCGAGTATTTAGGAGGCAAGGTGGAGATCTATGCCAAGCGCGAGGACTGTAACTCGGGTCTGGCGTTCGGCGGCAATAAGCTCCGCAAACTTGAGTACATCATTCCAGACGCAATCGCGTCCAATGCCGATACGCTCGTCTCCATTGGTGGCGTGCAGTCCAACCATACGCGGATGGTCGCCGCGGTTGCCGCCAAGATCGGCATGAAATGCCTTCTGGTGCAAGAGGATTGGGTACCATATGAGGACGCTGTATACGATCGCGTTGGCAATATCCTTTTAAGCCGGATCATGGGAGCAGAGGTGCGGCTGGTCGATGACGGCTTCAATATCGGCATCCGCAGCAGTTGGGAACGGGCGCTCGACGACGTCAAGCAAAAAGGCGGCAGACCCTATGCGATCCCAGCGGGTGCCTCTGTCCACAAATATGGCGGTCTCGGCTATGTGGGCTTTGCCGAGGAAGTTCGCGCGCAGGAAAATCAGCTTGGTTTTGCCTTTGACTACATCGTGGTCTGCACGGTGACGGGCTCAACGCAAGCCGGCATGGTCGTCGGGTTCGCCAAGGATGGGCGACAGCGCAACGTGATCGGTATCGATGCTTCGGCAACCCCCCTCCAAGCCCAGTCGCAAGTGCTCAACATTGCCCGCCAAACTGCAAAGCTCGTCGAACTCGAAAGGGAAATCGCCAACGATGATGTGGTATTGCTCGCGGACTACGCGCACCCCCGTTACGGCATTCCTTCCGAGGAAACAACGGAAGCCATCCGCCTTTGTGCGCGGCTGGAAGGGATAATTACTGATCCCGTCTACGAGGGCAAATCAATGCAAGGCATGATAAATCTCATTCGCAAAGGCTTCTTTCCAGAGGGATCAAGGCTCCTCTTTGCGCATCTCGGCGGCGCGCCGGCGATCAATGCTTACAGCTACACGTTTCGCAACGGCTGATCCCGAACGAAATAGTCTCATGCGGGCCCTGAAAATTGAAGGTTCCATGGATGCGCCAACAAGCAATAGTACTGCGGGTGCAGCCCTTTTTCCAATCTCAGCAATATGAAAATCCGCTACTATCAGCGACATTGCCATACCGTTGGCAAGCAAAAAATCCTCCGCCGAAAACGCCAAAATCAAGCACTGTTTTAATCACAATGCCTACTCTATTGGGGTGCGCCTATTTTGACTGATCAAGACGCAGCCAAATTGGCGCCGCAGACACGGCCAGGTTCGGGCCGATCCCGCAATTACGAATCCGATTTCTCGGAAAGCGCGTAGCCAACAGATCTTACAGTCCGTATTAGATCGCGGTCGCTGTCCCTATTTAGGGCCGCGCGCAAGTTACCAATGTGAACATCGATGGTGCGAGGCCCGATATGAACGGTATGCGGCCAAGCTGCATTCTTTAGTTCATCTCGCGAGTACGCCCGGTATGGGTTTCTCATAAAGTGCTCCAGCAGGCGGAACTGGGTTGGAGCGAGATGAATCGTCCGGCCGTTTCGGCGCACACGATGCGTGGCCACATCCAATTCAATGTCCTGAAAGGCAAGCAGTTCTTGATGCCTTGGAATGGAACTCCGACACGAGCCGTCCAAGATTCTGCGGATGCTTGTGAGCGCTATCTCTCGCGATCGGCTAACATGCTCATTGTCATCGAAGGCGAGCCTGTCTTGTTGAGTTACTTCATCAGCAACCTCCGCAATCGCAATGATCGACATTGACCGCGCCCGAGAAAGACGCAGGCGAATACAGAGCGTCTGCGTCTCAACGTCAGAGAAATGCATCCCAAGAAACACCACATCTGGCGTCGCCTCTTGCAAGTGTTTGGCAAGGGCGTTCCCATGGCTGGTATTGATGTACTTACATGCGCATTCCAAGAACTGACCAGAGCAATCGTCTGGTGCATTGATCAGCACCGCCGCTGAGTGGAAATCCCGATTGGTATCGTCCTTCGACATCGCGTGAAATCCTTGAATTAAAGTTCGGCCGACCTTCAGGTTTTTTCGCCAACAGAGTTTGCACTTATCTCCAAAATCCAGTTTGTTGAATTGCGGCTTGCGCCGAAGCCTTCCATTACGGCACGTCAACGAATGGGTTTGATCCTGGAGGGAGTTCACTCATCAGTCGGCGATTTTGCAGATAACCGTGCACGCGTCGTGCCAACGAAAAGATTGTTTTGAAACAATCCCATGGCTGTAACACTGAGCGCACATGTTCGAAATCTCGGACTTGGGCGCTTTGCCACTAAAGCAAAAAATACTCAAACTGAATCTGAAGCCAGCGACTTCGCACTAATATGCGCTTTCGGTTTGGCGAAGAAATGGATGTGTCAGCGGCAGGAGAACAGCCATGCACCCTTGATGCGGACCATCTATTCGGCTTGAGGATCTATGATGCTTTCGCCGTCGCCGATGGCTGCGCACAGCGTTTGGACATGAACCTCGAAGAGGCGCTGATCCACCGCCCAGTCAACTATCTGATTAGGGAGTGGATCGAGGACGATGCAGAGTTAGTCTTATCGTATGTGCACAGTCCGAGGGCACTGCTAATGGAGAAATGTGCGATCGTTATCCCAGGCCCCCGACATATTAAATTAACTGCAAAAGAGCGCTTCTCAGCGCGCGCAGTTATGGTCGGCGGCACGTCCGTTCTGCAAGGTTTATTATCTCAATTGGCACGTGTTGGCGTGCAAAAGACGATTATCCTTGGACTAGGAGGCATGGGCGAGGTCGACCATCGTTTCTGTCACGAGCTGTATGGTATGGAACTCCGCGTACGCCCACTGCGCAGGCCATATCCGGGACGCCTTATTGACGTGGCAACGGCAGAGGAAGTTGCTGACGTCAATGGGGTCGTTCTGATATTTACCGAGGATATGACGATCAGTTTCACGATGCTGGAGCGCTTGGTGCGGTCATCATATCGCAACATTGTGGTTGTTGGCCAGGTACTCGGTAAACGATCGCTACGAGTGCTGACGGGCAAAGCGCAACGCCTTACAGCAATTATACCCGAAGGCTCCGACAGCAATGAAAGTGGGTCTGCAGATTTGAGCCTCGTCGGCGTTTATAAATTTGACGCGGCGTTAGTTCGGAGGATTGCGCGGAGGCGGCAACGTCGCTCGCATGACGATCCGGAGTTCTTTGAAGCAGCCTTTGGGTTTCACGGTCATCCAATCTATGTCATGTGTGCCGATCCGAGCGAAATGACGGTGAACAACGACATCCATACAGCCAGATTTTGAGTGCCGCATTTGAAGAACCTCGCCCAACGCTTTTCCTTCCGCGCACGCAATCTTTGATGCCCCAGATGCGGTCCCTGTTTTCGAAATGCAAAGCTTGGTGCCTGACACCAAATTGCGCGTATGCCAAACCACCGAGTTGATTCCTTCTTTCTTCGTAAGCGGTTAGCTCAGGGCGTGTGACCTGAAGTTCCATGGCATGAGGGCGTCTATTTCTGAGACGGGCCAGCCTTGAGCGATGCGAGTCAATGTCTGGGAGAGCCAGTCGAGGGGATCGACGTTGTTCATTTTGGCTGTCTGCAAGAGAGTGGCCACGGTCGCCCAGGTCCGTCCGCCCCCCTCACTTCCGGCGAATAGACTATTTTTTCTCGTAATTGTCTGGGGTCTGATCGCGCGCTCGACAATGTTGGAGTCGATTTCGATACGACCGTCCGTCAGAAAGCGCTCCAACGCCTCGCGCCGGGTGAGAGCATAGCGGATTGCTTCGGCGGTCTTGGACTTACCGGAGACTTTACCGAGCTCTCTTTCCCAAAGATCGAAGAGCCTTGCGACAATGGCTGTGGACTTTTCCTGACGAAGTGTGGAGCGGCTGTCGGCGTCCTTGCCCCGAACCTCATCCTCGATGCGCCAGAGCTCGGTCATTGCCATAACCGTGTCCGTGGCGGCCTGAGAGACACCGCTAATGTGCAGATCGTAAAACTTGCGTCGAAGATGTGCCCAACTTGCGTCAGGCAAGTCCCGGAACGGGGGATGAATACGAAAGGAGGTGAGAGCCGAACAGAAACCGTTCGCAGCGATCCAGCGGGTTCAACGCCCGTCCGGCAAAGGCGCAGCCCGCCAGCCGGAAGCGAGTCTTGCATGGATGGCGGCAACGTCATTCGTGAAGCGTAGACAGCGGATGATGAAGCGGCGGGGTAAGCCCCGATATCATGGTTTGTGACGACGCCTTCGGAGTGTTGGGACCGGGGGCAGCATCCGACTTGCCGGTATTGGCGAGGCAGGCGGGGTCGTCCGGGGTCTTGGGCCACCGCAAAGTCATGGGATGGATCGCCGGGGAACCTGAGAGATCCCACTCACGCCCAAGGAAGCAATGCCGGAAACGGGGTGCCGGCTGACATAAAAGACTCCCGGCCCTACGACAGCCCTGCATGTCGGAGGGAGCGCCTCGGCGGACACAAATATGCAGGGCCGCATGGACCCGGAAGGCGAAGCAATAAGCCGACGGGCAAGCGTGAGCGGGAAGTCGTAGCACCCTCATATTACCAATGAGCGCGGGGAACCGTGTCCGGCGGGACCCGAAGGAGGAAAGGGGGGTGTCACGGAACCAGAACCACTGACAGGAAACATCGGAGGGGACCCTGAGCCCTACAAACGTGTACACGAAACGGCAGTGGATAGCCGAACAGGCGAGGGAGCACCCGGAGAGGGTGTTCACATCCTTGCACCATCTGATTGATCTCGACTGGATGTTCGAGGCGTGGGCTCTGACGCGCAAGGATGGCGCGGCGGGCATCGACGGTCGCACGGCTGACGACTATGAGAAGGATCTCGGGGCGAGATCTTGAAAGCCTCCGGATCCGGATGATGTCGGGCAGTTACCGCGCACCCCCGGTGCGACGCCACTACATCCCCAAGGCCGATGGGTCCCGGCGACCTCTGGGCATCCCGACCGTCGAAGATAAAGTGGCGCAACGGGCAATCGTGATGCTGCTGGAGCCGATCTACGAGGAGGACTTTCTGGACTGCTCGTTCGGGTTCCGGCCGGAACGGTCGGCGCATGACGCCATCCGCACCTTGCGCGATGGCATCATGGACACCGGTCAGCGATGGGTGATCGACGCGGATATCTCGAAGTATTTCGATAGCATCGACCACGGGCATCTACGCAGCTTTCTCGACCTGAGGATCAGAGACGGCGTCATCAGACGCATGATTGACAAGTGGTTGAACGCGGGGGTGCTGGACCAGGGCACCCTGAGCCGATCGGTAGCTGGAACTCCACAAGGCGGAGTGATCAGTCCGCTTCTCGCGAACATCTTCCTCCACCATGTGCTGGACAGGTGGTTCGTGGAGGTGGCGAAGCCTCGCCTAAAACGGAGGTGCCAGATGGTGCGGTATGCTGACGACTTCGTCATGAGCTTCGAGGATTACCTGGACGGCCGGCGTATGCTGGCCGTGCTGGGCAGGCGTTTCGAGCGGTATGGGCTCCGGCTCCATCCCGACAAGACGCGCTATGTGGACTTCCGTTTCCGGCGCCCGCATGGGCGGCACCCGGCAACGAGTGCCACCAGTTTCAACTTTCTCGGCTTCACCCATGTCTGGGGGCAGTCGCGGAAGGGGAAGCCGGTGGTGCGGCAGGTCACGGCCAAGGATCGGTTTGCGCGAGCCTTACGGGCAGTCAGGGAATGGTGCCTCAAACACCTGCACCTGTCGCTCACGGTTCAGCACCGACATCTGACCCGGATGATGCGAGGCCACTACGCCTACTATGGGATCACGGGCAATGGACGGCGTCTGAGGTGGTATCACCATCAGGTCGAGCGCATCTGGAAAAGCGGGCTCTCACGCCGCAGCCGATCTGGAAAGCCGAACTGGAATCGGATGGCGCAGGTCCTTGACCGGTTTCCCTTGCCTTCAACCCGGATCGTACATCAGTGGAGCCGTCCCTGAGCGAAACTGGACTGTGAGGAACCGGATGCGGGAAATCTGCACGTCCGGATCTGTGAGGGGCGGGGCTCGGTAACGACCCCGCCTACTCGGCATCCTGCGAGCTGGATCATTTCGTTGCTGCCGATTTTCGCCCGTGTCTTGGCGAGGCTGGTATAGGCCGAGTAGCCATCCACCTGCAGGATGCCGCTAAATCCGGAGAGATGACGCATTACGCAATCTGCGCCTCTGCTGTCTTCAAAACGATAGGCCACCATCGGCGGGCTGGTTCCACCATAGGGGCGATCGTCACGCGCATAAGCCCAAAGCCAGGCCTTGGTGGTTTTACCCGAACCGGGAGCAAGAGTGGGCAGGGTCGTCTCGTCGGCAAATATCCTCTCGCCCTCCTTGACCCTCTCGAGGATATAATCGGCGAGCATCTGCAGTTCGAAGCCCAGATGCCCCATCCATTGGGCCATCAGCGACCGGCTGATCTCGACGCCGTCGCGCATGTAGATCGCTTCCTGCCGGTAAAGGGGAAGACCGTCGGCATATTTGGATACGGCGATATAGGCGAGCAGCCGTTCCGTCGGCAGGCCGCCTTCAATGATGTGTGCCGGTGCCAAAGCCTGGACGACGCCGTCGCCGCCCCGGAACGCATATTTGGGACGCCGTGTCACGACGACCCTGAACTTCGGCGGCACGACGTCCAGCCGCTCGGAGCGGTCCTCGCCGATCAGCACTTTTTCCAGCCCCTCGAACCCGGCCGGGATTTCCGGTTCGATGACCTCCTCAATGCGCTCGAGATGTGCGGCAAAACCCTTGCGTGGACGCGGCGTTCGTTTCGGCTTGTCCTTGGCCGCGCGGTCGAGTTCGCTCTGGATCGCCGAAAGGCCCGTTTCGACCTCTTCGAACGCAAACGAGACCTGCTCGTCATTGACACCAAGGCGCAGCCGTTCTGAGCGCTTGCCATTTTGCGTGCGCTGCAAAACCTTCATGATCAAGGTCAGGTTGGCAATCCGCTCGTTCGCGCTTTTCTCCACCGCCTCCAATCGGGCAATCTCAGTCTCGGCGGCCTTCAGCCGGGCTTCCTTCGCAGCCTGCTCACGCACCAACGCGAGAACCATCGCTTTCAGCGCGTCAACGTCGTCCGGAAGGTCGTTAAGGGGCAAATCCATCGGGTCAAGTAGAGCACAAAAGTAGCCACTTTCCCAATCATTACAGCAGCATGATTCATCTTGCCACAGGTCGGCTTCAGCCTGTTAGTAATGGCCGCCGGACATGGACCGGCCGGATCTTCTTCCAATCCAGACCGGCCAGAAGCGCCATCAATTGCGAATGGTCCAGGCGTATCCGTGCCGCCGATATGCCCGGCCAGCAAAAGCTCTGCTCTTCGAGCGTTTTCGAGTATAGGCAGACACCGCTACCATCCCACCAGACGATGCGAACACGGTCCGCCCGTTTCGACCGGAACACATAAAGCGCTCCGTTGAACGGGTCGAGACCACCATCTCTAACCAGAGCCATCAAGGATGCCGCACCTTTGCGAAAGTCGACAGGCTGGCACGACACGTAAACAACGACACCGGATCCGATCATGCCTTACGGACCGCCCGAAGTATCTTCGAAAGGTGATCAGGCTCTATATCGCTCGCGACGCGCACCATGACACCACCGATGACGATTTCCACCGTAGAACTTGCCACCGGCTCAACGCGCGCGAACTTGATCTCCTCCTTTGGGGCTTCCGTCACAGGCGCGACCATACCCGACGACAGTGCCTTGCGACGCCACCCGTAAAGCTGCGAGGGATCCAATCCCTCGGCACGTGCGATTGCCGACACATTGGCTCCAGGCAACAACGTTTCGGCGATCAACCGCTCTTTCTCCACGTCCGACCAGTCGCGCGGCTTGCGCCGCGTTCGCACCGGCGTCGCAGTCAAAACCTCGAATGTTCGTGGCTGATTCACACTGTCGCTCATAGGATTCCTCGCATGATTCACGCAGAAGATTCCCGATCAGCAGGCTAAATGATACGTGGGATTGCCTACTCGCTTACCTTTCTTCGAGCACTTTCATACATAGAACGTCGCGAAGTTGGGGACTCACAACAGACACTATTGTCAGGTTTGTCCGGCCAGTGTCGATACCGGATCAATACTCCCCAGAAGTGGGCTCTTCCGCAATTTCGGTGCAACTCAGGTGCCGATGATACGTGAACGCAGGAGGTCCATCCCGGCTCTTCCATACATGGATCGCTTGATGAGCTTTAGCTTGTTGATCTTGCCTTCAACTGGCCCAGTACTCCATGGCAACGTCAATGCAGCTTGCACCGCCTCGACGTCGCGACGAATCCCGCGCGCGAACGAAGACATCGGCCCAGTTGCGGCATCATGTAACCACGGCTTGAGCGCGACGGTTTCCCGATTGCAGATCATGGACTGGAAGCGTCGTGCCAGATCGGCAGCAGTGGCAACGTCAGGTGAGGCCGAGGAAATCGCGTTCACAAAAGCGCGCTCGTTCCGCGGGAGAGTATCGGCTTCGGCTGTCAGAAGACGAACGGTTAGCCGGGATGAAGGCGTGCGCCATGAAGATTTGCGCGAGGCCCGAGACAATATAGGTGCGGGGACGCCGTCGCGCAGCCTTACCTTTACCCACTGGCGAAAGGTCTTTACACTCTCACGATAACCGCGATCGCACACCTCCCTGTAAAGTCGCGTCGCATTGCGGCAGCCTTCAAACCAGCGCCTGCGGACGTAGTCTGCATGGGCATCGGCCGGATTCTCCGTGAATACCGTGCGCTCCCATGTCCCAGGTTGATTGTCTTTCAGCCATTTCCGTATGGTTTTGAGGTCGATGCCAAGCTCACGCTTGATCGCCAGTTGGCTCCAGCCCATACCATTCAGGCGGATGACCTCCTCAAAAAGAGCACGCCGATCTTGATGCCGATTGTTCTGCTGTCGTGCTGCGCGTCCTTGGAGCAGCCCTTCTTTCCCGCGCTCGCGGCGCATTTGATCATCCGTATCAATCTGCGCCATAAGCGCCTTTCCGACATCCCGAATAACGCGGTATTGTCGCTCCACAACATTCTGCAAGGCATCGGAACAGTTGCGCAGGAGATGCCAACGATCGGCGATCTGCTGCGCTTTCGGCGCTCCCTCACGGGCGCCACGCGCATAAGCACCGGCCCGGTCCCGAGCGATGACTTCAACGCCGGGATGATCGGCAAGCCATCCTGAGAGCGTGTCCTTCTCGCGGTCTGGCAACAGATCAACGACATTGTTCGTTTCGAGATCGACCAGGATCGTTCCATAGCGTTGTCCGCGACGCCAGGCCCAATCGTCTACGCCCAGGATACGCGGCGCTTCGCAATTCCCAGAGGGTTGCGTCCGCGCAATCCGCAAAATGGTGTCGGCGCTCACAGGCATGCCAAGACGAGTGACCAATCTCATGCCCGCCTCTCCTCCCAACGCCATGCCGATACTGCGATGCACGTCTCCCAGGCGTCTGGTGCGCCGGCAATAGCGCCAGGTCACATCACCAACGTTCTCGGCAAATATGCGCCTGCGGCATCTCTCGTTGCTGCAACGCAGGCGCCGGACATGCAAGATTATCGTGACCGCTCGCCCTTGCCACGGCAGGTCCGCGAGGTGTCGTTCGTAACGACTATGAACACGATGCGAGGCCTTGCGGCAATCCGGGCATTTGGCTCCTGTCGATCGGAAGCGACAATCGATCGATATAGCCCCTCTCGACTGCTGAACGTGATCGACGACCAAAGACGGCGGGATCAACGGTAGAATGCGCTTCGCCATTTCCATGCTCCTGCTGATTCGTGTGTCGAATCAACAGGATTCAGAAAGTTGCACCGAAATTGCGGAAGAGCCCACTTCTGGGGAAATTTCATCCGGCATTGACAAGCCAGAGCGCGGCGTACTCGGCTGCTTTGCTGCTGCATTTTATATAAACGGCTAAAAAAATTGGTAGAGGCTCCGTGGGGGTTCTTTTCAGCAAGATTGGCACGACTCTTGAACTACGGAATTCCGAGCCCTCGGAAAAAACGGGAGGAAAGCACGATGTCAGCTCTTCCACAGCCCGCTTTCAAAGCTTTAGCGATAACGTTCGCCGAAGGCTCGGAGAGCCGTGGCCGCTCAGGGCCAGCGACGTCACGCACTGACGACAAAATGGCGTGCCATTATTTGACCGAGAGCGAGAATCGATTGTTTAGGGACGGTTGCGGTTCCACTCAAGTGAGTAAGCAGACCGGCCAAGTTGCCGATGTGATTTCCTCGGACCTCTCGCCGCCTTCTCAAGCTATAAACAGAGGGGAATTTGCAGTCCAGTTCGGCCGATTTCTTGACCAGACACATGGCATCGCTCAGTCTAAACAGTTATTTGAGCACTTATCAGCTTTCGCTCTGAATTTCGGCTGTACGTGGATAGCCTACGGTCCTCTTACAATCGAGCGCAAGGTTTTACAGCCGGTTCGACGCCCTTCACTTGAGATCCTGAACTATCCTGATGAATGGCAGAAGCGATGTCTCGAAATGGGTTATGATCGGAAAGCTCCCATTATCAAGGAAAGTCGAATGCGATCAGGCCCTATCCAGTGGAGAGAGGCATACGTTGGCCCTAGCACAACTCCAAACGAACGGCGTATCTTCGACGAGGCTGCAAGCTTTGGCGTAAGGTCAGGCATTACTATTCCCTTGCGCAGCTCGGCTGGAAGCTTCGCCATCATGAGCTTTGCCCAGCAAATTGAGCGTGAATACCACCACAGGGCAATCGCCTACTTACAACTTGCGGCGATACATTTCCATCTGAGACTTGCAAATGTCGCGGATTCGAATCCCATGGAGAAAGTGCCTGAGCTCTCGCTTAGGGAGAAAGAATGTATTCTCTGGGTAGCACGGGGAAAGTCGTCATGGGACATAGGAATTATTATGAATATATCCGAAAACACTGTTAATTTTCACATTAAAAACGTCATGCGAAAGTTGGACGCTGCCAGTAGAACGGTCGCGGCTATTAAGGCAATAAATCTGGGATTTATCGAGCTGTAGGAGGCGATTGTTCGTCTCTAGGCGGCAGTGCCGCCACTGCCGCAGCTCTGTTTTCCTGCGACAGGCCAATAATAAGCAAATAGGAACACTATCATTCTAGGTAGGAGCACAGTTAGCAATGGTCATATAGAGTTGCGGAAACTTTCCAAATTGACGCCGGATTTCGAGGCGTTGCTGAGATTTCGCGGTAATTGGCGTCAAGGGTACAGGCGCTGGGTCATGGCATCTGGTTGAGGAAATAATCGTGAGTAATGACCGCATTTCCAATTCCCTATTTGCTTTTGAAACCTTCGAATCGAACGTGCGATCCTATTCACGATCATTCCCCGTGGTGTTCACGAAAGCGGCAGGAGCCATCCTCGAAGACGAAAATGGTTGTGCGTTCATTGATTTTCTTTCCGGCGCGAGTGCCCTTAACTACGGTCACAACGATTCGTACATCCTAAGTGCTGCCGTGGAGTACCTGCAGTCAAATCGGGTTATCCATGCGTTAGACATGGCTACGTCGGCGAAAAGAGAGTTTATCGAGCTTTTTGACGAGCTGATTTTGCGCCCGCGTGGTCTTAGGTACAAATACCAGTTTGTGGGTCCCACTGGAGCCAACGCCGTCGAGGCAGCTTTGAAACTTGCACGCAAGGTCACTGGACGCCACAGCATCGTCTCATTCACCAACGGTTATCATGGGGTGAGCCTGGGCGCGCTTGCAGTAACTGGTAATCGATATTTCCGAGACGCGGCAGGTCTTCCTCCTTCCGGCGCGGTGTTCATGCCTTACGACGGCTATTGGGGCCCTGATCGGGATACTACGGAATATTTGGACAAAGTGCTTGCCGACCGTAGCAGTGGCGTCGATTTGCCCGCGGCCGTTATTCTTGAAACCGTTCAGGGTGAAGGCGGCATCAATCCTGCGAGCAGAAACTGGCTGCAGTCGCTCGAGCGGCTTTGCAGGAAGAATGGCATCCTGCTGATTATTGATGACATTCAGGCGGGCTGCGGACGAACTGGCGATTTTTTCAGCTTTGAGTTTGCGGACATTTCTCCAGACATCGTTCTTTTGTCGAAATCTCTCAGCGGTTGTGGGCTGCCGCTGTCACTCTTGCTGCTCAAACCCGAATTTGACGTCTGGCAACCAGGCGAACACAGCGGAACCTTTAGGGGCAACAATCTCGCACTCGTGACAGCGACCGCTGCTTTGCGAAAATACTGGACAAATGAAAACCTATCTAGAGAAGTTGTCGAAAAAGGATGCATTCTAAGAGAGCGCCTTCAGCAAGTCGCCCAAAGCAACCGAAATTCCAACATTGCCGTACGTGGAAGGGGCATGATGGTGGGGCTCGACTGCAGTACGGGCAAATTGGCGGCGCAAATCGTACGCAAAGCCTTTGAAGATGGGCTCGTAGTAGAGCGATGTGGCGCGGAAGATCACGTTATTAAGCTTCTTCCTCCATTGACAACTGAACGGCAGACCTTGGAGCGTGGCCTGGATATTCTGGAGAAATCCGTGCACTCAAGCGTGTAAAGCTATGCTTGGCTCTTGGAGGCATGGCAGAGCCAAAGCGATCAGGCGCCGGCATCGATTGTGGTTTGTGGGCACCGCGACTCGCGCGAACCGGCTCATCTACGGATCGCGCGGTCGCGGGCGTCTTGCAGGCGCTAACGCCTCGTAACCTGTTAGCGCTATAAAAAGTGCGACCCCCAAGCTTATTGGGTAACGAGGTCGCCTAAATGGGGCTAAGGCCCAGAACTATCTTTCTGAAAATCTGGCGATCACGTCGTTCCAATGGTCTCCGTCATCGCATTTGGAAATGCGGAGGTCTCCCAAGACGATGCTGAAAACCGGTCAATGGGAATTCAGATTTGTCGGATTCGCGACATGGAATGTTCGGCCCTGCGTGCGCCCCATCCTCACCTAAATAGTTGAACAGGGGAAATAGGCTCTTCTTTTGCCGATTCTGCGTAGATGGCACATCTTTTGCTTTCTCCATATTGCGAAGCAATGGATCGTCGATCTTAACGTCAACGACGAGTTTATGGTGGTGGGACGTAGAAGCCAGCATGTCGCACTCGAGTAACTCCATGTTCGGCGCCGTCTTGGTTCTCATGACGATATTGGTGCGCGCGGGTCGACACATGGCCTTATCTTCAAGAAAGATTCAATCAAACCGGCTTCCGGGAACGCTGCAGCGCGTGGATGAGCTAGCCAACACGGGCTGTTTGAGGCATCGGGAAAACGGAGACCTTAAAATCCATAGGCCAAGTAAAGGCTTTTGCCGCTTAAGCATTTGCCTAATAGACTTCAGGAAGTAAGAATGGATTTTCCCACCACAAGTCTCATAAAGAACCGCTATGAGCGATTTCCCCGGCAAATGAAGGTCGCTGCGCGTTGGTTGGTTGACCATCCGACAGAGGTCGCACTGCTGTCAATGAGGGAGCAGGCGCGCCGAGCAAGAGTGCCTCCGGCAACGTTAACGCGGCTTGCAAAACGCCTTGGCTTCGATGGCTTCGACAAATTGAAGGAGGTATTCGCGGATAGCGTTAGGGAACGGCCGGAATGCTTCGGTGGAAGTGGAGAGGAGTTGTTGGCACGAGGGAAGATCGGGGGAGATGGCGTCCTCATCTGCGATACAGTGAATGCTTTGCAGGGTCATCTAAGCAGGTTCGCGCAGCCGTCCGCGATTGCCGCGTTGGCGGCAGCAGCCGACCTCGTAGCGGAGGCGAAACAAATTTTTTGCATCGGCCGCCGTTCAAGCTTTCCCGTCGCTTATTTAATGCACCATGTTGGATCATTGCTTGGCTCTCCCACAACATTGATCGATGGGTTGGGCGGAGCCTCCGATGATGCGCTTAGGTCTGTCGGTCCAGAAGACATTTTGCTGGCGGTCACAGTCAGCCCTTACACCCGCTTCACAGTACAGGCAGCCGAGTTTGCCGTGTCGCGTGGTGCGAAACTCATCGCCCTGACGGACAGCGAACTGTCTCCAATCGCAAAAATTTCTCAAGTTGTGATCCGCGTTCGCACCGAAGTTCCTTCATTTATTCACACGATGACTCCGGCATTGGCCGCAGTAGAATGTCTCATGGAACTGGTCGCCGCGAGACGCGGGAGCTGCGCTCTTCAAGCTCTGGCTGACCATGAAGAACAACTTGTGGAATTCGACGCTTATGTCATGAAGAACGGCGTAGGCACGAATTCTCATGACTAATGAAGAGCCGGAAATTGATTGGTCGCTATCCGCTTGGCGCGACGTTTCGCCGGCGATTTCGACGAGCATCTCTCAGGAATCTGCACACCAAAAACAGTGTGTCGATGTTGGTCTTGCTAGCGTGAGGCGAGCCGATTGCCTTTGAGTGTCAATCCACTGCAAACATTGGCCCGTTTGTGGAAGGCGCCATTGAGTTGGACAGATCGTGATAAGGAATTGACCAACACTGCTGAGTTTTCAAAAGAGAGAGCCGGGCCAAGATGTCGCACCCAAAGGATCGAATTCACAAAAGAGCCCCATCCACGACGTTGCGAAGACCGACGACATCAACCAGGAGCACGAGGGTTGCCTAGCTGAACCTTTAGGCAAACATACCTTGAAGCTTCGAACGGCTCACATCATCGTTTACATTGCCCGTGTCAACTTAAGCGCATTTCTGTTCCGGCCCTGACAGACACTCTAAAGACGCAGATTCTGTCGACCCCTGCGTAACCACTTCACTTGGCGTCACTTTGCCGGCTTCATCTCATCGACGGTACGCGGATTGCATGGTCATAACAATGAAGCCGTTACGGCCATTGCGTCTCGCGTTCTTTAATTAGAGGCTCTAGATGAAGACCACCCGCACAATTCAAAGTAAGACGGATCCGCTCACCAGTTTGGGCCCACGGTTGTCGTCTAAGGTCATAAAGTTCGTTGAGGGCGCGCGTACAGTGACCCGGGGAGAGCTGGAAGCCAACAACATCACGCGTTATGGTGTTACAAGATTCTATCGTGAACAGATCATTAACAGTGATTATTACGATCAGCTGAAATTTATCGTGGAGCCCTCATTCAAAGAGTTCGACAATAATGGCAATTTGGATACCAGTGGTGAGCACGATAACACGGTTGTGCCCGGATTTCAGCACAAGTACTCTCAGACGGGACTGTTGTTGGCAACAGACCGTTGCGCTTCGTACTGCCGATATTGCTTTCGAAAACGCATTGTGGGTAAAGACTCAGATGAAATTGCAGCTGACTTAGGGCAAATTGCACAATACATTGAACGTCATCCTGAGATAACGAACGTACTGGTATCGGGAGGCGACCCATTCGTACTCAGCACCAGCAGGCTCCATGAGATTCTTGATCATCTCTTGCCGTTCCCGCATTTGAAGTCCATTCGTTTTGGCACAAAAGCGCTCGCGTACGCGCCCAAAAGGTTCGAGGATCCCACCTTGGTGACCTTATTCAAACGGATTCATGATGCAGGTAAGACTGCGCTCATCGTCACCCATTTTGATCACTTTGGTGAGATCTCAGCAGACGCTGAGCGCAACATCTGCCTCTTGCGTGCGCAAGGCGTTCAGTTTCTTAATCAGTCCGTGCTCCTGGCTAAGGTCAACGATGATCCCGCGATCTTGGCCGAGACCTTCGCCAGATGTCATCAGATTGGCGTCCGCCCCTACTATCTCTTCCAGGGTCGGCCGGTGAAAGGTGCGTCGCATTTTCAGGTTCCGCTGCGTCGGGGACTAGAGATTACGCGCGGGATTAACCAACGTCTCAGCGGCATCCAAAAGACATTCAAATATATCATGTCGCACTACACGGGAAAGATTGAGATTCTTGACGTTGGAGCCGATGGCCATGTGTACATGCGATATCATCAAAACAAGGCTCAGGAAAAGATTGGCAAGATATTTTCCCGCCGGTACCTTGAGGGCGCCTGTTGGCTGGACGATTTACCCGCTTAGATGGAAATGGCGCTGAATATTGATTTCATGCGCTGGACGAGCTAGGCCAAACGGCTGGCACTCACTGACCGTTCGGAAGGCAAAGTCAGACTTAGCATGAGCACGTGCTGCGTCTAGTGGCAGATCAGAGCGGATCGCACCGCTGAAAAGGACCGTCGCCATAGTTTCCACAGCCCGCGGCGACACGGTGCGGAGCGCGCAGATCTCTGTGCGTTGCGAAAGGGAGCGGCACCAGCAATGCTTGAGCTTCAAGCGCGATTTTGGAAATTTCAACCAAATCTGGCCTGCATTCGTTCCATCTTCCGAACTTCTCCCGTCCAAATAAGCGCTGCAGGTGCCCTTCCTAAAACTTTACACAATATTTGCAGAAGCAACTCCACCAACAATGATACGCTTGCCACCAAAGTTTATACATTGAAGGGAGGATCGTAATTGGCATTCGCCCTCGCACCGGTCGGAGTTACGCCAATGACAGAAAGAGCTCTCATTCTAATTGAAGGTAGCAGAGGTAATGGTCCTCTATATATGAAGGCAGCCGCGCGCCTTGGACTTTATCCCATTACGCTGTCGGCTGATCCAACTCAGTATAATTACCTTGCGGTGGAACACGGTGAGGCAATCCGTGCCGACACGGATAATCTAGACGCGATGATCGGCCAGTGTTCCCGATTGAGTGCGTCGTATGACATTGCTGGCATTACCGGCTTTGCAGGTCGCGATGAATCGGAATATTTGATAATAAGCAATCTTTGCCGCCATTTCGGTTTACCCGGCCCAAATCCTGTCTCCATTGAACAGTGCTACGACAAGTTCGCCCAACGGGAACTCCTCGCACAAGCCGGCGTTCCTGTACCTGCTTACCGCCTAGCGACAGGCGCGACTGACATTGAAAGCTCCGCTATAGAAATCGGTCTGCCAGTAATACTTAAGCCAGTTGTTGGCAGCGGCAGCAGCGGTGTTCGATTGTGCCGCAACCTCGCCGAGTTGACTGAACATACGGACTATCTGCTGGGCGGGAAACACGCCTGGCGGTCTTCGCCGAAGATATTGGTCGAAGAATTTGCACAAGGCCCATACTATAGCGTCGACACCATGGGAAATGAGATTATTGCAGTCGGTACCGCTGATTTTGGCCGCCCGCCCTATTTCATTGCTCGTGAGTACATTTTCCCGGCGCCCCTGACTGGCCGACAATATGATTGCGTCGCTGAGATTTCACTACGCTGCTTACGAGCGCTTGGGCTGGGCTGGGGGCCGGCGAACGTTGAATTGCGGTGGACAAAACGTGGCCCGGTCGCCATTGAAATCAATCCCCGTCTTCCGGGTTTGGCGACCCCTCGGCTGGTGCTACTCGCGTACGGCGTGGATCTTGTGACTGAGCACATCAAGCTTGTTATCGGCGAGAAATCGGATTTGCACATAACGCGTTCTCAGGTTGCCGGCGCGCGGTTCCTGGTACCTGACAGCAACGGCATTCTTGATTGGGTCGACGGTGATAAAAGGGCAGCGGCTGAACTGGGAGTCGCCGAAGTTGAATTGTACGTCAAGCCTAAGGCCGAAATCGTCAGAACGAGTGATTACCGAGACGCGATCGGGCATGTCATCGCCACCTCACCGCATCACACTCAGACCGAGACAATACTTGAGCGTGCCACAAGCTTAATAACTTGGTCTATTATTCCATTCGCGACCCCTGCCGAACAGGAACCTATCGGGAACCGATAACCTAATTATCCAGTTTTTGCCACCGGGCGTTGACAACGAGTGCAGAGAGAGATTGGCCTCGGTGGCCGCAGCTGGACATTCACAGAAGCTGGGGCGCAGGTCCGATCGCGCGGCCGTGATCTTCACAGAAGTGGCTCGGTTTGTCTGAACAGTTCCGGGCGTTTTGCTAAGTAGATTTCCGCCTCGATTATGCCGCCATCATCATTGGCGTCAGCGCGTTGAAGTAAGCCTGATCCGGTGTCTGCCGGTCAAGGGATGAATGTGGACGTCGGGTATTGTAAAAGGTCAGATAGCCGCCGATGCCAGCGCGGGCCTCGGACACAGTCTTGTAGGCATGGAGATAGACCTCCTCGTATTTGATCGACCGCCAGAGCCGCTCGACGAAGACGTTGTCGCAATGCACCCTTGCCATCCATCGAGACGGCGATCTCAGCCTTCTTCAGCACCGCCGTGAAGTCGATGGGGGTAAACTGCGATCCCTGGTCCGTGTTGAAGATGTCCGGCTTTCCGTACCGAGCAAGCGCTTTCTCGACTGCCTCTATACAGAAAGCCGTCTCCATCGTGATCGACAGCCGCCACGACAGAACCCGACGACTGAACCAATCGACGACAGCGCAGAGATAGACGAAGCCTCGCGCCATTGGGATGTAGCTGATGTCCATAGCCCAAACCTGATTGGGTCTGGTGACTGCCAGCTTGCGCAGAAGATACGGATAGACCTTGTGACCAGGTGCCGGTTTCGACGTGTTGGGACGACGGTAAATCGCCTCAATGCCCATCTTCTTCATCAGCGTCGCGACGTGAAGCCGCCCTGTCTGAAGCCCTTCCGCCTTCAAAAGCCCCTGCAACATCCGGCTTCCGGCAAACGGGTAATCGAGATGCAGTTCGTCGATCCGCCGCATCAGGGCCAGATCGCCGCCTGACACAGGACGCGGCGAATAATAGACGCTGCCACGACTGAAGCCGAGAAGCTTCGCCTGGCGGACGACCGACAGTTTGTGCTCGCGATTGATCATTTCTTTCCGCTCAGCAGTCCGGCTTTGCCGAGCGCACCGGATAAAAAATCATTCTCTAACGTCAGTTCACCAATCTTGGCATGCAGGGTTTTGACATCGACGGTCGGAGCCGCTGGTTCCGCTTTGGCGTCATCACCGAAAACGCCTGTCGCCCCCTCAAGGAGCTGGTCCTTCCACTGCTTGATCTGATTGCCATGCAGGTCGAACTGCTGGGACAATTCCACCAGCATCTGTTCGCCCCTAATGGCGGCAAGCGCCACCTTCGCCTTGAAAGCCGGGCTATGGTTCCGGCGCGGTCGTCTCGTCATGGTCTCTCCTGTTCCCGGCATCTAAGCCGAAGTCAGGCAGAAATCCACTTATCCGTGCTGTCCAAATTTCCCGAGCCAGCTCTTCACCCTCATTACGACATGCTGCCTCAAAGACGTCGAACCCGAAGGCATGGCCTTCTGTCGAAGCTGGCTGGACAGCTTGGCTCTTTCGAGCACAAAGGCGATCGCCGAACCTTCACGTTTTCGGAGAGCGCCCGCGCCTGAGAAGAGCTCGATAATGTCAATCATAAGCCACGGAGCACGAACGTTAAGCCTGCGACACATTGTCGGCACAGATGTCGCAATCAGCCCTATCGCTTGTGGATGGGACAAACCATGTTGATGGCCCTCCGTTCTCGATAGCGGAAAGCGGGTAGGACCTGGTGCCCTTCGCGATGATCATATTGCAACCGGCATTCATAGTGATCCTCGCTGCCATCAACTTCGTCAGCATGCCACCTGAACTATGGCGAGAGTGGGAATGAGTGGCCATGGCCTCTATCCGGGGAGTAATTCGTTGCACCTTTGTGATCAGACGGGCCGACGGGTTGTTGTGCGGATCTTCCGTGAAGAGGCCATCTATATTGGAAAGCAGGATAAGAATGTCGGCCTGCAACAACTCTGCGACATGTGCCGCTAGCTGATCATTGTCGCCAACACAGGTCTCGGTCGTTGCAGTCGTGTCGTTCTCATTGATGACGGGAAGGGCGCCAACTTGGAGGATTCGCCGAACCGTTGACCACATATTGATACGGCGATGTCGGTTGCGTAAATCTTCGCCGGTCAACAGCAACTGGCCGAGGCCAAACCCGAAACGTTTCAAGCTCCGTTCAAAGGCGAGCATGAGCCGAACCTGACCAATCGCAGCAGCCGCTTTTCGCTCCTCGTTTTTCAGTGGACTGTCCGAATCATTGAAGTGGTAAGATCCCGCTGCGACTGCACCCGACGTCACGATGATCACCTGCTGCCCACGCGCAAAAAATCGGACCACATCTTCTATCATCGTTTCCAGCCAAGGGCCACGAATGTGTCCGGTTTCTCCATCGGCAATCAGTGCAGAGCCAATCTTCACGACTATACGGTGAGCAGAAAGTAATTGCGCCGCGCTCGTCATTACCGTCATCAAATGTTGCTCCGTTCGAAATAAACCATATCTCTCCGATTTCTTCTGGCAAATTAACGACAAGCCGCTCGCAATTGCTCAAGATCGAAAATCGGCATCAGAGTCGATCAGCACCTTTCTTGCTCTTAATTGCATGAATATCGACAGTGACGATTTACCCCTTACCTCGAGATACTGAGCCTCTGGGGGAGTTTAACGACCCAGTTTGTTCATCTTGATCAAGGGTAGAAAATGGCGTGATCGACCAACCGATTTGCTCGACCGCGTGCTGAAGTATAGCCTTCGTCTGCGCAAAACTGGGTGAAATTGCGATCACATGTCCTATGCGGTCTCGGTAGTCACCTTTTCGAACGATCGGTGTCTTAGGTTTAACATACAATTTGACCTCTAAGACACCCGGCACGGCAGCCGCTCGACTGTCGCCATTGATCCAATCGAGGGTGCCATCACGATTAGGAAGTAGGAACCGCACGGCTGCAGTCTGCAGATAACTTCTGCGCAAGTCCGATTCCCCACCGGTAGCAAGTTTAATGTGCTCGGTGACAAGATCGACACCGTAAGCTAACTGAATCCGCCGAGGATACGTTCCACCCGCAATACGCGGATTGACTTCAATGACGACTGGGCCACGTTTTGTCCACCGCAATTCGATGTTCGTCGGCCCCCACCCAAGATGGAGAGCTTTCAGACAGCTTAGCGCCACATCGGAGATACGCTCGTGTTCGTCGTCAGTCAACGGGGCCGGAAAGATGCTCTCACGAAAGAGAAAATGTGGTGGAGGATCGAATTCAGCGGTACTAATCCCTATGACCTCATTTCCCATTGTGTCGGCTTCATAAAACGGGCCTTGTGCGAATTCTTCCACCAAGATCTTCGGTGAAGGCCGCCATGTGTGCTTGCCGCCCAACAGATTGGCCGTATGTTCGGCCAACTCATCGACGTTGCGGCACAGTCGGACACCGATGCTGCCGATTCCGCCGACCGCTGGCTTGACAACGACAGGCAGGCCAATTTCCGCGGCAGAGCTTTCAACCTCCGCCCCGTTCGTGGCCAAGCGATAAGCAGGTATCGGAACGCCGGCCTCTGCGAGGAGGCGACGTTGAGTGAATTTGTCGCAGCATCGTTCGATTGATACTGGGTTCGGTCCCGGCAAATTGAAATGCTTACAGAGCTTGCCGACCGTCGCATAGTCCTTCTCCTCGGCGCTGGTAATGCCAACAATTTCATAGGCCTCACGCAACCGGGAGCATTCGTGGATCAACGCATCAAGATTGTCTGTATCGACCTGGAGTGCTTCGACGCTTCCCATCGCAAGATAGTCGTACTGAGCTGGATCGGCCGACAGGGTAATTGGATGAAGGCCTACACTCTCGGCAGCTTGGACGTATTGCTGACCAGTACCGTGTCCGTTGCCTTCAACTAGGATGAGCGCTCTTCTTGCCATTGACTGCTGACCCTCCATTGCGTGATGTGCGGCGGCCCGAGTGTATCGGCATCAGGCTTGTCAGCCGCGTATGGCCTCAGACCTGCAGTGAACGTACCATTCTCAGCGAATTGGGGTCGTAAAGATCTTGTAAATTTTTAGCTGAATCTGGTGCCGTGTCTTGCAGCGTCCGCAAAAGGATGCAGCCGCTGAAGAGATGCGGACGGTTTCGATGCCAATCATACTATGGGAAACGCGTTACTCCGTTTTGGCGCGGGAAGCATTGTTCGGCTTAGTAATAGCGTTGCATGTTTCCTCTAGGCCTGATAATGAGCTTGAGAACAATAATCCTCTCGGGATACCTCATAGTATTGAAATAGTTTTCCATTGTCGAAACGATCGTCAACATAGTGCAGCCCAAACTTTTCTGCCGCCCGCTCTGCCCGGGTATTGCCGTGCGCAATGAAACCAATTACCTTTTCTTTAGTTGAATTTTGTAAGGCGTGCGTGATAGCAAAGCGCGCCGCCTCGGGTCCCAGGCCTCGTCCTGCGCCACTTTGGAAAAATGCATAAGCAAATTCAAGGTTAGCGGTATCCCCATACTCCAGCAGGCCACAGCGACCGATGAAAATCGGACTATCATTGACTTTTTCATAGACTATCCAGAAGCCGAAGCCGCTCTTGCTCCACTGAGCCAAGAACCGATCGATCCACTTGTGCACGTCCGCCCTGGTCTGTGGCACGTTGTTAAAGATGGCGTTTTGAACCAGGGGATCGTTGTGCAACTTGTACAATTCCGCCCCATGTTGCGATTTTAGAGGGGTTAGGATCAAACGTTTGGTCTGACATGCGGTCATCAACATTTTCCTGATCTGGCGAGGCTCCAGAGTGCTGCTTCAAATAGGATACCACGAACTACTCTTACCGGCCGAGAACGATGTTCGCCTCCGTAGAGGATCCCGCTCGCACCTGTTACCAGCCATCCTTTCGCCCACTCCAATCTGGAGCCCGATCGAGTCGATCAGCTGTCTTCCGCACTCTTACATATGGTGGTCGGCTAGGTTAAGTCGCAGAACATTCGATTCATGCACAGACGATGGAGACCAGCTTGTTGATCTACTGAATCTGCTTGTTTCACATTATTAGTCGGCACAGATGCACGCACCTGCCAAGATCGGTAGGGTTCGGCGGCTGCTTGTAACAAGGAGCTGTCAAAAGCTCACGCGAATATCAACAGGACTGGCATCGTACTCAACTTTTCGTGCGCATGAACGCCGTCCCTCGTATATAGGCTCCGTAAAAAGGAGAAT